>DAOLIO010000133.1:0-8442 GCA_035328505.1 Azonexus sp.
CGAATCTTGTTGGCGTAATCAGCCATTCCCCGCTTGTTCGACGATGCCCGCTGCTCAGCTTCGGCAGCGGCGGCATTGGCCATATGCTGGGTACTTGGATTCGGACGAGGTTTCAGCTCTGCAGTTTCACGCGACAACTCTTTGCTGAAATCCGGCACCTTGGGCTGCGGTTTAACTTCCGGCTTGGGTTCCGGCTTCTTTGGTTCCGGCTTTTTCGGTTCCGGCTTGGGTGGCTCGGGCTTGGGCTCCGGCTTTTTCGGCTCCGGCTTTTTCTTTTCTTCCTTGATCGCGATATCCGGTTTTTTCAGTACCGGTTCGGGTTTCGGTTCAACCTTGGGGATCGGCTTCGGTTCAGGTTTGACCTCGGGCGGCGGCGGCGGGGGTGGCGGTACATAGGTGGCCGCCTTGGGGGTGGCTGACCACAACTCGACCTCCATCACCTCAGGTGCACTGCGCTTCCATTGCACCCCCAGGAAGAGCGCGACGATCAGCCCGACGTGCACCAGAATGGTGTACGTCAATGCGTATTTCTTGCCGGGTTCTTCGGGTCTGTCGAGAATCATGAATGCTATTTGCCGGCGGCGGTTTCCAGGCCGACCTTCTGAAATCCGGCTCGTTTGGCCTCATCCAGCACTTCGATGACGTTTTTGTATTGCGTTTCCTTGGCGCCGGCAATCAGGATTGGCGTCTTGTCATCAGCCTGCTTCAAAGCTGCCAGCTCAGTCTTCAACTCCTTGATGCCCTTCAGTTTGGTTTCATCACCCTTGATGTTGAACACGGAAAGGCTGCCATCATCCTTGATCTGCACCTTGACGTACTTGTCCGGCTTCTGCGGGGCAGTACCGGAAGCCGGCAGATCGACCGAGCCGGTTGTCATCATCGGCGTCGCCACCATGAAAATGACGAGCAGGACCAGCATGACGTCGATGTAGGGAACAACGTTGATTTCGCTTTTTAGACGACGCTGGCGCATGGCTTAACGCATCTGCCGTTGCAGAATGTTGGAAAATTCTTCCATGAACGACTCGTAGTGCGTGGCAAGGCGGTCGATGTCATGCGAGAAGCGGTTGTACGCCAGCACGGCCGGAATGGCAGCAAACAGGCCGATCGCCGTCGCCACCAGCGCTTCGGCAATGCCGGGCGCGACTGAAGCGAGCGTGGCCTGACCGACATTCGACAGGCCGCGGAATGCGTGCATGATGCCCCAGACGGTACCGAACAAACCAATGTACGGACTGACCGAGCCAACCGAAGCGAGGAAGGAGAGGTGCGACTCGAGCGAATCCATCTCGCGCTGATAGGTTGCACGCATGGCGCGACGCGAACCGTCGACGATATCTTTGGAGTCGAGGTTCTTCTGGCCCTTGAGCTTGGTGAATTCGCGGAACCCAGCCTCGAAAATGCGCTCCATGGAACCGGCGTGGTGACGATCATTCACCGCGCTGTTGAAGAGGTTATTGAGATCGCCGCCGGACCAGAAATCACGCTCGAAGGTCTCGGTCTTTTCGCGGGCCAGCTTGACCGTAAACAGCTTCATGAAAATGTAGTACCAGGACATGAAGGAAACGCCCGCCAGCAGCGCCATGACAGCTTGCACGACCGCGCTGGCCTGGAGAATCAGATGGAGGATGGACATATCCTGGGTGACGTTCATTTCAGCGCTTCCAGTTTTTGGTGCAGAAAATCAGGGATGGCAGACGGGGTCATGGTGGACATATTGACGCAGGCGATTTCGACGGTGCCGGTGACCAGTTCGACGTCGCCGCGCCGGACATGCTGGCGGAAAACCACACGGACACGGGTCAGCTTTTCAACCTCAAGACCAACCACCAGTTCGTCATCGAGCCTGGCCGGCTTCAAATATTCGACACTCGCCTTGCGCGCCACGAAGCCGATACCCGCTTCGGACGCCAGCGCCGACTGGTCATGGCCGGCAAAACGCATCCATTCAGTACGGCAACGTTCGAAGAACTTCAGGTAATTTGCGTAGTAAACGACGCCACCGGCATCCGTATCCTCGTAATAGACGCGGACCGGTATGGTGAAAGCGTTGGGCTTGGGCTCGTATTTCATCCCGGAATTTTACCTTGCGCCGCAACATTGTTTTGTAACGATCTGTTTCCATGCCAGTTGTAAGGTTTTCCCGGCCAGATCCAGTCCCACAAGGGTACCAGCGGTGACAGGCACAACAAGGCCCACAAGGCACCATTGGGACGGTAGTACAAGAATTGCCAGCAGAAGGCGGCGGCAGCTACCGCGACAACATGTAAACGCCGGGCCAGTGGTCGATCGGGCAGGGTCATCGGGTCGGAAATCATGAAAAAGGCGAACAGCAGCAGTGCACCGTTCAATGCCTGATGGCACCAGATTTCCCAGCCTCGCCCAAGCGTATGGCCAAGGTAAAACAGCCTTGCTGCGGTCAACCCGAGAAAAGTGCCTAAAAACAAAAATGCAGCATCATCGCGCCGGGCTCGCTGCGCGACCAGCGCGCCGAGTCCGATCAACCAAACCGCCAGACCGAGATCGCTGTCCCACTGTCCGGGTGATACCCAGGCCCCGGGCAATCCCAGCAAGGCGAGGCCCACCCCAAACGCAGCAGGGTTGAACACATGTTTGCCTCGGATGCGGATCAGGAATTTTCCGCTGATCGCCAGGCAGGCGACCAGCGGATGCAACCAGAAACTATCGGCGCGCAGCAACAGGGAAAGCCCAAATCCGGTAATCAACGGACTCAGGTAGCCGACGCCCTGCAACCTGAAAACCCGCAACCAGAAAGCCTGCGTGACCACCGCCGACGCAAGCGCCAACGCCATCTGCAGCGGCAACAGACTGAAATCGCGAAGCAGCACGCCGAGGGTCAGCAGCGCTGCCTGAAAGCCAATCTGAAAAAGGCGGGCATCCACCGCAGTTGACCGGCGCCAGGTCCTTATTTCCCCGCGCCACTGCCCCACAAACCATCCCACCATGGTTTTTGGGGTGGCATGGGCGGCAGTGTCAGGCGCTGGCGGATATCGTTGATGTCGCCTCCGGTGAGCGTCGCAAACTGCTGCGCCTCCTGCTCCTGACGACGCTTGACGCCCTCAAGATAGGCTTTGGCCTCCGGACAGGCTTCCGGCTCGACTTTGGCCGGATGGCGCAGCACATAGCGGGTCTGGAAGTTCTGTCTATCCTTGGTTTCCTGGAACATCAAGTCTTCCGGGAAAGTTTCCGGCGTGTAGCGAACATGCAGTCGGGTCAACATCACTGGCTGGGCGCCACCGGGCATCGGGGAACGCGGCATGATGCCGGGCTGGACAGGCATGGGCACCGGGCGAGCATCGCCATTCGGCATGCCAGCCCAGAAAACCCCTGCCTTGCGCAATTCATCGGACGACAAGGGATCGGCGGCACACGGATCACACCAGCCCATATCCCAGAAATACTCGGTGAAGACCGCACGATAGCCTTCTTTTTTCGCCTGTTCGCCGAACATGGCCTTGTAGAAGTTGCGGAACTCATCGCCTTGCTTCAAGAACACAGGGAGGTCCATGTTCGCCGGCAATTTCACCGTCCGGTAATTGCTGGTCTCAACACGGCCATTCTTGGTCAGCATATAGACAATCAAGTCCTGCGGACCGCGGGCATTGGCCATGCCAAGGCGGATCGGCAGCATGAATTTCTCCGATTCATAGGCGAACTGCAAGGGACGCAGCATTTGATAGCCGGTCCTGGCCTGTTCCGCGAGATTCACTTTGGCCACGAAAAACTTCATGTTCTGGCGGATGTAGGGCGCCAGCGCCTTGGCCGAATTGGCCGGGATGCGGTAGCCGCTCTGCCGGAGCCAGGTTTCGAGACCATCCGACTGCGTCGCCGAAAGGATCACGATATCGTATTCACCCACCGAATAACTTGCCTCGACAGTGACCCCCAGCGCCCTGGCTGATTGCTGTACCGGCGCGGCAGCGGGCACCGCAGCGCCCACGGCGTCCTTGCGCATCATTTCATACATGCGGCGGTCACAGGGATTGGGGTCGTAATATTCTGCCAGGCGGGGTGCGGAGTAGGCGTCAAGACGATCAAAGGTCCTTTTGTCGCCCACGTTGATCTGCCCCTTTTGCAGCACGGCGGGCACCGGCACGACAATGGCAAACTCCTTGAGCTCGCCCTTGTAGTCATTGAGCATGCTGACGACAGTCTTGTCGCCATCGCGAACGACGATCACCTGTGAGGCTTCATTGAACAGATTGGCATCTGCCTTGCCGACGTAAAAGCCGCAAAAGGCTTGCGCAACGCCAACTACGGCAGCCAAGGTGCCGGCAACGAGCAGTTTCTTCATGAATACCTCCCGGGATGAAGCTTGATTAACGCATGATAGCCCGGGATGGTGGACCGCCGAGAAAGCCTTTATTCGTCGGCGAGCAGGTCACGGACAATGGCACTGTTCGGCTCCGCCAGGCCCAGGTGACGATAGACCGCCGATGTGGCGATACGACCGCGCAGCGTGCGCTGCAGGTAGCCTTGCTGGATCAGGTAGGGTTCGAGTACGTCCTCGATGGTGTCACGCGCTTCGCCGATGGCGGCCGCGATGTTGTCCACGCCCACCGGGCCGCCGCCGAACTTGTCGATGATGGCAGACAGCAGCTTGCGGTCCATGACATCCAGCCCGGCCGGGTCAACGTCGAGCATCAGCAGCGCGGCATCGGCCACTTTGCGGGTGATGTTGCCGTCGGCCTTGACCTCGGCAAAATCACGAACGCGGCGCAACAGGCGGTTGGCGATGCGAGGGGTGCCGCGGGAGCGCTTGGCGATTTCGAAGGCACCCTCCGGATCGATCGGCGCATTGAGCAGCGAGGCCGAGCGGGAAACGATGCTCGTCAACTCTTCCGCCGTGTAGAACTCAAGGCGGGCGACGATGCCGAAGCGATCGCGCAGCGGGTTGGTCAACATGCCGGCACGCGTCGTCGCGCCGACCAGCGTGAACGGCGGCAGATCCAGTTTCACCGAGCGCGCCGCCGGACCTTCGCCGATCATGATGTCGATCTGGAAGTCTTCCAGCGCGGGGTAAAGAATTTCCTCGACGACCGGGCTGAGGCGGTGAATTTCATCGATGAACAGCACGTCGTGCGGTTCCAGATTGGTCAGGATGGCCGCCAGGTCGCCGGCCCGCTCCAGCACCGGGCCGGAGGTCTGGCGCAAATTGACCCCCATTTCAGCGGCAACAATGTGCGCCAATGTCGTCTTGCCCAGGCCGGGTGGTCCAAAGAGCAGCACGTGGTCGAGCGATTCCTGGCGATTGCGGGCAGCTTGGATGAAGATTTCCAGCTGTTCACGTATCTTGACCTGACCGGTGTAGTCGGCCAGCCGCTTGGGACGCAGGGCGCGCTCCAGCGCCTCTTCCTGCGCAGATTTCGAATTCGGGGCAATTATCCGGTCGACCGCGGGAATCAGCCTGGAATCGGTGGTCGAGGGCATCAGCTTGTCGGTTTCGATCATGAGGGGAGCTCCTCGCGGGTCCATCGATCAAACAGCATGTGTCCCAGCGCCAGCAGCACCGGCCCGAGAAAGATGCCGATAAAACCGAACACCAGCACACCTCCGAGCACGCCGAGCGCAATCAGCAGAATGGAAATGCCGGCACCGCGCGCAATCAGGATCGGTTTTACAAAGTTATCGATGCTGCTGATGATCAACAGACCGTAGAGCACCATGAAAATAGCCCAGCCGGTCTGCCCTTCGTTGTACAGCCAGGCTGCCGCGCCGCCCCAGATCAATGGCGGTCCGATCGGAATCATCGACAGGAAAAAGGTGGCACAACCCAGCAGGACTGCCGCCGGCACCCCCGCGATCAGAAAACCGATCATCGCCACAGCCCCTTGGGCAGCGGCCGTCCCCACAATGCCGAGCATGACGCCAACCACGGTGTTGCGAGCCATGTCGAGCATTTCTTCGCCCAGATCGCCACCCAGTTTACGCCCGGCGGTATACAAGGCATTGGCGACGGCTTGTCCGTCGCGATACAGGAAAAATAAAACAAAAAGGACCAACGCCATCTGCAGCAGGCCATTCGCGGCAATGCCTCCCAGTGCCAGCAATAACTGACGGGCGGGGGCCAGCAACTGCTTGATCAGGCCATTCAGTTCTTCCCGATCACCGGCCAGTCGATGCCAGGTCTCGTCAATATCCGTCCCCACCAGCGGCAATCCACTGAGGAACGCAGGCGGGTCGGTCGGCATGCCCTGGGAAATGTATTGCCGGGCGAAGGCGATGAAGCTGTCGGCACCATTGGCCAGCGAGCCGGAAAGGAAAAGCGTGGGCAGCAGCATGACCAGCACCAGCAACAGCGTCATCAACGAAGCACCCACCGAATTGCGCCCACCCAAACGAGGCAGAAGCTTTTCCGAATAGATACGCCAGGTACACATCCAGATCACGAAAGAAAACAGCACCGCGCCGATAAACGGCAACAGCACCGAGACGCAGCCCACAATCAGCAACGCAATCAGTGCAACCTGGGCCAGACGCTTGGGATTCTCTTCGCTGAACATCGAATCAGGCTTTGGACAACAGCTTGAGTGCCGCCCGGATGCCGTCGGCGGTACCGATATCGGCGGGCAACTGCTTCATGGCCGAGGCGGCTTCCTTCTCGTTGTAGCCGAGGGCGAGCAGGGCGTTGGAAATGTCCTGCTTGCTGTCATCGACCGCAGCATGCAGCGAAACACCGGTGGCATCTGCCAGTTTGCCCTTCAGTTCGAGCAGCAGGCGTTCGGCCGTCTTCTTGCCGATACCGGGAATCTTGATCAGCCGGCCCAGTTCCTGTTGCGCCACGGCAGCGGCCAGATCGCCGACCGAGAGGCCGGACAGCACCGACAGCGCGGTACGGGCGCCGATGCCGGAGACTTTCAGCAACTGGCGGAAAGCAAAGCGTTCCGCTTCGCTCAGGAAACCGTACAGATAATGTCCATCGTCACGCACCGCGAAATGCGTCAGCAACTTGGCCTGCTCGCCGGCCGCCGGCAGATTGTAAAAAGTGCTCATCGGCACATCGAGCTCGTAGCCGACGCCATTCACATCAATCACGATCTGCGGCGGGTTCTTTTCGGCGAGGATACCGGTCAATCTTCCGATCATGTCAGGGTGATCTCTTTCTGATAAAAGCACTGTAATTCTACACAGCTTATCATCCTATCAGTCGCCCGCCACGAACACGATACCCGGCCGTCGCCATCGCCCCCAAACCCTGGCCACCATGCGCGTGACAAATGGCGCAAGCCAGGGCGTCGGCAGCGTCCGCCGTCGGTGCGCCGGGCAGATTCAACAGCCGGATAACCATCTCCTGCACCTGCTCCTTGGCCGCCTTGCCGTGCCCGACGACCGCCTGCTTGGTCTGCAACGCCGTGTATTCAGCCACCGGCAGCGCGGCATGGACCAGCGCGCTGATCGCCGCACCTCGCGCCTGACCGAGCAGCAAGGTCGATTGCGGATTGACGTTGACGAACACCTTTTCCACCGCCGCCTGATTCGGCTGGTAGGTCGCGATGACTTCGCTGATCCCGGCGAACAAGGTCCGGATACGATCCGGCAATGACGCCTTGTCATTCGACTTGATGCAGCCGCTGGCCACATAAACCAGCTGCTTGCCCTGCAGCTCGATGACGCCAAACCCGGTTACCCGCAGGCCGGGGTCGATGCCGAGAATGCGCGGCACGCTCATTTTTTCTCCGCCGCCATCCAGGCATCGTAGCCGCCGGCCAACGGCCTGACCGATTGATAGCCATCTTCGCGCAAGCGGCGCGCCGCCTGAATCGCGCCGGCATCCTCCGGGCAGGCGCACAGGGTCACGATGGGCCGGTGCTTGGGCCAATCGCCCACGGCATCGCGCAGAAAGTCATGCTCGGCGACGACGGCGCCCGGAATGGGCCCGGTTTCGGCAATCATCGTCGCCCCCCGCAGGTCGAGCAGCAAGGGACGCGATTCACCGTTCATGGCCGTGATCAGTTCGTCGACCGTAATGTGGGGAATGCTGCTGAATTTCTTGAAACGATAGTTTTGCCACAGCTTCCAGCCCAACCAGATCCCGATCACTCCCAACACGATCGGCGTGGCCTGCCCGAGGCGTTGCTCAAGGGAACTCATCGCCGCCTGCACGGCATCGCGCATCAACCAGCCGGCGGCGAGCGCCAGTCCTGCCCACAGGCTCGCACCCGCCGCCGCAGCGAGCAAAAACCCGGGCAATCGCATGCGCAAGGCACCGGCAATCGGCGGTGCCACCGTGGAGAAACCCGGGATGAATTTGGCGATGACCAACGACGAAATACCCCAGCGCAGGAAACGCGCCTCGGTCTGACTGACACATGAAGCCGGATTGAGCGACAGCTTGCACAAGCCAGCCAGCACCCGATAACCAAACGCCTTGCCGGCGGCATACCAGACCCAGTCAGCAATCACCGAGGCGACAATGGCCGC
>DAOLIO010000134.1:0-8386 GCA_035328505.1 Azonexus sp.
ACGAAAGAACTGGCTACAAGGTAGCGACATGCTAGAAATCGAAATCGACGGCAAGAAAGCGCAAGTACCTGATGGCAGCACGGTGATGGATGCCGCGCAGCAGGTCGGGGTATATATTCCGCATTTTTGCTACCACAAGAAACTTTCGATCGCCGCCAACTGCCGCATGTGTCTTGTGCAGGTAGAGAAGGCACCGAAGCCGTTGCCGGCCTGCGCAACGCCGGTGACCAACGGCATGAAGGTCTTTACCCACTCCGAACTGGCCGTCAAGGCGCAGAAGGGGGTGATGGAATTCCTGCTGATCAACCACCCGCTAGATTGCCCGATCTGCGATCAGGGCGGTGAGTGCCAGTTGCAGGACATGTCCGTTGGTTACGGCCCGATGAAGAGTCGCTATAGCGAAGAGAAGCACGTCGTTTTCCACAAGAGCGTCGGTCCGCTGATCTCCATGGAAGAAATGAGCCGTTGTATCCACTGCACCCGTTGCGTTCGCTTCGGTCAGGAAATCGGCGGCATCATGGAACTCGGTATGGCCAATCGAAACATGCATTCCGAGATCACGACCTTCGTCGGTCGCTCGGTGGATTCAGAGTTGTCGGGCAACATGATCGACCTTTGCCCGGTCGGCGCGCTGACTTCCAAGCCTTTCCGCTATACCGCCCGCTCCTGGGAGCTGCAGCGTCGCAAGTCGGTCAGTCCGCACGATTCAGTCGGTGCCAATCTGGTTGTTCAGGTCAAGCACGATAATGTGATGCGTGTGTTGCCGCGTGAAAATGAAGAAGTTAACGAGTGCTGGATCTCCGACAAGGAGCGATTCTCGTATCAGGCGCTGAACTCTGACGAGCGTCTGACCAGGCCTATGGTCAAACAGGGCGGCGAGTGGAAGGAAGTTGACTGGAATGTCGCTCTGGACTACGTGGCCCATGGCTTGAAGGATGTGTCCCGGGAGCATGGCGGTGACGCAATTGCTGCGCTTGCCGCACAAAGCTCGACAGTTGAAGAACTCTTCCTCCTCGGCAAGGTCATGAAGGGCCTTGGCAGCAGCAACATTGATTTCCGTCCACGCCAGATTGATTTCTCCTCTGATTTCAAGCGTGCCGGTGCTCCTTGGCTGGGTATGCGCTTGGCCGAAATTGCGGACCTTGATGGTGCATTGGTGGTTGGTTCCTTCCTGCGCAAGGATCATCCGTTGATCGCTCAGCGTCTGCGTCAGGCGGCCAAGAAATACACAAAAGTCAGCCTGCTGTCGGTCACTGGTGACGATCAACTGATCAATCTGCATGCTCGCTTGACAGTTGCGCCAGCCCGGTTGGCCTCGGCGCTGGCTGCCGTCGTCAAGGCCGCCGCAGAGATCAAGGGCGTTGCACTACCGGCTGGTACCGAATCGTCCGAAGTCTGCGAGACGAGCAAGAAGATGGCGCAAAGCCTGGTTGAAGGCGAAAAGCGTGCAGTCTTCCTCGGCAATGTTGCCACCCAGTCTGCTGATGCCGCACAAATTCACACTCTGGCGCTGGAACTTGGCAAGCTAACCGGCGCTACAGTTGGTTTTCTCGGGGAAGGCGCAAATACTGTCGGCGCGCACATGTCCTCGGCGCTACCGTCCGGCGCCAATGCTCGACAGATGTTTGAGCAGCCGCGTAAAGCGTATGTCCTGATGGGTATCGAGCCAGAATTTGATTGTGCAAATCCGCAATTGGTGCTGGCAGCGCTCAAGCAGGCCAGCCTAGTGGTTTATATGTCTGCTTTCAAGCATTCGCCGGCTTTGGAGTTTGCCGACGTAATGTTGCCAATTTCTCCCTACACCGAAACATCGGGCACCTTCATCAACACCGAAGGGCGGATCCAGAGTTTCAACGGAGTGGTCAAGGCGCGGGGCGATGCACGTCCGGCCTGGAAACTGCTTCGAGTGCTGGGCAATGTGCTGAATCTGGACGCTTTTGCTTACAACTCCAGCGAAGAAGTCCGCGACGAGGTGCTTGGTAAGGGTATCGAATTCGTATCGGGTTTGAGCAACGAACTGAACGGGGTTACGATTTCTCTTCCGGATGTGGCTTCCAACGATCTGCAACGTATCGCCGATGTGCCGATCAACTTCGCCGATCCTATGTCTCGGCGTGCCCCAGCGCTACAACAAACAGCTGACGCTGTAGCCCCGACTGCCCGTATGAATGAGCAGACTCTGGCGCAGGTTGGTGTCGCCGAGAAGGCGCAGGTTCGCGTTAGGCAGGGGGCTGGTGAGGCAGTGCTGGTAGCCAAGACCGACAACAATGTGCCGAACGGTTGTGTTCGCGTGTCTGCTGCACATGCAAGTACTGCGATGCTGGGCGAGATGTTCGGCTCGATTTCCGTGGAGCGTGCATAAATGGACGCACTAATGAACTTCGGTACAGGGATTTTCGGCGGTGCCTGGCCTGCTGTATGGACCCTGATCAAGATTGTCCTGATCGTCGCTCCGATGATGTTGGGTGTCGCTTATCTGACCTACTTCGAACGTAAGGTTATCGGCTACATGCAGGTTCGCATCGGCCCAAACCGGGTTGGGCCATGGGGCTTGATCCAGCCAATCGCTGACGGCCTGAAGCTGTTGATGAAGGAAATCATCGTTCCGAGCACGGCCAATAAGGGCATCTTCGTTATAGCCCCGATGCTAGCCATTGCGCCAGCGCTAGCTGCTTGGGCGGTGGTGCCTTTTACCGACTCACTGGTTCTGGCGAATATTGACGCCAGTTTGCTCTACATCATGGCCATCACTTCGATGGGGGTGTACGGGATTATCCTGTCTGGTTGGGCTTCCAACTCCAAATACGCTTTCCTTGGTGCCATGCGCTCGGCGGCCCAGATGGTTTCCTACGAAATCTCCATGGGATTCTCGCTGATCTGTGTGCTGATGGTTTCCAACAGCCTGAATTTGGTTGAGATCGTCAATATTCAGGATAAAGGCGTGTTTGCCGGCTGGGGCTTGAGTTTCCTCTCCTGGAACTGGCTGCCGCTGTTCCCGATGTTCCTTGTCTATCTAATTTCCGGAGTGGCTGAAACGAACCGTGCGCCATTCGACGTTGCTGAAGGCGAATCCGAAATCGTTGCCGGTTTCCACGTTGAATACTCCGGTATGGCCTTCGCGGTCTTCTTCTTGGCGGAATACGCCAACATGATTCTGGTTTCAGCATTGACCTCCATCATGTTCCTCGGCGGCTGGCTTTCTCCTGTTGGGTTCCTGCCGGATGGCATCCTTTGGCTATTTGCCAAGATGTCGGCAATTCTCTTTCTGTTCCTGTGGTTCCGGGCGACGTTCCCCCGCTATCGCTACGATCAGTTGATGCGTCTGGGCTGGAAAGTATTCGTGCCGATCTGTCTGATCTGGCTGGTTGTCGTCGGCGTCTGGATGATGTCGCCTCTGAATATATGGAAGTGAGGAGAGACTAATGGGTTCGATGAAGGAAATCTTCAACAGCCTCTTCCTCAAGGAATTGTTGAAGGGCATGTCGGTCACGGGTAAATACTTCTTTGCTCGCAAGATCACCGTTCAATATCCGGAAGAAAAGACACCGCAAAGCTTCCGATTTCGGGGGTTGCACGCCCTGCGTCGCTATCCTAACGGTGAAGAGCGCTGTATTGCATGCAAACTTTGCGAGGCTGTGTGTCCTGCTCTCGCAATTACGATCGAGGCCGAACCACGTGACGATGGATCGCGCCGCACCACTCGATATGACATCGATCTTACCAAGTGTATTTTCTGTGGTTTCTGCGAAGAAGCTTGCCCAGTTGATGCAATCGTCGAGACGAGAGTTTTCGAATACCACGGCGAAAAGCGCGGTGATCTGTATTACACCAAGCAGATGTTGCTTGCCAACGGTGACCGTTACGAGGCGCAGATCGCCAAGGATCGCGAACTTGACGCTTCTTACCGATAACAGGTGCTAGCAATGGATTTTCAAACCGCCGTTTTCTATTTTTTGTCTGCGATTCTGGTCTTTGCGGGTCTGCGTGTCATCACCGCGCGCAATCCCGTTCATGCGGCATTGCACCTAATTCTTGCCTTTTTTACTTGTGGCGGAATATGGGCGTTGTTGCAAGCTGAGTTTCTGGCCATCGCGATCATCCTCGTCTATGTGGGCGCCGTGATGGTTTTATTCCTGTTTGTCGTTATGATGTTGGACATCAATATGGACCGCATTCGGCAAGGGTTCTGGAGTTATCTCCCGCTTGGCGCATTGCTGGGGTTGCTGATGGCACTGGAAATGAGCTTGGTGCTTGGTAGCAAATACTTCCAGATTCCTGCTGCTGATGCGTTGGTACCTGCGGGCGTGTCAAACACCAAGAGTATCGGTGCTTTGATGTTCACCGACTATGTCTTTCCGTTCGAATTGGCGTCTCTCATCCTGCTCGTTGGCATGATCGCGGCGATCGTGCTGACTTATCGCGGTCCGAAGAAGTCCAAGTATACCAACCCGAACCAGCAGGTCTTCGTCAAGGCGAAGGATCGCGTCCGCGTCCTGCAGATGCCGGTTGAAAAAGACTGAACCCCGGGGAAACAATGCTAACTCTCTCACTCTCCCACTTCCTGATTCTGGGCGCGATACTTTTCGCGATCAGCGTGGTCGGCATCTTCCTGAACAGGAAAAATCTGCTAGTGCTGCTGATGGCCATCGAGTTGATGCTGCTCGCGGTCAACATGAATTTCGTGGCGTTTTCCCACTATCTTCAGGATCTCTCCGGTCAGATTTTCGTCTTCTTCATCCTGACTGTGGCCGCCGCTGAATCGGCCATCGGTCTGGCCATTCTGATCGTGCTGTTCCGTAACCTCAAGAGCATCCATGTGGATGACCTGGGCAGCCTGAAGGGTTAAACATGGAAATGCAAAAACTCTACCTGCTCGTTCCCATGGCGCCGCTAATTGGTGCCATGATCGCCGGCTTGTTCTGTCGGGTAATTCCGCGCTGGGTGGCACATACCGCCACCATCGCCGGTGTTGCCATCGCCTTCATCACTTCGGTCATTATTTTCAAGGATGTCCAAGCCGGGCACACTTATAACGGGGCGGTCTATACTTGGCTGACCAGTGGTGACTACAAGTTTGAAGTTGGATTCCTGATCGACACGCTGACTACCACGATGATGCTGGTCGTCACCTTTGTGTCCCTGATGGTTCATATTTACACCATTGGCTACATGCAGGAAGATCCGGGTTACAACCGCTTCTTCAGCTACATCTCGTTGTTTACCTTCTCCATGCTGATGCTGGTGATGAGCAACAACTTCATGCAGCTCTTCTTTGGTTGGGAAGCGGTCGGTCTGGTTTCGTATCTGTTGATCGGCTTCTGGTACACCCGTCCGACAGCAATATTTGCCAACATGAAAGCCTTCTTGGTGAATCGTGTTGGTGACTTCGGCTTCATCCTGGGCATCGGCTTGGTTTTGGCTCATTTTGGTACCCTTGATTACAAGACAGTCTTCGAGAAATCCCCAGAGTTTGCGTCGACGATGATCAACATATGGGGAGCTGCCGACTGGTCGCTAATGACGGTTACCTGCATCTGTTTGTTTATCGGGGCGATGGGTAAATCCGCTCAGGTTCCGTTGCATGTTTGGCTGCCCGATTCGATGGAAGGCCCGACTCCAATCTCGGCGCTGATTCACGCTGCGACGATGGTGACGGCCGGTATATTCATGGTTGCACGGATGTCCCCGCTGTTCGAGCTTACAACGACTGCACTGTCTTTCGTCATCGTTATTGGTGCGATTACTGCGTTGTTCATGGGTTTCCTGGGCATCATCCAGAACGATATCAAGCGCGTGGTTGCCTACTCAACGCTATCGCAACTTGGCTACATGACAGTTGCATTGGGTGCCTCTGCCTATTCGGTCGCCATCTTCCATCTGATGACCCATGCCTTCTTCAAGGCGCTATTGTTCCTTGGTGCCGGTTCTGTGATTATCGGAATGCACCATGATCAGGATATCCGCAACATGGGCGGGCTACGCAAGTACATGCCGATTACTTGGATTACCTCACTTGTTGGTTCGCTTGCACTGATTGGAACGCCCTTCCTGTCAGGCTTTTACTCCAAGGACTCCATTATTGAGGCTGCTCAAGTTGCCTATCATCATGGACAGCCAGGTGCAGCATTTGCCTATTATGCAGTGCTGGCGGGTGTGTTTATTACCGCGTTCTACTCTTTCCGCATGTACTTCCTCGTTTTTCATGGCGAAGAGCGGTTCGGTAAGGCACATGATGCACACCATCATGACCATCACGGCGACCATGATGATGAGGAGGCCACTCATGATCACCATCATGGACTTGCACCTGGTCAGAAGCCGCACGAAACCCCCTGGGTGGTAACGTTGCCGCTGGTATTGCTGGCTATTCCATCGATGTTCATTGGTTTCATAGCCATAGAACCCATGCTTTATGGCGACTATTTCAAAGGGGTCATCTTCATCAATGCTGAAGCGCACCCTGCTATGGAGCATCTTGCAGAAGAGTTTCATGGTGCAGTTGCCATGGGGGTGCATTCCCTGACTTCATTGCCGTTCCTGCTGGCTTTGTCCGGTGTAGTGGTGTCCTGGTTCTTCTACATGAAGCGTCCGGACATTCCGGCGGCTATTCAGCGTCGCTTCTCGGCCATCAACAGTTTGCTCGAAAACAAATACTACTTCGATAAATTTAACGAGATGGTGTTTGCCGGTGGTGCCCGACTTCTTGGCAAGGTGCTTTGGCGTGGTGGCGACGTCGCCATCATTGACGGGCTCATTGTCAATGGATCGGCCAAGATGGTTGGATGGATCGCCTCAGTAACACGCCTTTTCCAAACCGGTTACGTATATCACTACGCTTTCACCATGATCATTGGCATTTTTGTGTTGATGACCCTGTGGATCAACCGCGCCTAGCGTGACTAATTCGCAGAAAAGCAAGGAATAACATGTCGACTTACCCGTTGCTATCTCTCGCAATCTGGATTCCGATTTTTGCTGGTCTGGTGGTGTTGACCACCGGCGGCGATCGGAATGCTCCGCTAGCCAGGATGTTATCCCTGGCGGGAGCGGTTGCGGCTTTCCTCATTACGCTCCCGCTTTGGGTGGGGTTCGATATAGCCAACGGTGGCATGCAGTTCGTTGAACTCAGTACTTGGATTCCACGGTTCAATATTAATTACCATCTAGGCGTGGATGGTATTTCAATGCTATTTGTGGTCCTGAATGCCTTCATTACCATCATCGTCGTTGCTGCCGGCTGGGAAGTCATTCAGACAAAGGTTGCTCAGTACAACGCAGCCTTCCTGATCATGTCTGGTTTGATGAACGGTATCTTCACATCGCTTGATGGCGTGCTCTTCTATGTCTTTTTCGAAGCTTCACTCATTCCCCTGTATCTGATTATCGGTGTTTGGGGTGGTCCGAAGCGGGTTTACGCCGCCTTCAAGTTCTTCCTCTATACGCTTTTCGGTTCTCTGCTTTTCCTCCTTGCATTGATGTATCTGTTCATTCAATCGGGCGGAAGCTTCTCGATTCTCGAGTGGCACAAATTGCCGATACCGCTTGGATCGCAGATCTGGCTCTTCCTGGCCTTCCTGATTGCCTTTGCTGTCAAGGTCCCGATGTGGCCAGTGCATACCTGGTTGCCAGATGCGCACGTTGAAGCGCCTACAGGTGGTTCCATCGTTCTGGCTGCTATCGCCCTCAAGCTGGGTGCCTATGGTTTCCTGCGGTTCTCCCTGCCAATCTTGCCTGATGCCTCACACGAACTGTCCGGGCTTGTTCTGGGCCTCTCGCTGATCGCTGTGGTTTACATCGGTTTTGTTGCGCTGGTCCAAGAGGACATGAAGAAGCTGGTTGCCTATTCATCGATCGCACACATGGGTTTTGTTACCTTGGGCTTCTTTATGTTCAGCGCCATGGGTATCGAGGGTGCCTTGGTCCAGATGGTTTCCCACGGCTTCGTTTCAGGTGCCATGTTCTTCTGTATTGGCGTGATGTACGACAGAGTACATAGTCGCCAAATCGCGGATTACGGCGGTGTGGTCAATACCATGCCGAAATTTGCAGCCCTTTTCATGTTGTTCTCCATGGCAAACGCTGGGTTGCCTGCGACCTCCGGGTTCGTCGGCGAATTTATGGTTATTCTGGGTGCCGTGAAGTTTAATTTCTGGGTGGCATTTGCGGCTGCCAGCTCGATGGTTATCGGCGCTGCCTACACGCTTTGGATGTACAAGCGGGTGGTCTTTGGCGATGTCGCCAATCACCACGTTGCAGAGTTGTCAGACATCAATATGCGTGAGTTCGCCATTTTGGGCGTACTGGCCATTGCCACCCTGTGGATGGGTCTCTACCCGCAGCCTTTCACGGAAGTCATGCACGCCTCGGTCAATGACCTGTTGCGTCA
>DAOLIO010000135.1:0-8271 GCA_035328505.1 Azonexus sp.
GGCCAGCAGTCCTGCTGTACCGTGCCGGTCTTGACGAAGGCCTCGGTCGATTTCTCGTCGGTGGCCTTGTCGTACAGCGTGAAATTGAGCGCAAAGGCGCGGTCGAGATAGGCGCGGCCGAGATAGAAGCCGGGACGGATCATACGGATTTCGTCACGCACCTTGAGGCCGCGGCGACCTGCCAGAAAGTCCGGATTCTCCTGATAGCCGGGGATTTCGTCGGTGAAGAAATAGTCGATGATGATTGACTCGCGCCGGGCATCGAGCAGGCTCTGGCCACAATACAGCTTGGCCGGAAAGAGCAGCCAGGTTTCTTTGCCGCCGTAGGTCATCTTCTTCGGCTCACCTTCAACCAGCCCGATCTTCTTCAGGATGGAAAGGTCGTCGATGCGATTGCGCAATACGCGTTCATCGCGAAAGAACACCTTGCCGCGCCAGAGCGCTTCGCCAATATCCTCGATCAGCAGCCCTTTCAGGTGCAGGCCCATGCCGGTAAAACCGCCGACGATTTCGGAGAGCCTGAACTTGCCGCTTTCGCCGCGTGGCAACAGGATGCGGCCGTCAAAGGCGCCATCGGGGATGGGCCCGGCCGGTAGCCGGGCGTAGATCTGGTCGAGTTGCTCCTGGTCCAGTTTGGCCAGGTAATCCGGCGTGATCTTGGCCAGTTCAGCCGGCGCAATCGGATATTTGTAATCCACCTGCGCCAGGCTCATTTTGCTCTGGTAGTCCTTGCTGTAAGGCGCGAAGCTGATGGTGGGCGGTTCCTGCTTGGCGCAGGCCGCCAGCAGGGTGATGGCGGCCAGCGCAATCAGGCCGGTACGTGGGGTGAAGGTATGCAGTCCCATGATCTGGTCTCCCGTGCCTTAAAGGGTGGCGAGGAAGGCGGTGAGCGCCTTCTTGTCGGCTTCAGAGAGGTCTTCGCCAAAGCGGTGACCCTCGTTTTCGATCTCCTGGGTGCAGGTCTCGTAATTGGCGCTGAGGAAGTCGCGCTTTTCACGCAGGATCTCGACGAAGCGGGAGGGGTTTTTCAGCACCTCGTCGGCCATCTCCAGCAAGGTGGGCTGCAAAGCCTTGCGCCCGGCCTTTTCAAGCGCTTCCGGCCGGCGTTTGGCGAGGAACAGGTCACCGACCAACGCCTTGTACTCCAGGCCGTTCAGGAAGCCGGCGCTGGCGCCTGCTGCAATCCTGACCTGGCCGAAGCCACCGAGCGGCTTCTCGGTCTTGCCGTCGAGCGGGCGGATACCGACATCAAGTACCAGATCTGCGTTGGTCAGCGTGCGCTTGCTGCCGCGCTCCTTCGGGTGCAGCAATTCATGCATCGAGCGCTTGTAGAGATCGAAGCGGCCGTCGACTGTCGGGTCATACCGCACGCAGTCGGGTTGCTCGGGCAGCAGCTTGCCATCCGGGCCGACGTAGCGCGCACGTTGGAAATCGTTTTCCTTGTTGGCCGGCTTGCCGCAGATTTCAGGACCGATGGCGTTGTTGTGCATGAACGGCGCGGTGGCCCAGACATTGACCAGCGAGACGTTGCGCATGTAGCCGCGGCCGCCATCCTTCAACTCGTTCCGCTCGGGAATATCGGCGACGATCGGACGTTTGTGCAGCGTGTCGGAGCCGTATTCCATGTAAAGATGGCCGGGCTTGTGGTTGGAGTGCAGCGAACGGCAGCGGAAGGTGCCGACTTCGGTGACTGGCGTCGATTCGTCATTGCCGAGGAAGTCAGCGCGAACCTTGCGCGGATGGGCATCGTTCGGCGCAGCGAAGTCGCGATTCTTGAATGGGCCGCCGGTGCTTTCCGGAATGCTCGAATGGCAGCGTGCGCAGTTGTCTGCAAAGACTGTCTGGCCGCGGCCAACGGCGCCCTTGCCGAATTCCTTTTCCAGGTCGGCAACCAGATCGGCGGGCATGTAGGTGGCGGCCGGGTTGATGGCCTTGCGCTGGTTGGCGCGTGCGGCGTAAAGATCCGACTCATCCGACTCCGCCGAAGCGAAGAAGTCGAGCACGTTCTGCAGGCGATCCTCGACTGCCCGGAAATTCGGGCAATCGCGGCGGCACTGGCCGATATCGAAGGGTGTCTGGCCGAAGCCGCGCTGTTCGGGATCGATTTGCCGGGTGTCGGTCAGGTGATTGACCCAGCATTGCTCCGAGCAGGAGCCGATATTGAAATAGACACGCTGGATCGCCTCAAGGGCGCCTATCGAATCCTCGCCGCCTTTCAGGATGTGATGCACGCCGGGCAGGACGACTTTCTGGCCACCGAGGTTGACCGGCGTCGTATCGTCTTCGCGGGTACTCTTCACCCAGCACTTGCCTTCGCGGCCAGGCTCGCACCAGCATTTGTCTTCATTCTTTTCGGTGCCGCAGGTGTTGGCCTTGCGCCATTTGGTGACCATCTCGCCCTTGAAGACAGGGCGTTGGGCCACGTTGATCAGGGCGTTGATGGTCCCCGGGTTGTTCACCTGGTCATGCGAGATGGCCGAGGTGTCGGTGACGCCGGGTCGGGCATGGGAGAAGATCTGCCACTCAAGGCTGCTCTTCGACATGCCGGACGTGAGCAGTTCGGACATGCGGGTGTACTGGTTGCCGATCAGACCCTTGATGTTTTCCCATTTTGGATGCGCCGGGTCAGCCGGTGGATTGGTCGGATCGAAGGCGATATGGCAGGAGCCGCAGGCCGTGCCGATCAGGAAGGGCGGCTCGACCGAGGCATCGGCCAGCTTGCTGACCCGGGAGTCGGATTCGATACCGGTCGTTGCCTCCTTGGTGGCGTCAAAGCCTGACCAGTTGGCATTGCCGCCGTTCAGGGCCTGCCATTTGGCTGCGTTGAAGCGTGGGTTGGGGAACTTGCGGATGCCCAGTGCCCCGGTCGAGGTGCCGAACTTCAGGTCACAGGCCGAGTCGCGCTGATCCAGCTTGCCACCCTGGGTATGCGGGTCGTCGGCATCGAGCGCCGCATCCTTGAGGCCGCAGGCCGGGTCAACATAGCCGGGCTTGCCCACATATTTGAGCAGTACGTCATCGCCCGGACACCAGTCGAAGCCGTAGGTTTCCTCAGCCGATTTGGCCGGACAGTCAGGGTCGCCCGGCTTGCAGCAGGACGGGTCGTTGATGATGCCCCAGGCCCAGAAGCGGTCATCACGCTGATCAGCGCGCAGCACGCGGAACCAGTCGACCAGCACGCCGATACGCTGCTGGAAGGTGTAAGTGTGGAAGCGGTCGTTGCCGGCGGTGGCCTTGAACCAGATCAGGCGGCCGACACATTCGGACTGGTTGAGTCCTTCACGGGCGCAGGCCTCCATGTAGGGGGCATCCTGATCGATGATGGATGCCTCAGGGATGGCATGCGAAGGTGCAGGCGGAGCCGTGGCCGGCGTGCTGTCGGCGTGGGCAACACTGACCCCCGGGTGCTGCATCTGGATGATGCCGATACTGGTGGCTATCGTAACGACTAGCGTCGCGACTGTTAGCAGCGTACGTTTCATAGGTCTTCCCCCCGATCAACGCTTACGAATATCAATCTGCCTACCTTGGGTCAGTGTCTCCATGACCTTTATGACAGGACGCTTTTTTTCGGTAAAAGTTCCAACATTGTTGCAGGTTTTTTTGTCACGGTGACGCAGCAGGTGACTTTCGCGCTGCGTCTTGACGTTGGGGCGAATGCAGTGGATAGCCGGTAATTGAAATTCGGGCAATTTTTCCGGTTGACCGCGGGATTGCGCGTCGTGCTCAGGATCGTGCAATCTCAGGGACATTGGATCAGACGGGAAACCGCTACCATGGTGGACAGTTTTGCACATTGCCAGACGCGCGGCTCTATCTGGCCGGAGGCATTGGCCAGACCCAGTCGAGAAAATCCTTCATGGGAGCTGATCCCTGGAGGCCCTACGCCTGAATGCTCGGCAACTGGCAGGTGTATCGGGGCGAAGCGCTTACTTCGTCGCTTCCTTGAGATCCTTGATGGCAGATTTTGCACCATCACGAATATCTTCCGCGGCATCTTTCAATTTCTCGTTGGGGCGGCGGTCGAGCGCGTCATTCACCTTATCCTTGATCTGCTCGGTGGTGGAGGCCGGCTTCTGCTCGCAGGCGACCAGCGCGAGAACGATGGGCAAGGCCAGAAATAGAGTCGAAATTTTCATGATGTACGCTCGGTTGGGTGATGTCGGTCATTGGTGAATAGCAGCCGATCCGTTGCAAATTGTAGAGCGAAACACTGCTTTCATTGGCTATTGTTTCGGGGCGATGGTTGTCCAGCCTGCGTCGGGTCTGGGGCACTCTGGCGTGGATGGCCGGCAGTCTTGAAAAAAGACCGCTGGACAGGCAGGGAATTGCCAGGTCGCTCAAGCGAGCTGACGGCGTGTATGCCTATCCTGCCGACATTTGACGACTATTTCAAAAACGGCGGAATTTTCCAGTGGACCGTGGCACTAGCCGCGGTAGTCATGGCTGCGGGAATCGCCCGCTCGCAGTTGCTCATTTTGCCAGTTGCCGTTGCTTGATCAATGCGTAAATCGCCGGAATCACGGCCAGCGTCAGCACGGTCGATGAAATCATGCCGCCGACCATTGGTGCGGCGATGCGGCTCATCACTTCCGAGCCGGTGCCGGTGCCCCACAGGATGGGCAACAGGCCGGCCATGATGGCGGTGACGGTCATCATCTTGGGGCGGACGCGTTCGACGGCGCCTTCCATGACGGCAGCGTAGAGATCGGTGGCCCGAGGTGGCCGGCCTTCTTGGGAACATTTCGCCTGTACTTCCCGCCACGCCTGATCGAGATAGATCAGCATGACGACGCCGGTTTCGGCCGCGACACCAGCCAGGGCAATGAAGCCGATGGCGGCGGCGACCGACAGGTTGTAGCCGAGCAGCCACATCAGCCAGATGCCGCCGACCAGCGCGAAGGGCACCGAGAGCATGACGATCAGCGTTTCGGTGATGCGCCGGAAGTTGAGGTAGAGGAGCAGGAAGATGATCAGCAGGGTGATCGGCACGACGACCTTGAGTTTGGCCGTAGCGCGCTCCATGTATTCGAACTGGCCACTCCACGTGACGTAGGTGCCGGGCGTGAATTTGACCGATTTATTGACCGCTTCCCGTGCCTCGGCGACGTAGGAGCCGATGTCGCGGTCGCGGATGTCGACGTAGATGTAGGCCGAGAGCAGGGCGTTTTCGGTGCGGATGGCCGGGGCGCCGGTGGTGATCTTGACCTCGGCCAGTTGCCCCAAGGGCACCATCGATGCCTCGCCGCCCATGCCGCCGGAGACCGGCACCAGCACCTCGCGGGCGATGGCTTGCGGGTCGCTGCGCAGGTCGCGCGGGTAGCGCACGGTAACGCCGAAGCGTTCGCGGCCTTCGACGGTGGTGGTGACCATTTCGCCACCGAGTGCTGCGGAAACAACGTCCATCAGTTCGCCGACGCTCAGGCCGTAGCGGGCCAGCGCGTTGCGGTCGGGCACGATGTCGAGGTAGAAGCCGCCGGTGATGCGTTCGGCAAAGGCGCTGCTGGTGCCCGGCACGGCCTTGACCACCGTTTCGATTTCGCGCGCCAGGCGCTCCATCTCAACCAGATCGGTGCCGAAAACCTTGATGCCGATCGGCGTGCGGATGCCGGTGGACAGCATGTCGATGCGCGCCTTGATCGGCATCGTCCAGGAATTGGCGACGCCGGGGAATTGCAGCGCCTTGTCGAGTTCGGCGATCAGCTTGTCGGTGGTCATGCCGGCTCGCCATTCGGATTCCGGCTTGAGGTTGATCACCGTCTCGAACATTTCCATCGGCGCCGGATCGGTCGCCGTCTGGGCGCGGCCGGCCTTGCCGAAGACCGAAGCGACTTCCGGGAAGCTCTTGATGATCTTGTTCTGCGTCTGCAGCAGCTCGGCGGCCTTGGTCACCGACAGGCCGGGCAGCGTGGTCGGCATGTAGAACAGCGTGCCCTCGTTGAGCGTTGGCATGAATTCCGAGCCCAGCCGGCTGGCCGGGATGATGCTGATCGCCATGGCGAGCAGGGCGAGGGCGATGGTCGTTTTCTTCCAGTTCATCACGCCGGCGATGATCGGACGATAGATGCGGATCAGGAAGCGATTGACCGGGTTTTCGGCTTCCGGGCGGATGTGGCCGCGGATGAAAACCAGCATCAGGACCGGCACCAGCGTTACCGAGAGGAGGGCGGCAGCGGCCATCGAGAAGGTCTTGGTCCAGGCCAGCGGCGCGAATAGCCGGCCTTCCTGGGCTTCCAGCGTGAACACCGGCAGGAAGGAGACGGTGATGATGAGCAGGCTGAAGAACAGCGCAGGGCCGACTTCCTGGCAGCCGTTGATGATCGCTTCCGTGCGCGATTCGCCGGGCTGCAGGCGTTCGAGGTGCTTGTGGGCGTTCTCGATCATGACGATGGCCGCATCGATCATCGCCCCGACGGCAATCGCCACGCCGCCCAGACTCATGATGTTGGCGTTGATGCCGAGCGCCCGCATGCCGATGAAGGCAGCGAGGATGCCGACCGGCAGCATGAGGATGGCGACCAGCGCCGAGCGCAGATGAAGCAGGAAGACGACGCAGACCAGCGCGACGATCAGGCTTTCCTCGGTCAGCGTGTGCTTCAAGGTGGCGATGGCGCGCTCGATCAGTTCCGAACGGTCATACGTCGTGACGATGCTGACGCCTTCCGGCAAGCCGGCGCTGATTTCGGCGATCCTGGTCTTGACGTTGTGGATGACGTCGAGCGCATTGACGCCAAAGCGCGCCATGGCGATGCCGGACACCACTTCGCCTTCGCCGTTCAACTCGGTGATGCCACGCCGTTCGTCGGCCACCAGCTCGACCCGGCCGATGTCGGCAATGCGCACTGGCGTGCCGTTCTGCGCCTTGAGCACCAGATTGGCGATATCGCTGGCATCGCGCAGGTAGCCGCGGCCGCGCACCATGTATTCGGTCTCGGCCATCTCCAGCGTCCGGCCGCCGACGTCGCGATTCGAATTGCGGATCACCTCCGACACGCGCATCAGCGGAATGCCGTAGGTCTTCAGTTTGACCGGATCGACCGTCACCTGATACTGCTGAACAAAGCCGCCAATGCTCGCCACTTCGGCGACGCCTGGTGCCTTGGCCAGCTGGTAGCGCAAATACCAGTCCTGCAGCGTGCGCAACTCGGCCAGCGTCTTGTTCTTGGCCATGACCGCATATTGATAGACCCAGCCGACCCCGGTGGCATCCGGCCCGAGGGTCGGATTGACCCCCTTGGGTAGCTTGCCGGAGACCGAATTGACGTACTCCAGCACGCGCGAACGCGCCCAGTAGATGTCGGTGTTGTCCTCGAAAATTACGTAGACAAACGACGCGCCGAAGAAGGAAAAGCCACGCACCACCTTCGATTTCGGCACCGAGAGCAGGGCGGTAGTCAGCGGGTAAGTGACTTGATCCTCAACCACCTGCGGCGCCTGGCCGGGGAATTCGGTGTACAGGATGACTTGCACATCGGAGAGGTCGGGGATGGCGTCGAGCGGGGTTTTGATCACCGACCAGATGCCGGCGATGATGATGAAGAGGGTGGCCAGCAGGACGAGGAAACGGTTTCTGGCCGACCAGTCGATCAGGGCATTAAGCATGTGGCTTTCTCCTGGCTCGGCTTGCGGCTGGCTAATAAGCATGGGGTTCCGCCCTTGCGGGGCGGCTTACTTTTTTTGCTTCGCCAAGAAAAAGTAAGCAAAAAGAAGGCGACCCTGGGTCGGTGCCGGCTGAGCCGGTTCCCTGTGCTACTCGAAACGCCGGGCGGCTGCGGAACTCGGGGCTGCGCCCTCAGACAGTCCTCGCCCCTTTTCCGCCAGCTCCTGCGTTGCTCGGCACCTCTCAAGGGGCCCGGTGAGGCGTCCACGCTGCAACTTTGGATTTCTTTTTTGGCCGTTTTTTCCGGTTGACCGTGGGAACCTCTTTTTTCCGCTCTCACGGTTGGACACGGACGTTTTTCGGGTCCCCGTGGAAGGCGCTGAGCAACGCAGGCGGGCCGGGGGCAGTCGGCTTGCCTTGTCTGAGCCGTAGGCGAGTTCTGGCAAGCCGCCCGGCCCGACGAGTAGCGCAAGGGACCGGCGAAGCCGGCGTCGCCCTCGGGGTCGCCTTCTTCTTTGGCTACTTTCTTCTTGGCGAAGCAAGAAGAAAGTACGCCCGCCCGCAAGGCGGAAAACAAAGGTTCAGGAAAAGAAAAGCTCATTTCCGAGCTACCGAGGTAATCACCCATTCCCCTGGCCCCCGTTCAACAAACTCAAACGAAATCGCCGTCC
>DAOLIO010000136.1:0-6449 GCA_035328505.1 Azonexus sp.
GGCATGGGCGAGGAAGATTCCATCGCCGTCCTGAAGCTGCTTGAACGCCTGTCGGGGCAATAATGAAGGTGGGTTTCATCGGGCTCGGCGCCATGGGGCGCCCGATGGCGCTGCATTTGTACCGCGCCGGCCACGACCTGGCCGTCTGGGCCCGGTGTCCGGAGCGTATTGGCGATCTGCCGGCCAGCATCTGCGCGACGCCGGCCGAGCTGGGCCATTGCTGCGAAGTGGTGTTTACGGTGATTACCTCCAGCGCCGATGTTGAAGCCGTGGCGCTCGGCAAGGACGGTTTGAGCGAGGGCATGGTCCCCGGCTCCGTGCTGGTTGATTGCTCGACCATTGCCCCGGATGTCGCCCGGCGCATCGCAGACCAGCTTCGGGCCAAAGGCATCCACATGCTCGACGCGCCGGTTTCCGGCGGCGAACAGGGGGCCATCGATGCCACGCTGGCGATCATGGCCGGCGGAGATGCGGCGGTGCTCGAGATGGTGCGGCCGCTGCTCGAGTGCCTGGGCAAGCGCGTCGTTCATATCGGCCCGAATGGGGCCGGGCAGGTGGCCAAGGCCTGTAACCAGATGATCATGGTGGCGGCCATCGAGGCGGTTGCCGAGGCAATGCGCCTGGCATCGGCCAGCGGTGTGGATCGTTCGCTCGTCAAGGCGGCGTTGGCGGGTGGCTCCGCAGCATCGCGGGTGCTGGATGTCATGGGCGAACGTATGGTTAAATCCGATTACGCCGCTGGCATAGAGGCGCGTCTGCATCACAAGGATTTCGGTCTGGTGCTGGCGGCAGCCCGCCAGGTGGGTGTGCCGACGCCACTGGCGGCCGTCGTCGGCCAACAATTGAATGCCTTGATGGCGCAAGGCTGGGGGCATGACGATACGGCGTCCCTGCTGCGCGTACTGGAACTTGAATGACCCAGATTGCCCAACTGAGCGAAGCTGAAATCGACGACCGCTTCCAGGTCAGTGGAACGCGTCCCGTGGCTTTCATGCTTGCCGGTTTTGCCCGGGAGCGCGAGCAGTTCTCGGTGCAGTTCGACGGGCAGACCTTCCTCAGTACATTGCTTGGCGTCGATGTCGACAAGGCGCGGCTGATTGTGGATTGCTGCGGCAGTCCGGAACTCAACCGGCGCTTTCGCGAGGCTGATCGCGCCACCCTGGTGGGCCGCCCCGGGGGGATTCACGTCCAGTTTTCGACCGGTGGACCGCAGGAAATCAACTATCAGGGTGCCAAGGCTTTTTCAGTGCCCTTGCCAAACGTTCTCGTTCGATTGCAGCGACGGGATGCTTTCCGTATCGAAACACCGCGCGTTCGCCCGCTGGAAGTGCTGGGGCGCCTGCCGGAAGGTCCGCTGCTCAAGCTGCCGGCGCACGATATTTCAGTGGCGGGGGCCGGCGTATCGACGGCAGAGCTGCCTGTTGGCATGGCCGGCGGCATGCTTCTGGCCAATTGCCACATGCAGTTGCCGGACGATAGCAAGCTGCTGTACTTCGGTGCCACGGTGGCCCATCTGACCGAATTTGAAAGTCGGCAGGGCGCATTGCACTGGCGTATCGGGTTGCGGTTTGTCGGCCTGCAGGCCGATGACGAAGCCCGAATCCAGCGCTACATTGCGCGCATCGAGCGGGAGCGGCACGAGTTGTCCTGAACGGAGGCCTGACCTTGACTGGCGGCGTGGCGAGCTGCTGCGGTCGACCGGAAAAATTGGCCAAAAATGAAAAAGGGCGCGTTCATGGTGATGCGCCTTTTCTTTGTCGGCAACGCTCAGGGGCCAGACCAGCGCCTGAGCTTGTTCAGTACTGCTGTCAATTCTGCCTGGCGGTTGGTATCCGTCTTGGCGAACAGGCTTTTCAGCTGGGAGCGTACGGTTTCGTGGCTGACGCCGAGCGAGCCGGCGGCATCGGCCAGCGGCTGGCCGTCTATCAGCGCCTGAGCCAGGGCACTTTCGCGGGGTGAAAAGCCAAAGATTCGCGAAAGTTCTGCCGGATTGAGCGACTGGCTATCCGGGCCATCGCAGAAAACCAGCACGCGGGCCGGCGACCATTCGTCAATGGCGCCGCCGCCAGTTGGCAGTGGTGCAATGCGCAACCAGACATCCTGTTTGTCCTGCCGCGAATGGAGGCGAATTGCGACGGGGGCAGGCTCGTCATTCTTGCCCAGTGCCTGCTCAATGGCTTGGGACAGTTGCCGTTGGGTGGCTGGGTCGCGGGCGTTAAGCCCACTGCGTGCCGACAGGGAAAGCGCTGACGTATTGTCGAGCAGTGACTCGGCGGCCGGGTTGATATAGTAGGGCTTGCCCTGAGCATCGAGCAGGATGATGCCGACCGGTAGTGCCTTGAGTATCGTCTCGTGCCACCAGTTTTCCACCGCGCTGTGGGTTATCCGTCGCTGCAGGCGAATGACTGTTTCGAGATGAGGCAGGAAGGCGTCAAGTTTTTCCAGGTGCCGGGACTCGAAGCCTCGTTTCCGTGACGACCGGCAGGCTGAGAGCAAGGCTGTCTGCCTGCCCGCGGCACGCGAGGTCAGCGCGAACAGGGCGTGGTATCCGCCCATGGGCCGGATCACGTCCGCGTAGAACTCGCTGCGTGCCTGTAGCCGCTGGTCAATGATGGATTCGCCACGCAGGGTGCAGCCTGATGTGCTGTGGGTAACCAGCCCGCGCAATTGCCGGTATTCGTGATGGCTGGCGAACTGGGCAATATGGTTTGGTGCAACGCGGGTGGCAACGATCATGGGCGCGAGATCAGCCTGCAGGTCGAGGACGATGTGATCGGCGCCCAGGTCTTCCGCCAGCGCATTCAACGCTGGCTCCCAGAGTTGTGCATCGTCGAGTGTCCGGTAGAGCAGGGGTATTGGGCTGGCCGGATTTTCGCGCTGGTACTTTGCCATCGTTACCCTCCTTTGCTTCGGCAGTCATGCCGGATAAGACATATAAATATCACCGATTCACCCATCCGGGTGAAGACTTGCCCCGGCACGGCTCAATACAATGACATTGAAACATGTCCGGAGTTCATGCGGCGACCGCCATGCTGCATGCTGAATTCGATAGCCATCTTGGGAGCCTGCGAATGGAACATTTCAAACATGAACGACCGTTTCGGCCAGACCGCTGGAATATTGCCAATGCGTCATGGAGTTTGGCCCTGCCGTCCTGGCTTCAGGCTCCATCGCCGGGGGCCACCGGGGCCATACTCAGCGCGATCTTGCTGCTACACGCGCCCAATTCGCTAGCCTGTACGCTTGGAACCGGCTCTGGCGGCAAGGTGTACGTCGGTCTCCAAACGGGCGGCAACCTGACCAATCAATCGCTGGAATGCGACCCGCAATCGAAATCGACCTCGGTCATCGCCCCCGTCGATTTCGAAAGCGGCACGCGCTCGGTGACGATGTCCCTGACTGCCACCGCCTGGGAGAGTGGCGGCAGCGCCCATGCTTCGGTGAGCTCGACACTCATTCCGCCCCAGGGCGAAGATCCGATGGGTGCCTACCCGGCCTGGGCTTTGGCCTCTGCCCGGGCAGCACTTGTCTTCAACGTGATCGCCCCGATTGGTGGCCGTGCGCCGATTACCTTCGATCTGCTGGCCGATGGTCGTTTGAGCGGCCAGCGAGGCTACTTCGCCGGCAACAGTGCCTACGATTTCGCCATCGGGGGCAGCGGCATCAACCCGCATGCCACAACCGTCTATCAGGACGGCTATGGCGTCACCCATAATTACACCAGTCTGATATGGAATGGGCACTCGGATAGCACCGATAGCAGCAAAATCCTGGACGAGCGCTATGCCATCAGCTATACGGCAAACTTCGCCCCTGGACTCAACGGCTTTTTCTTCCAGGTGGACGTGTCGGCCCTCGGCCAGTCCAGCGCCGACTTCAGCAATACCGCCAGCATCGCCGGCATCCACGTGCCCGATGGCTATGGTATTACCTTGCCAGATGGCCTGTTCAAGAGCGATCCCAATGACCCCGGGCACTACATCCTGAGTTCACTGGCGCCAGTGCCTGAGCCGAGTAGCTGGATGATGTTGCTGGGCGGTCTGGTCTTGGTCACTCTTCGCCGACGCGGGGCGCGTAAATGCCTTGGTTGATCAGCCCGCTGCATGGCTATTCGGCAAATCGTGGCATGGGTCGCGGTGGAGATAATCAATCCTGGGTGCCCTGTGCTGGAGCTTGAACGTCGGGCGAGGCTACTGGCGGCAGTTCCCCCGTTTTTACCAGCGAGGTCGGCTTAAATTCCTGACTGTCAGCGAAATTCGACGCCTGTTTTGTTGAAAGCAGTGCATCAATAACCGGTCTGTGGAGAGTGGCGATGGCAACTTTGAGAACCGCAGTAATACTATGTTTGCGCCCAAACGCAAACCCAGCCTCGGTGAAGAGCCAAGGTTGGTATACGCGCTATTTTTTCGGCGTTTCGAACAGCCAGGCCGCCTACTGGATGGAGCAGACGCGAGGACAACTGACGTTTGCGGGCGAGGTGATCGATTGGCTTCCATACCCGGAAGATCCCTACAGGAAGAAGGACAAGGATGGTTATCAGCACCTGCGCAGGGATATTCTGGAAGTCGCGACGGCCAGAGCTTTTCCCAATGACGCAGATTTTCAACGCTATGATCGCTTCGTCGTGCTCCTGGCGCTCAATACCGGTGAGCCCTGTGACGCCGGTTCGGGGCCTTTTGAGCGCGGCGGGAAATGGTATTCCGGATTCGTTGCTTTTGCGGAAACAGATAACACGCCTGGCCACGCCTTTGACTATACGGCGCACGAATTTGGGCATCAATTAGGCCTGGAGCATTCCTGGGGCATCCCCCGTTTTTGGACCGGTTCTCCCTGGGATCCGCACGGAGAATACGGGCATCCCTATTGCGTGATGAGCGCGCAGTCCTACGGTGGTTTCGATACAACATTTACGCCGAATCCTCTTCCCGATAACGCGACAGCGCAAAGTCGTATTCCGCCACGTCTTAACGCGGCCGTATGTGTGGCAAAGAATTTCATGGCTGCGTACGAATACAACCTGGCGCAAAGTCCTGGTGCCACGACGGTCAGAATTTACGCACGTGACTTGTGGTTTGCGAGAGGCGACAACAATTTGCAAGCTTTGCGCGTCGCTGCACCGGATGGAAGGTCATACGTTTTCGAGTACCGTAGGGTCTCTGGCTTGTATGACAAGGGCTTGACTGCCGACACCGTAATTCTTACTGCGCTGGCTGGGTCGACAGGCGGCGAGGCCGGGACGTTCATGCAAGCCGAGTCATTGCCATGGCGATCTCCACACGCCGGGCTTTTCGAGGATAGTCTCGACTTTGCGGTCGAGCTATTGGAGTGGTCACCCGATAGTGAGTCGGTCTTGCTGCATATCTCTCCCAACAATGCCACGCGTCTTTTCAGGTTTTCCCTGACGGAGCTTTCGACGGACATACTTGAGTCCGTGGAGGTTGCGAGCGGCGTTCATGACTTCGTACAGGGTGAGGAGAAATGTGTCCGCGGACCTTATCCCTGGATGCAGCGCAATATTTTTGTGCGCAAGAAACTGAGATTTACCTATCAGAGCCCAATCGCCTTGACCGCAAAATGGTCGATCAGGGGAGTTCCTCTGGATAGTGCCGGTGGCGTGCTGGAGCTTTCATATCATGAATGCTGGCTGCCTCAGCCGGTCCCGCATGGTTTGAGAACACGGCGAAAAATTGCTGTCCGGTATGCGTTTGAAGAGACGGCGAATCAAAGCATTCTGATTATCGAAAACAATCCCGACGACGGCGTATTCGAACTGGTCGTTTCTGTCAGCACCGACGTCGGGCTTGGTCGTTTTTCTGACGCAAGAACGATTCTGATCAATGGCGCGGAGCTAAGATTTGGCAATGGTTTTGATGAAGCGAGATTCGCATGCCTATTTATCCCGCACGATGATCGGTTTCATCTAAAGACCCCGATACTTCCATCTAAAATATGGGACCAAATTCCTCGACTGGAACGCAAGCTTGTTTCCCGCTTGCTTGGTGCGCTCAGCAATCATCTTGACGATTCCAACGTCGTTGCCGCGGAAGAGATTGAGCGCACCCTGGCGAGATATCTCAAAATTGATGCGGTGCCGATGATGTGGGTGGATCACACACGTGCTGAAAATATTGTCGCCACCGGGCACGATGTCAGTGAGCCCAATACATCGATTCGTGAGCGGTAGCGCTAACGTAGAGAATGGGCGCGGCAGGTAGCGCAGTTCGGAGACCGAATGCCGCTATCTCCAACGCCAGCCCCAAGTTTCAGGGTTGAGCGGTATCCGCCGGACATTCATCACAAAGCAGGATCTCGACCGTGACATGGGCGATTTCCTGATGGATGCCGAGGGCCTGGCGGATGCTGGCCGGGGTGAGGTTGGTGTCGTGGGTGAGTACGCTGAGGGCGCAGGCGTAGGCGCCGGTGCCGACGCGCCAGACGTGGAGGTC
>DAOLIO010000136.1:6549-8243 GCA_035328505.1 Azonexus sp.
TCGTGATGATGGTGGCCGTGATCGTGGGCACCGCCGAGAATCAGCGCGCAAATCAGGTTGATCGCCAGGCCGAAGATGGCGACGGCCATGGCTTCCGGGTAATGGATGTCCTGCGGGGTCAGCAGCCGTTCAAACGAGCCGAAGATCATCGCGGCGGCGACGCCGAGCAGGAAGATGGCGCTGGTGTAGCTGGCCAGTACCTCGATTTTCCAGGTGCCGAAGGCGAAGCTGGGATCGTTGGCATACTTTCGGGCGGCGCCATAGGCAAAGGCGGAGAGGCCGATGGCCAGCGCGTGCGAGCTCATGTGCCAGCCGTCGGCCAGGACGGCCATCGAGTTGAACCACCAGCCGGCGATGATCTCGACCAGCATGGTGGCGACGGTGATCCAGGTGACGAGGCGCGTACCCCGTTCGGCCGCGGCATTGCCGGTGGTGTAGCGATGGTCGTGCGCCCAGCGCGAAAGGTCGTGGGGCGTGTGGTTGAGGGGCTTCATTGTTGGCCGTAGCCCTTGAATTTTTCCAGCACGGCAGACATTTCGTCCGCGGAGAGCAGGACCGGCTGGCCAAGTTGGCAGGCGCGCCAGTATTGCTCGCAGAGTTCTTCCAGTTCGACGGCCAAGGCAAAGGCGTCGGCCAGGTCGCGTCCGGCAACAAGCATGCCGTGGTTGGCCAGCAGGCATGCCTTGCGGTCGGCCATGGCAAGCATCGCTGCGGTCGACAGCAATTCCGAGCCAAAAATGGAATAGTCGGCGCAGCGGAGGGTGTCGCCGCCGAAGCGGGCGATCATGTAATGAAAGGGCGGTATCTCGAGGCGCAGGCAGGCCAGGCTGACGGCGAAGGGCGAGTGGGCGTGCAGTACGGCGCCAACCTCAGGGCGGGTGGCGTAGAGATCGCGATGGAAACGCCATTCTGACGATGGTTTGCGGCTGCCGACGTGCGAGCCATCGAGCGCCATCAGCGGGATGTCATCTTTGTGCAAGGCCTCGTAGGCCATGCCGGTCGGCGTGATGTAGAAGCCATCGCCCTTGCGCACGCTGACGTTGCCGGACGTGCCACGATTCAGGCCGGCCGGCTGCATGGCACGGGCGGTGGCGATCAGTTCAGTGCGCAGGTCAGCCACGGTTTTCCTCGGGGTAAAGCGCCAGCAAGCCCGGGCGACTGGCCGGGCTGATACCGCGTTCGGTAATGACGCCGGTGACCAGCCGTGCCGGGGTGACGTCGAAGGCCGGATTGGCTACCGCTTCACGCGCCGGCAACTGGTGCAGCATCGATGGTACGCCGCGCACATCGAGGCCATGGACCTGCCGAAATTCGTCGCCATCGCGTGCTTCGATCTCGATTTGTCCGCCTTCCGCCAGGCCAAAATCGATGGTCGACCGGGGCGCGGCCACGTAAAACGGAAGGCCATTGTCGGCACAGGCCAGCGCCTTGAGATAGGTGCCGACCTTGTTGGCAATGTCGCCATTGGCAGCGACCCGGTCGGCACCGACGATGACGGCATCGACCTTGCCGTCGCGCATCAGGATGCCGGCTGCGTTGTCGGCGATGAGGGTGTGCGGCACGCCATGCTGGGCCAGTTCCCAGGCCGTGAGCAGGCCCTGGTTGCGCGGCCGGGTTTCGGATACCCAGACGTGTACTGGCAGGCCGGCATCGTAGGCGGCATAGACCGGCGACAGCGCGGTACCCTGGTCGAC
>DAOLIO010000137.1:0-8152 GCA_035328505.1 Azonexus sp.
AACTACTCACGGAAATTTCCGGAGAGGAGCAATGCGGTGAGTAAGTGTTTATAAATTAAAGGATCTCACATGAACCTGATTGAACAGTTGGAACAAGAAGAAATCGCCCGTCTGGGCAAGACCATTCCTGACTTCGCACCGGGCGACACCGTTGTCGTGCAAGTGAAGGTCAAGGAAGGTACCCGCGAGCGTCTGCAGGCTTACGAAGGTGTCGTGATTGCCAAGCGTAACCGCGGTCTGAACTCTGCTTTCACCGTCCGCAAGATATCTTCCGGTGAAGGCGTCGAGCGTACTTTCCAGTCCTATTCCCCGCTGGTCGCTTCGATCGAAGTCAAGCGCCGTGGCGATGTCCGTCGCGCCAAGCTGTACTACCTGCGCGAGCGTTCTGGCAAGTCGGCACGTATCAAGGAAAAGCTGGTCCGCAAGGAAAAGCCGGTCGCTGCTGCTTAAGCGATTTTCCCGGATTGAAAAAGGGCGCCTCGGCGCCCTTTTTTATTGTTTTGGTTTTTGATCGATTTTTCGGGTTGACCGTAGCGAAGTCACTTGCGTGACTTCAATCCGGTGCATGCCTGCCTGACTCAGCCTTTGCAGTGCTTGTCAGGGTTCTTCTTGTCGTTTTCGATCAGGGCGTACGCCGAGTGATTGTGGATCGACTCGAAATTTTCTGATTCGACGATGTAGGCATCAACGCGTACTTCGGCGTTGAGGCGGGCGGCCACGTCGCGGACCATGTCTTCGACAAACTTGGGATTGTCGTAGGCACGTTCGGTCACGTACTTTTCATCCGGACGCTTCAGGAGGCCGTAGAGTTCGCAGGAGGCTTCCTGCTCGACGAGCTGGACAATCTCCTCGATCCACATGAAGTCGTTGGTGCGGGCGGTTACAGTGACATGTGAGCGTTGATTATGGGCACCGTACTCCGAGATTTTCTTGGAGCAGGGGCACAGGCTGGTGACCGGTACCACCACCTTGGTCGAGGTGACGATTTGGCCACCGCAAATATCGCCGATGAAGGTAACGTCGTAGTCCATCAGGCTCTGCACGCCGGAGATCGGCGCTGTCTTGTTGATGAAATAGGGGAAGTTCATCTCGATATGGCCGGTCTCGGCTTCAAGCTTGACGAGCATTTCGCGCAACATGATCGGGAAATTCTCGACTGAGATTTCGCGTTCGTGGCTGTTCAGTATCTCCACGAAGCGAGACATGTGCGTACCCTTGAAGTTGTGTGGCAGGCCCACGTACATGTTGAACATGGCTATGGTGTGCTGCACGCCAGTGGATTTGTCCTGCACCATGATCGGGTGGCGGATGGACTTGATACCCACCTTGTTGATGGCTATATGGCGCGTGTCCGCAGAATTCTGGACGTCAGGGATGTTTGTGTCAGGGGTGTTCATGGGCTGTTCTTCAATGAATTATTGTGGGTTGGTCTGGCCGCCGAGTCTGTGTTGAATCGCTCGTACGATGCCAACCTTGTCGAGGCCAAGTTCGGCCAGTAGCTGTCCTTGTTCACCGTGGTCGATAAAGCGGTCCGGCAGGCCAAGGCGCAAAAACTGAACCTGCACGCCGCGTTCTGCCAGCACGCGCTCGATTTCCGAGCCTGCGCCACCGATCACTGCATTTTCTTCGATGCTGACAAGCAGGGAATGGTTCCCGGCCAGTTCAACAATCAGGTCGACATCGAGCGGCTTGATGAAGCGCATGTTGGCAACGGTCGCGTCCAGTTCGTCCCCGGCGGCGATTGCTGCGCTGACCAGACTGCCGAAGGCCAGGATGGCAACATCCTTGCCCTGGCGGCGAATTTCGCCCTTGCCGACAGGCAGCGTCTCAAGATTCTCGGCCGGAACCTTGCCGGTGCCACCCCCGCGCGGGTAACGAACCATGCTCGGGCAATCCAGACTGTAGGCAGTGGACAGCATCTGGCGGCATTCGGCTTCATCGGACGGGGCCATGACGACCATATTCGGGATGCAGGTGACGAATGACAGGTCGAACGTGCCGTGGTGTGTGGGGCCATCGGCGCCAACCAGGCCTCCGCGGTCGACTGCAAACATGACCGGCAGCTTCTGAAGCGCGACATCGTGAACCAATTGGTCGTAGCCACGTTGCAGGAAGGTCGAATAGATGGCGACGACAGGCTTGAGGCCTTCGCAGGCCAGGCCGGCGGCGAAGGTGACGGCGTGCTGTTCGGCAATGCCGACATCGAAATAACGGTCGGCGTGTTCGGCCGAGAAGCGCACCATGCCGGAACCTTCACGCATGGCCGGCGTAACGCCGATGAGTCGGGAATCAGCTTTGGCCATGTCGCACAGCCAGTCGCCAAAGACCTGGGTGTAGGTCAGCTTGGCCGGGCCTTTGGACGACTGTATGCCATCGCAGGCGGCGAATTTGCCGACACCGTGATAGAGGATGGGGTCGTTCTCGGCCAGCTTGTAACCTTGGCCCTTCTTGGTGATGACGTGGAGGAACTTCGGGCCCTTCAGCTTCTTCAGGTTTTCCAGTGTCGGGATCAGGGCATCGAGATCGTGGCCGTCGATCGGGCCGTAGTAATGGAAGCCGAATTCCTCGAACAGCGTGCCGGGAGCGATCATGCCCTTGACGTGCTCTTCGGCGCGGCGGGCCAGTTCGAGCAGGGGCGGGGCGAAGCCGAGCATGTGGCGACCGGCTTCGCGGGCGGCGTTGTAGGTCTTGCTGGACGTCAGTCGGGTCAGGATGTTGTTCAGCGCGCCAACCGGCGGCGAGATCGACATTTCGTTGTCGTTGAGGATGACCAACATATCGGTATCGGCAACGCCGGCATTGTTCATGGCTTCAAAGGCCATGCCGGCCGACATGGCGCCATCGCCGATGATGGCGATGGCCTTGCGGTCCTCGCCCTTGTGCTTGGCAGCCAGTGCCATGCCGAGTGCGGCGGAGATAGAGGTCGACGAGTGCCCGACGCCAAAGGTGTCGTAGAGACTTTCGCTGCGCTTGGGGAAACCGGAAACACCGCCGTGCATGCGCAACGTGCTCATGCCTTCGCGGCGGCCGGTCAGGACCTTGTGGGCATAGCATTGGTGGCCGACGTCCCAGACCAGGCGATCTTCCGGCGTATTGAAGACAGCGTGGAGGGCGATGGTCAGTTCGACCGTGCCGAGATTGGACGACAGGTGGCCGCCTGTCTTCGACACTGAATCAATGAGGAAGGCGCGAAGCTCAGTCGCCAATTGCGGCAACTGCTTGCGGTCCAGGTGGCGCAGATCGGCCGGGCTGTTGATGCTTTCGAGCAGGCGGGGAGCGGTCATTAGAATTGCCGATGGCAGATGAAGTCGGCCAGCTGGGTCAGGCGCGTCGCGCGCTCGCCAAAGATGGACAAGGCGTCGAGGGCGTCGCTGCGCAGTTCGTCGGCATAGGCTCGGGCGCCTTCAAGGCCGAGCAGGCTGACATAGGTGGGCTTGTCGGCCGCTTCGTCTTTGCCGGCTGTCTTGCCCAGCGTTGCGGTGCTGGCCGTGCAGTCGAGGATGTCGTCGACCACCTGAAAGAGCAGGCCGGCGCGCTTGGCAAAGCGGTCCAGATTGGCCCGTTCTTCTGCAGACAGGGGGTTGCCAGCCAAGGCGCCGAGCAGCACGGCGGCGCGAATCAGTGCGCCAGTCTTCAGCGCGTGCATCAATTCCAGCTCGGGCTGATTCAGTGGCTTGCCGACCGAGGCCAGGTCAATCGCCTGGCCGCCAGCCATGCCGCGGGAGCCGCTGGCGTGAGCGAGCAGGGCAATCATTTCGAGCTGCCGACCCGGCTCGCTTAACGGTTGGCTGGCGAGAAGCTCGAAAGCCAGCGTTTGCAGGCTGTCGCCGACCAGCAGGGCGGTTGGTTCGTCGAATTCAACATGACAGGTCGGGCGGCCGCGACGCAGCACGTCGTCGTCCATGCACGGCAGGTCGTCATGAACCAGCGAATAGGCGTGGATCAGTTCGACAGCGCAGCCGACGATGTCGAGGTTTTCCGGCGTGGCGCCGGTCAGCTGGCCAGCAGCGTGGGCGAGTAGCGGGCGCACGCGTTTGCCACCACCCAGTGCGGCGTAGCGCATGGCGTCATGCAGGCGGGCGGGAATGCAGTCATTGCCGGGCAGGTGGCGGGCGAGGGCGGATTCGGCGCGGTCTTGCGTGACGGCCATCCATTCGGCAAAGGGGAGAACGCTCACTGAGCCTCCAGAGTACTACGGTCAACTTCCTTGAATTCGCCGTTTTCGAGCATGCGGATTTGCTCGTCGGCGTCGGCGAGCTGGGTCTGGCAATGCTTCATCAGTTCCATGCCGCGGCGATAGGCGGCGATGGAGGCATCGAGTTCGAGTTTGCCGCCTTCCATGCTGGAGACGATGTTTTCAAGCTCGGCGAGCGCCGTCTCGAATTTCATGTCGGCGATGGGCGTTGGGTCCATGTCAAAGGCGTTCAAGGAAACACGCGAAAATACTCTATCAAGGGGCGCTTGGTCAAATATCGGGGTAAAATAACTACCCCTTTTTAACCCCCGCTGGAGGCTTGGAATGTCCGACTTGGCGACTTTGTCCCGGTTGGCCCCCGCAGTTTCCCAACTGCCGGTGGACTGGTATTTCGACGAGAAGATTTTTGAGCTGGAGAAAAAGCTCATCTTCGATGCCGGCCCGGGCTATGTGGGCCACCAGTTGATGGTGCCGGAAGCGGGGGATTACCGTTCGCTGGAATGGAAGGATCACGGCCAGATGCTGCTCAACGGCGGCAACGCGGGGCCAAACGCCGGCCTCTGGCAGATGTCGAACGTCTGCCGTCATCGCCAGGCGATCATGCTGCAGGGTTCCGGCCATTTGAACGGGCCGATTGTCTGTCCGATTCATCGTTGGACCTACGATACGGGCGGTCAATTGATCGGCGCGCCGCATTTTCCGCAGAATCCCTGCCTGAATCTGAACAAGACGAAGCTGGAAAACTGGAACGGCCTGCTCTTCAAGGGGCCGCGCTCGGCCAATGCTGATCTGGCCGGCATGAAGGTTGCCCCGGAACTGGATTTCACCGGCTACAAGCTCGATCACGTCGAGATGCACACGTGCAATTACAACTGGAAGACCTTCATCGAGGTTTATCTGGAGGATTACCACGTGGGGCCATATCATCCCGGTCTCGGTAATTTCGTCACCTGCGACGACTTGACTTGGCAATTTGGTGACTGGTATTCCGTACAGCGGGTTGGTGTGACGTCGTTACAGAAATCCGGCTCCAAGGCTTATGAGCGTTGGCAGAAGGCGGTTCGCGACATTTACGGCGCGGAGGGCAAGACGCCGGAGCATGGCGCCATCTGGCTGACTTATTTTCCGAACATCATGGTCGAGTGGTATCCGCATGTGCTGGTCGTGTCGACACTGATTCCGCAAGGGCCGAACAAGACGCTGAATGTCGTCGAGTTCTACTATCCCGAGGACATCGTCGATTTCGAGCGCGATTTCATCGAGGCCGAACGCGCCGCCTACATGGAAACGGCGATTGAGGATGATGACATTGGCGAACGCATGGACCGCGGTCGCTATGCGTTGATGAAGGAAGGGCGCAATGAAGTCGGGCCGTACCAGAGCCCGATGGAAGATGGCATGCAGCACTTCCACGAGTTCTATCGAAGGATCATGCAGTCGGCCATTGAGACGCGCTGAATATTTCAAATTCCGGCTTTTTTTCCGGTTGACCGCAGCAAGGCTGTTTCGAAGGCGTCGATGTAAAATTCGGCGCCTTTTTCATTTAAATTATCGAGTCGTCGCCTGATGCAATCGTTGTGGATGATCGCCGCCAGTTTCCTGTTCGCCTGCATGGGCGTCTGCGTCAAGATGGCCGCGCAGACGCATTCGGCGGTGGAGATCACCTTTTACCGAAGCTTCATTTCGCTGATTTTGATGTTCGCGCTGGTTCACGTGCGTGGCGTCTCGCTGGCAACGCCGCACTGGCGCTGGCAGATTACGCGGGGTGCCGTTGGATTTACGGCCCTGTTTGCCTATTTTTACGCCATCACGCTGTTGCCGCTGGCGACCGCGGTGACGCTGAACTATACCTCGGCCATTTTTCTCGCCCTCTATCTGGGTTTTGCCGGCATGCAACTGGGCAAGGGCATGCTGGGGGCGCTGGCACTTGGCCTGATTGGCGTGATCATGCTGCTGAAACCGACCATGCATGCCGATCAACTGGTTGGTGGCCTGATCGGTTTGGGTTCAGGCGTGATGGCCGGCATGGCCTATTTCAGCGTACGCCAGCTCGGCGCGCGGGGCGAGTCGGAGATTCGCACGGTGTTCTATTTCTCGCTGGTGTCATCGGTGGGAGCAGGCGCGTGGCTGGTTTTCAGCGAACTGCATGGCGTGGATCTGAAGAGTGGTCTGCTGTTGCTTGGCGTCGCCTGCTTTGCCACGCTGGCACAGCTGGCCATGACGCGAGCCTATTCTCGTGGCAAGACGCTGATGTCCGCGGCGCTGGCCTATAGCACGGTGATCTTTTCCAGCCTGTTCGGCATGCTGTTCTGGCGCGAGGTGCTCGATGCATCGGCGTGGGCGGCGATCGGTCTGATTATTCTGTCAGGCATCGCAGCCACGCACTTTTCCCGCGCCAGCCCGGTGGAACAGGATTAAACTTTCTGCAGACCATACCAACAACGGAGCAAAACCATGATCGTCGTCGACAACCAACCGAGCCGGGTGAATGTTTCAGTGTTCGGCGAGTTCACTTTGGCCGATTACAAGGAATTCGAAGAAGTCGTCAATTTCAAGGTCAAGTTCGAAGGCCCGGTTGATCTGTATTTTGATCTTAGCCAGATGGCCGGCCTGACGCTGGATGTAGCCTGGGAGGACATCAAGTTTGCGCGCGCGCATGCCAATGATTTCAAACGCGTTGCGGTGGTGACCGACAGCCAGTGGGTGACGTGGAGTGCCTGGCTGTCCCAGACTTTCGTCAATGCCGATGTTGAAGTTTTCGATAACGTCGATGACGCGAAGGCCTGGCTGGGCTGACCGGGCATGAGCTACACGACGCTGGTTGATGTGGCGACCTTGCAGGCGCATCTCGATGATCCAGCCTGGCTGGTCGTTGATGTTCGCCACCAGCTGGCCGATACGGGCTATGGCGACCGTGTTTATGCCGAAGGCCATATTCCTGGCGCGGTATTCCTGCATTGCGACCGCGACCTGTCAGGGCCGATGACTGGAAGCAACGGTCGTCATCCGCTACCGGATCCGGAACAGCTGGCGCAGCGGCTCGGTGACATCGGGATCGGTGCGACGACCCAAGTGGTGGTTTATGACGACGCACAAGGCATGATTGCCGGGCGCCTGTGGTGGTTGCTGCGCTGGCTGGGGCATGACCGTGTCGCGCTGCTCAATGGCGGCCTGCAGGCGTGGCAGGCGGCGGCTGGGGTTATGACGAAGCTGTTGCCGAAGCTGTCTCCACGCGTTTTCGTGCCGCGCCAGCAAGACCGCCTTCGGGTTGACGCCGACTACGTGCTGGAGCGCATTGAATCACCGCACATGCATTTGATTGACGGGCGGGCTGCGGACCGTTTCCGTGGCGAGAACGAAACGATTGATCCGGTTGGCGGCCATATTCCCGGTGCGATCAACCGATTCTTCAAGGACAACCTGCTGGCAGATGGCCGTTTCAAGCCAGCGGCCGAGCTGCGCGCGGAGTGGTTGGCAATTCTCACGGGAACGCTGCCCGATCAGGTGGTGCATCAATGCGGCTCTGGCGTTTCGGCCTGCCTGAACATGGTGGCCATGGAAATTGCCGGGCTGCCCGGTTCAAAGCTCTATGCCGGATCATGGAGCGAGTGGTGCGCCGACCGCGGCAGACCCGTCGCGCGCTGAGCGCCGCCGGCCAAGGCGGGTCGTGGGCAAATCGGCCGCGACCGGTGTCAAACATGACCGGTAGGTCAGCCGAAAGACGCCAGACAAATTTTGTTTTTGATGTTTTTTTCCGGTTGACCGCGGCAATCGTCAATCCGGGTTTTAACCGTGGTTCACGGCTCGATTCGGGGTTGGTGCCTGGGTTTGGCCGGCACCAACCGTCGATCACACTAGGTTAAAACTCTTCCCACTCATCTTCCTGCATGTTGCCGCTTGATAATGCATGGACGGGCGCCTTGGGGCGATTTTCCGAGAGACTGGGTTTGCTGGCCC
>DAOLIO010000138.1:0-8102 GCA_035328505.1 Azonexus sp.
CCGCACAGGATCGCCAGCACCCAACGAGCAGACCAGAGCGTTGCGACTACCGCTTTCGCTGGCCGAAAAAAATCTCGCCCGAGCGCTGACCCTTCCGGCCTGGGCCGCCCAGCCAGAAACCCGGCTGGTTCAGGACCTCAACCAGCCGGCAATTTCGGCCTTGCTTGGCATGCGCCCAGAAACCTTGACGGCTTCATCGACCACCAGCGCGGGAGTCGTCATGATGGGGTACGCCATGATTTCCTCCATATTTGTCACGTGGTCGAATGTGGCCTCAATCCCCAATTCAGCCACGACCTCGCGGGTCAGCTGTTCCAGACGGTGGCACTTGGCGCAACCGCTACCGAGAATCTTGATCAACATGATGAGTCCTTTCAAGCTGCCCGGGCACGCGAGCGGTGCTCGAACACATTCAGTACGACAACCAGCAACACAATGAAGCCACCGACCAGCAACAACAAGAACGGCAATGCAGCACCATCGACCCAGGCACCATAGGTCAGGCCGGCCAGCGTCGAGAATACGGCCACCAGCCCCACGTACGTCCACGCCTTCAGTTTGCCGATGATCGCCGAGGTGATCAGGATGCTCTGCAGCGAAAGCTCCGGATCGGCCATCAGGTAAGCAATCAACGGCCCGGGATGCATGCCGAGGGACAGAAACATTTTAGCGATGGGCACCTCAACCAGGGTCGGGAAATACATGAAAATGCCGAACACCACACCGGCCAGATTGGCCAGCACCGTATTACTGCCGGCGACCGCCTGCACCCATTCCGGACGGATGAACGCACGAATCACACCGACCAGAAATACCCCGACCACCAGCAGCGGAAAAATCTGCTTCACGAAACGCCAGGTTTCCCACAACCACTGCTGCATCTCCCATGGATCAAAACGTCGCGCCAGCGGCACCAGGGCAATACACAAGGCGATCACGACAAGCGTTCTCGCGGTCAACACGAAAAAAACGCCATTTTCGGAAACCTGCATGCCGAGCGCCGCGATCACCAACGTGGCCAGGGTCAGCCCGAGCGCGACGGGTGTCAAGCGATTGAAGCCCTCATCCACTTTGCCAAGACCACACCATGCCGCCACACCGATCGCCGCCAGCAAGCCAATCAACAGCACGCCCTGCACACTGAGTCCTTCCGCCCCCGTGGCCTCGTCGACGGGTACCAGACGATCGAGAACCGACTGAATGGTGTGCGCCCCTGGCCAAGGGAACTCACCGCTGAGCAACACCGTTCGGAAAAAATCCAGCTTCAAGGTGCCAGCCAGCAGCAAGGCGACCAGCATCGCCAGAAAAATCAGCGCTTTCCCCGAAATTCGCTCGCCGCCGCTGAATGCCTCGCTTCCTGCCAAACGGGCGGCTTCGCCCCGCTGAAAAAGGATGGCCATGATCATGCCAATGCCGACGCCAAACGTTAGCGCCAGTACGATACGGGCAATCGCGAAGTCGGCTCCGAGTGCGACACCCGTGTAAGACAGGGCCAGAATATTGGCGGCTGGCGCAAAAAACAGGAAGGTCACGGCCGGCCCCAGCCCGGCCCCCTTCTTGTAGATGCCGGCAAACAGCGGCTGGATGGTGCAGGAACATACGGCCAGCAAACTACCTGCCCCTGCTGCTGCCGGGTAAGACACCCATTTCGGGGCATCCGGCCCGAGAAAACGGATGATCGATTGCTGCGGCACCAGTGCTGACAAGGCGCCGGCGATGAAGAAGGCCGGCACCAGACAGAGCAGGACGTGGGCTGCCAGATAGGACGCCAATCCGGCCAGTCCGCCCTGCAGTCCTTCGATCAAGATGTTCATGATGCCCTCCCCGCCCGCCGGCGCCGGCGATCAACCCGCTTCGTACCAGCCCTTGCTGGCATTCACCACCCGCACCACCAGCAACATCACCGGCACTTCAATCAATACGCCGACCACCGTGGCCAGCGCCGCACCGGACTCGAACCCGAACAGGCCGATTGCCGCGGCCACCGCCAGTTCGAAGAAATTGGAAGCACCGATCAGCGCCGACGGACAGGCGATGTTGTGCTTTTCGCCCACCAGTCGATTCAGCCAGTAAGCCAGCGCCGAATTGAAAAAGACCTGAATCAGGATAGGGACCGCCAGCAACGCAATGACCAGTGGCTGGCGCAAAATCGCTTCGCCCTGAAAGGCAAAGAGCAGCACCAGCGTTGCCAGCAGCGCGCCAATCGACCACGGACCGATTTTTGCCATCGCCGCATCAAACGCCGCCTGACCGCGGGCCAGCAGCGACTTTCGCCAGAGTTGCGCCAACGCCACCGGAATCACAATGTAGAGCACTACCGAGATCAGCAGGGTGGCCCACGGTACGGAAATCGATGATATCCCGAGCAGAAAAGCCACCAGCGGCGCGAAGGCAAAAACCATGATGGTGTCGTTGACTGCCACCTGCGACAGGGTAAACAACGGATCCCCATTCGACAGCCGGCTCCAGACAAACACCATCGCAGTGCAAGGTGCTGCCGCGAGCAGGATGAGGCCGGCAATGTAGCTGTCCAGTTGTTCGGCTGGCAAATAAGGCGCGAATATCTGGCGGATAAACAACCAACCGAGAAACGCCATCGAGAAAGGCTTGACCAGCCAGTTGACGAACAACGTCACCCCGATTCCCCTGACATGCTGCTTCATCTCGCCCAGCGCGCCAAAATCAACCTTGACCAGCATCGGGATGATCATCACCCAGATCAATAGCCCGACCGGCAAATTGACCTGTGCGACCTCCATATGGCCAATGGCATGGAAGAAACCGGGCAACACCTGGCCACAGACGATCCCGGTCACGATGCACAGAAAAACCCAGACTGTCAGGTAACGCTCGAACCCACTCATCGGCGCACCCACCGCCTGCTTCATCACCATTTCACACTGCGCGCTCATGCCAAGGCCTCCGTGTGAATGTGTTTCGCAGCCTCGATAATGGCTGCGGTCGACATCGTTTCCAGGGGCAATTTCAATAACGCCGAAATGCGCTGTTCCAATTCGGCAAAAGCCGATTCAAAGGCCGCCTGACGGGCCGCCAGTGGCTCGACATGCGCCGGATCGGCGATGCCCCAATGCGCCGTCGCCGGGTGGCCGGGCCAGATCGGGCAGGCTTCGCCGGCCGCACTGGCGCAGACGGTAAAAATAAAGTCGAGCGATGGCGCGCCTGGTACCGCGAATTCGTCCCACGACTTGCTGCGCGCTTCGGGCAAGGGCACACCGTGCTTTTCCAAGGTCTCCAGCGCCACCGGATTGACCTTGCCACTCGGCTGGCTCCCGGCCGAAAAAGCGCGAATCCGACCTTTTCCCAGATGATTGAACAGCGCCTCGCCGAGAATCGAGCGGGCCGAATTGCCGGTGCACAGCACCAGCACATTGAACATCTTCATGTGCATTTCTCCGGGCTGCATGTCGCTACGGCCACCTCGCAACCCAGACCGCCGCAGCAGTCCTCGGTCAGATAGCGCAGCAGCTCATTCATCGCCGCATAATTGGTCGAGTAATAAACGAACCGCCCTTCCTGACGCGACGTGGCCAAGCCCGCAGCGACCAGTTCCTTCAGATGAAAAGTCAGCCGCCCATTGGCCTCAATGCCCAATCCTTCGGCAATCCGACCAACGGCCAACCCTTCATTACCGGCGCGGACCAATAACCGGAAAACCTCCAGACGGGTTTCATGAGCCAAAGCGCCCAGCGCAGTCACAGCAAGTTTCGATTCCATATTTCAATAATCATTGAAATGTTCAGATTTGTAAAGTACAAAATCAGTGCCAATCATTTACGCAAGCTTGTTTTATCGGCGGGCAGCACCCGCCAAAGCGGGAAGGGTCTCTGCCACGGTCAACCGGAAAAATCGGCCGAAATCGAAATGTCCGCTCAGCCCTTCCGACAGTCCTGTAGCTTGCGATACAGGGTGCGCGGACTGACCCCCAGCTGCTCGGCCAGTCGCGCATGATCGCCGCCGGCACGCTGGCTCGCCCACGCCAGATAGCGCGCCTCCAGCGTTTCCAGATCGACAATATCGCCGACCCTGAAAGCCCCGTCTTCAATCACCCGGGCCGGCGGAATATCGTCGGCCATGTCGAGCAGATGCGGCAGATCGACCACCTCGCCATCGGCCAGCAGGGTGGCCCGCTCGATCAGGTTGCGCAATTCGCGAATGTTGCCGCTGAAGCGCCGCCCGGACAGCCATTCCTGCGCCGCCGGGGTCAGCTTGCGCCCCGGCTTGCGATCGACCCGCTCCAGCAGCGAAGCCGCCAGCAGCGGAATGTCGTCGGCGCGCTCGTGCAGCGCCGGAGCGTGGATGGGAAAGGTGTTGATCCGGAAATAGAGGTCGCGGCGAAAAGTCTCGGCCTGGACCATGGCACGCAAATCGCGATGGGTGGCGGTGACCAGGCGGAAATCGGCCGGCAGCCAATCCAGCCCGCCGACCCGCCGGTAAGTGCCGGTTTCAAGCAGGCGCAACAGCTTGACCTGCAAGGCGAGCGGCAATTCACCGATCTCATCGAGGAAAAGCGTGCCCCCGGCGGCCGCTTCGACCAAACCCTGCTTGCGGTGGGTGGCGCCGGTGAAGGCGCCCTTTTCGTACCCGAACAGCTCGCTCTCAAACAGCGTTTCGGTCATTCCGGCACAGTCGACCGCGACAAACGGCCCTTCTTCACGGGCGCTCGCTTCGTGAATGGCGCGGGCAACCAGCTCCTTGCCGGTCCCCGTTTCGCCCAGCAGTAAAACCGACGCATTCGCGTTCGCCACCCGCAGAATTTTTTCCAGCATGCCAACAAATGCTGGCGAGCGTCCGACCAGGCCTTGCGCGGCAGCGCGGCTGCTAGCCTGGCGGACCACGCGCATGGTCTCGACGAAATAGGCAATCCGTCCACTTTCATCGCGAATCGGTGTCGTCTCAACCGCCACGTGCTCTTCACCGCGCGGCGTATGGTGCAGATGCAGAACTCGCTGCGGCTCCCCCGTTTCCAGGCTCTGCTTCAAGGGGCAGGATTCACCTGCCTGGTCGCAGGGCACCGTAAAATGGTGGGAGACTTCATAGCAGGTCCGCCCGGCAATCGGCAAATCACTACCGAACTCCTTGATGTAGGCTGCATTGGCCGCGACGATCCGGTAATCGGCATTCATCACGATACGTGGCTCAGGCAAGCCATCAAGAAACGAAAGCAGTTCACTGAGAAAATGAGCGGTCATGTCAATTTTGTCGCCAGCGCCATATTGGACTGCCATTATTGTCCTTTTACGCCATCCAATTGCAAGCCCCTGCTACACAAAAACATCAAAGCACTGATTTGTATGACTATTCAACCATCAAAAAAGCAGGCACGCATCTTGATATTGAGTACACTGGAAACCGGTGACACACTCCACCCCACAGCTTTGTCGCCATAGTCTTGACGGGGGAGCGCTGGAAATCGACAATCAGCTTGGCGGCATACCCCCTTAAGTTCGCCCCGCAGGCTTGCTTCATGCAACCAGGCTGAACGAGTCCAGCAGTTCCGGTTTCCAACCTTTTTAACGACCCGATAGAGGATAGATGAGTCAGCCAGCAAACAGTCCGCAGCCTGATGGCACGGCAAAAGTTTCCTTCTACGAAAAACGCAAGAAAATCTACGCCAAAGGCGTACGCGGCTATTTCGACAACTGGCGGATCGCGCTCGTCATCTTCACGCAAGTACTGTTTTACGTCAGCCCGTGGCTGACATGGAATGGACGTCAGGCCATCCTGCTGCACTTGGTCGAACGCAAATTCTATATTTTCGGCATGGTTTTCTGGCCGCAGGACGTCATTTACCTGGCAGCCCTGCTCATCGTTTCTGCCTACGCACTCTTTCTCGTCACCGCGGTGGCCGGGCGACTTTTCTGTGGCTACGCCTGCCCGCAAACGGTCTACACGCAGATATTCATGTGGATCGAAAACAAGATCGAAGGCGATCGCAACGCCCGCATCAAGCTCGACAAAGGCTCCGGCGCGCACAAGCTGCGCGTCAAGGCCACCAAGCACCTGATCTGGCTGCTGTTCTCGCTTTGGACAGGTTTCACGCTGGTTTGCTACTTCACGCCGGTCACCGAGTTGATTAACAACGTGATGACCAACAATCTCGGCTCATGGGAAATTTTCTGGATCTTCTTCTACGGTGGATTCACCTACCTCTTCGCGGGCTTCATGCGCGAGCAGGTTTGCAAGTACATGTGCCCGTATGCCCGCTTCCAGAGCGTGATGTTCGACCCGGATACCCTGATCATCACCTACGACCCGGAACGTGGCGAACCCCGCGGTGTGCGCAAGAAGGGTGCCGACCTCAGCAAGCTGGGCGACTGTGTGGATTGCGGGCAATGCGTGCAGGTCTGCCCGACCGGCATCGACATCCGCAACGGCCTGCAATATGAGTGCATCGGCTGCGCCGCCTGTATCGACATCTGCGACCAGGTCATGGACAAGGTCGGTTTGCCACGCGGTCTGGTTCGCTATTCCACCGAAAGCGCCATGGCCAAGCACCTGACCAAGAAGGAAATCCTGGCTCACGTTGTCCGTCCGCGCATCCTGCTCTATACGGCCATCCTGATCCTGATCACCGGCCTGTCGGCCTGGTTCCTCGCCCATCGCATTCCGCTCAAGGTGGATATCATCCGCGACCGCTCGACATTGGCCCGCGAAGCCGATGATGGCCGAATCGAGAACGTGTTCATGCTGCAGATCATGAACACCGAAGAACGCCCGCATCGCTACAAAGTGACCGTCGATGGCCTGCCCGGCGCTGAAATATCGGGCAACAACGAAGTCGACGCCGTAGCCGCCGGACTCACCTCCTTCAACGTCATCGTCAGCGCACCGCCCGATGCCGGCAAGACGGGATCGAACCCGATCCACTTCGAGATCGAGGCCACCGACAACGACGACATCAAGGTTCGCGAGAAAGCCTCCTTCCTGCAACCCTGATCAAGTGGATGCTGAACCGGCAAGGGCGGGAGCCAGTCTCCCGCCCTTTTTACATCCGGGCTCAGCGCCGCATCGTTCGCTCGAGAAAGTCCTTAAGCACCCCGATCTGCGGGCCAATATCGCCGTAGTCGTCATGACTGCCCGGCACCAGCAGCAACTCGACCGCATCGCTGGCCCGCGCCGCGTAGATTTGCGCCGCCTCAGCCACTGGCACCATCTGGTCCGCCACCCCGTGAACGATCAACACCGGGCAGGCGACCCTGGCAATGGTCTTGCACGGCGCAATGACATCAAAAGGATGCCCGATGACCCGTTGCACGTAGGCGAGGACATAAGCCCCCAGCGGCCAATAAGGAACGTGCAGGCTAGCCAGCCAGCGCCGCATCATGCCCGCCGGATGCGCGAAAGCCGCCACACTGACCACCGCCCGCAGCTGCGGCTGACGCGAAGCAGCCAGCAATGCCGCGCCGGCCCCTACCGAATGTCCAATGACCCCGAGCGCCGGTCGATCAAGTTCGGGTTGCGCCGACAACCAGCGCAAGCCTGCCTCGATATCCTCGGCAAAGCGCGGCAAGGATGCAAAGCTGTCGTCATCGCTCCGGCCATGGCAACGCGCATCCAGCAGCAGAAGCGTATAACCCGCCGCGTGCAGGGGCGCCGCCAGCGGCAGCATCATCTCGGCGTTGCCGCCCCAGCCGTGCATGATCACCAATGCCGGACTCCCGGACCCGGTCGGGATAAACCAGCCATAGAGCTTTTTGTTGTGGGCGGTTGGCACCTGCACTGCCCGCCAGGGCAAGTCATCCGGACCACCGCTTTCAACCACGCGGGGCGCTCGCAAGCCTCGCCGAATGGCAAAATTCAGCGCCGCGATGCTGCCTGCAAGCAGCGGAAGCCCCCACAGCCATGCGGTCTGGAAATTCACGCTGACGGCTGGAATAGGGCGCCACTCGCCACGCCACGCGCAGTTCGCACCAACGTAATCGTCCAGAAAAAGCAAAGCAGCAACCAGGCCGCCAGGCCGATGGCGAATGTGCTGCCCCAGCCCAGTATGGTCGTCAGACGCAGACTTTCAGCCGCAAATGCCCCGACGGGAAAGGTGAAGCCCCACCATGACAAGGCAAATGGCAGCTCCCCGGCAGCTC
>DAOLIO010000139.1:0-8081 GCA_035328505.1 Azonexus sp.
TTGCCGACTACGGAATGATCGACGCCGCCGACTTCGGTGACATGGAAAGCGATCCGTTTGTCGCCCATGTCATGCAGCAGGATGGCCATGGCTATTCGCATTGAGCGCTGGTGGCTGCACCGTCTTGGATTGGCCGCCGTCGCCTTGTTAATGCTGCCCGCTTACGGCGGAGAGAGGGAGATCTACGTGACTACCGGCCCCGACGGTGTCGAGATATTTTCCAATCTGCCTCGTGGTCCTGCTGGAAATTCAGGCATCGCAGCCTCGGCGCTCACCCGCGGAGCGAATGCTGTTGGAGCGGATGTCTCGGCACATCCGTCCTGGCAAATGGCGGAAATTTCGGAACAGGTCACGCAGGACAATGAAACTGCGTTGGGTAAATCCTTTATGTCCGACGATTGAGTTCGTCTGAATAAAAGGCTTGGCATATTATTTTCAAAATACCCCAATTTTTCCGGTTGACCGTAGCGCTCCATGTTTTATGCCATTGGGGAGGATCCGGTATTTTGAGCCTATGGGATAGCCCGAGACTTTCGTGGTGAACAATAGTAGACTGCTACGTAGGGCGCGTTGGAATGCCCATCTTCACCAATTTAAAAAGCCGGCTTATGCCGGTTTTTTAAATTGGTGGCGTTGAAATAAAGATTAAAACAAATTAAATTGTCGCCACTTATTAAATAAGGAAATAATCATGGATCTTTCTACACTGTCCGTTTCTCAGTTGCGCGATTTGCAGCAGCAGATTCCCGCGGAAATCAAACGTCGGGAAGCTGAAGAAAAGATTAACGTTTTAAATGAATTACGGGCCTTTGCCAAAACCCGTGGTTATGCAATCGAGGATTTGCTGGGCAAGGACGTCAAGGCAAAGACGGTTACCGGCAATAAGGTCAAGGTTAAATATCGTCATCCGCAAAATGCCGAACTGGCATGGACAGGTCGCGGCCGCAAGCCGAAATGGGTTGAAGCCTGGGTGGCCAATGGCGGCAATATTGATAACCTGCTGGTTTGATTCATGCGTATTCTGCTGAGTAACGATGATGGCTATTTTGCGCCAGGGCTGGCTGCTCTGGCGGACGCGCTGCATGGCCTGGGTGAGGTGGTCGTTGTCGCGCCTGAGCAGAACCGCAGTGGTGCCAGTAACTCGCTGACGCTGGACCGGCCTTTGCATCTGAAAAAGGCGGCCAACGGTTTCTATTTTGTCAATGGAACCCCAACCGATTGCGTCCATCTGGCGGTAACCGGCATGCTGGATGAATTACCCGATATTATTGTGTCCGGCATTAATCACGGCGCCAATATGGGGGACGATACGATTTATTCGGGAACAGTCGCCGCAGCGACTGAAGGTTATTTGCTCGGTATTCCGTCGATCGCCATTTCCCTGACCAGTTTTGAAAGCAATAATTTCGTATCGGCCGGATTGGTTGCACGTCAATTGGTGGAGCGCTTTATTCGCGACCCGATCAGGGAACCCGTACTGTTGAATGTCAACGTACCGGATATTCCGAATGCCGATTTAAAAGGGATGGAAGTCACGCGTCTGGGCCGCCGGCACAAGGCAGAGCCCGTCATTAAAATGATGTCGCCGCGCAAGGAAACCGTGTATTGGATCGGTGCTGCCGGCGCCGCTGCCGACGCCGGCCCAGGGACTGATTTCAATGCCATCGAGCGTGGTGTTGTGTCGATCACCCCGTTGCAGATTGATCTGACACATGCCGCACAATTGCCGGCCATTCGCCAATGGATGAAATGAGTCTCAGGTGTTAAACGGTATTGGCATGACCTCGCAGCGCACGCGGGCGCGCATGATCGAGCGCCTCCGCGAAAAAGGGATACGTAATGAAGCCGTCCTCAAGGCGATGGCAGCAGTTCCCCGGCATGTTTTCGTCGAAGAGGCGCTGGCCTCGCGCGCTTATGAAGATACTGCGTTGCCGCTGGGCATGGGGCAGACCATTTCGCAACCCTATGTGGTGGCGCGCATGATCGAATTGTTGCTCAACGGGCGCGCCAGCCTTGGCAAAACTCTGGAAATCGGTGCGGGCTGCGGCTATCAGGCGGCGGTGCTGGCTCAATTGACCAAAGAGGTCTATTCGGTCGAGCGGCTTGCGCCGTTGCTGGAGAAAGCCAAGGCCAACATGCGCACTTTGCAGCAGTTCAATGTGCGCCTGAAACATGCAGATGGGCAGTTAGGTTTGCCGGAAGCCGGACCATTTGACAGTATCATAGTGGCTGCAGCCGGAACGCGCGTGCCGAGTGCGCTACTCGAACAACTTGCGCTCGGTGGGCGACTGGTCTTGCCAGTGGGTGCCGCTGAGCAGTATCTTAGTTTTATCGAACGGACGCCGCAGGGTTTTATCGAAACGCGGCTGGATGCCGTACGTTTTGTCCCGTTATTATCAGGAACGCAATGATTCGTATCATCACGGCCATATTCCCGCTGCTGCTTTTGGCAGGCTGTATTTCCCAGCAACCGGTGCCTGCGGTTGACCGCTCCAGTACTGCGTCAAAATCCGCACCTCAGCCGGCTGGGCCGGGCTATTACACGGTCAAACGCGGCGACACGCTGTACCGGATTGCTCAGGAAACGGGGCAGGATCACCGTGATATCGCCGCCTGGAACAATTTGGTCAATCCTTCAGCGATCAAGGAAGGGCAGGTGCTACGTGTGGCACCGCCAGGTGCTGTCGAAGCCAATGCACCTGGTGCGGTCACCAAGCCGATCGTGTCGGATGCGGTCGTTGAATCACGTTCGCTTGACCAGCCAACAGGGACAATGTCGGCAGATGTTTCGCAACGTGGCTTGCTGAAGCGCGAACCACGGGTCGGCAAGGAGCCGTATTCGGAAGAGGCATTTGCCCGCCTGAACAACAAGGGCGGCAGTGAAGCCGCCAAACCGACCGAGGCCAAGCCTGAAGTGGCCCCTGCGGCGACGGTTGCACCTGCCGGGCCGGATGAAGTGCCCTGGATGTGGCCGACATCGGCCAAGGTTACTGCGCCCTACAGTGACGGCGGCAACAAGGGTCTGGATTTCGCGGGCAACGCCGGAGACCCTGTGCTGGCCGCAGGTGATGGCAAGGTTGTCTATGCAGGACGCGGATTGCGGGGCTTTGGCGAACTGATCATTGTCAAGCACAACGCGACCTATCTGTCGGCTTATGCCCACAATCGCAAGATTCTTGTCAAGGAAGGCCAGCAGGTTAGTCGTGGGCAAAAAATTGCCGAGATGGGTAATACCGATGCTGACTCGGTCAAGCTGCATTTCGAAATCCGCAAACAGGGCAAGCCGGTCGACCCGGCGTTGCATTTACCAAAAAGATGAGTGATTCCGGCGTACATGTGGATGACGAGTTCGAGGGGCAACCCGATGATTCTGTCTTGTTGCATGAGCCGGAAGTGGTTGTCCCGGAAATCGAACTGCTCGAGGATGTCACTCAGCTCTACCTGAGCGAAATTGGCGCCAAGCCCTTACTGACGGCAGAAGAAGAACTGGCCACCACCCGACTGGTCCGGGCGGGCGATTTCGCCGCCCGTCAGCGCATGATCGAACACAATCTGCGACTGGTCGTGAATATTGCCAAGCATTATCTCAATCGCGGCATTCCCTTGCTGGACCTGATCGAAGAAGGCAACCTCGGTTTGATCCATGCATTGGAAAAGTTCGATCCGGAACGCGGCTTTCGCTTCTCGACGTATGCGACGTGGTGGATACGACAAAATATTGAGCGCGGCATTATGAACCAGTCGCGGACGATTCGTTTGCCGGTCCATATCGTCAAGGAGATCAACGTCGTTCTGCGCGCCATGCGGCATCTGGAATCAGCCGAAAAACGCGAAACGACCGTCGAGCGTGTGGCATTGCTGATTGACCGCACGGTCGACGATGTACGGCGCATCCTGTCGCTCAATGAACACATCGCCTCCCTTGATGCCCCGCTGGAAATTGATCCCAATCACACCATTGCCGAAGTGATTGCGGATGAAGAGGGGCATGATCCGGAATCCCTTCTGCAACTCAGCGAGGTTGGCACGCTGGTAGATGACTGGCTGGATCAGCTCACCGAGCGTCAGCGTTCGGTGCTTGAGCGTCGCTACGGGCTGAACGGGGCCGACATAGCAACGCTTGACGTCATCGCCCACGATTTCGGGCTGACCCGCGAACGGGTCCGTCAGATTCAGATGGAAGGTCTGGATCGCCTGCGCAAGATCATCAAGCGCGGCAATATTTCTCGCGATTCTCTGCTGTAGTCTGCGGGTTGGCGCACATCCGGTTGCGGATTGCCTCGCCAAGCTGGAAGACGGACATGGCGTAGAAGCTAGAGCGGTTGTAGCGGGTGATGACGTAGAAATTATCAAAACCGAGCCAGTATTCGGTTTCCTGTCCGGGTGAGACGAGGTCGATCAGGGCGGCGATCGCGTCGGGGTCGGTGTTGGCGCGAATGCCTTTTTCCACCAGATCGCCCACTTTGAGTGTCGGGCGAATGCCGGCCTGGATCAATGCGTTGTCGGGCGGGGTGCTGGTGATGGCCCGGACAGCTATGGGCTGCCCGGCTTGCCAGCCATGTTGCTCAAGAAAGCGGGCAACACTGCCGATGGCATCGTCCACACTGTTGCCAAGGTCCACGCGTTGGTCACCGTCGAAATCCACAGCATAGCGGCGCTGGCTACCCGGCATGAATTGGGGAATGCCGATGGCGCCAGCAAACGACCCCTTCACCGCCAGTGGGTCGAGATTGTTTTCGCGGGCGAGCAGCAGGAATTGTTCGAGTTCGGTGCGGAAAAATTCAGCGCGTGGCGGGTAGTTGAAAGCCAGCGTGGCGAGGGCTTCGAAGACGCGAAATCCACCCGTGTTGCGGCCGTATTCGGTCTCGACGCCAATGATGGCCACAATGATCTCTGCCGGTACGCCATAAATGGCCTGGGCCTTGGCCAGCTGCGCCCCATTTTCCTGCCAGAACTGGACGCCACCATCGATGCGGCGGTCATTCAGGAAGCGAGGACGATAGCGCTCCCATGAGCGCTGCAAGGGTGAGGCGGGGGGCTTGATCAGTTTGAGGACTGTAGCGTTGGGATGGGTCTGGGCGAACTGGCTGATCAGTTCGTCAGCCTTGAAACCGTGCCGCTGTTCCAGGTCGCGGGCGAAATCGATGGCGGCCTGGTTATCGGCAAATGTCGGAGTATCGGCAGGGGCGGCCTGGGTAACTGCGGTCAGGGCAGCAAGCAGCAGTGAGGCGAGAAGGTGTTTGAATGTGGGGATCATTATTTCAATTGCGCAATCGCATCGCGCAGTCTATCGGGTGAGTTATCGGTGCCGTAGCGCGCCACAAGGTAGGCATCGACTACGGGCTGGAAGGATTCAGCCAGTTCCGGGTGCTGTTCCCGAATGCGTCGGGCCAGTTCGAGTGGCGTTTCCCAAGGCAGGTAGTCTACCTTTCTTCGGACCAGATGTCGCAGCGCTTTATGCCAAAGGCGAATCACCGGGTCACGTTCCGGACGTTTGTAGAGTGCCCAGAGCATCAGCACCGCAACGAGCAGACTGCAGGCGGTGCCAAGTGCCATGGTCAGGCTGCGCCAGTCGGTATCCGGCAAGCCAAGGCGGGCCAGCAATGCTTGCTGGCGTTGCGGGTTATAGCCGAGCACATTCTGATTCCAGGCATTGTTGATGGCTTCCCAACGGTAGCGCAGCGTTCGTACCCACCCGGCCCGCCACTGGACCATGGCTGGCAGGGGCTCGCCGAAGCGGAGTGCATCGGCGATGCCGGTCTCGATGCGAGCCGGTGAAACTGCCGCAGTCGGGTCGACCCGGACCCAGCCTTTAGCGTCCAGCCAGACTTCGGCCCAGGCATGGGCGTCCGACTGGCGGATCACCAAGTAGGTGTCCAGCGGGTTGTAGTCACCGCCCTGATAGCCGCTGACGACCCGTGCCGGAATATTGGCCGCCCGCATCAGAACGACGAAGGCGGCTGCGTAGTGTTCGCAAAAGCCGCGTTTCGTCTGGAACAGGAATTCGTCAATGCCGTCCCGGCCGAGCAGGGGCGGTTGCAGGGTATAGGTGAAGTCACTGGCGAATAGTTGAAGGGCTTTGCTGATGATGGCTTCCGGAGCGCGGTCGACTCGCCATTGGCTGGCCAGGGCGAGTGTTTTGGGATTGCTGCGGTCGGGAAGGGCAAGGTTGCGGCGAAGGACGTTCGGATCTTCAATGGCATTGAAACGATAGTCGAGGCTGGCCGAAAAACGGAAGCGTTGCCGCTCGTTGAGTGCTTGCCGACGGGCTGCGGCCAGGGTGCCGTTCAGGAAGGTTTCAGGAGGCAATTGGCTAGGCGCATCGAGGGCCAGCAGCCAGCGTTGGTTGTGGGCTTCCAGGGTTGTTTCGTAGCTGATGGGTGGCGACAGGATATCGAGGTGTGCCGCTGGGTGTCGCCCTTCGTAGGGGCGCCAGGTAATGCCATCAAATTGCTCCATGACCGGGCCACGCCAGTAAAGCTTTTGCTTCGGCGGAACGGGGCCATCGAAGCGAACACGGAAGGCGATATCTGCATTTTGGGCAAGCTGGGCAATGCTTCCCGGTGACATGGTTTCGGACAGCCCGGTCATGCCAGCGTGGGCGTCGGAAGGCAAGCCCCAAAGCGGGCCGGATATTCGTGGGAATAGCAGATAGAGCACGAGCATGAACGGAATTGCCTGCAGGCACATGACCGCTGCAAGGCGCAGGGTGGGGCGTGGGGTACTATCCGGACCGCCATGCAGACGGATCAGCGTGGCCGTCACCCCCCACATGGCGGCCAGCAGCCAAAGCCCGGTCAGAATGCTTTGCGAGTAGAGGTAGTGGGTGAGCAGCAGGAAATAGCCAAGGGTGACGATGACCATCGCATCGCGCCGGGATTTCAGTTCCAGCAGCTTCATGGTCATGAACATCACCAGCATGGCGACGCCGGCATCCCGGCCGAAGAGCGTCCGAAACTCGATGAGGATGCCGGCGCAGCCGGCGACAACGAGGAGGATGAGTAGCCAGCGTCCCGGCAGGCGTTCGTCCTTCCACCAGAGCCAGGCAGCCCACAGCAGCATGGTGCCGGCCAGTAGGCTCAACCAAAGCGGTTGATGAAGGACATGGGGCGCAGTCGTGGCCAGCGCGGTGGCAAACAACCAGGGCGTGGTGTGGTGATCGAGGGCGTCGCGGGCAAGCGTGCTCATGGCTGGTAGAGCGCAAGGGCTTCGAGGCAGCGATGTCGATGGCGTTCGCCATGAGACGGTGAAATATCGAGGTTTGGCAGGCTGAGTCCGAACGGTGTTGCGGTGGCGTCAGCAGTGAGCAACCAGCCGGTAAGGATGCCGATGCGGGTTTCGTCCGGTAACGCGTCGTTGGTCAGGCGCCAGTCGAGGATTAATTCCTCCTCGGCGCCTCCGGAAAACAGTTTGATCAGCAAGGGCCCCTCGCTGGCGTTGCGGGCGCTGGCTTTCCAGGCGACATGGCGAGGCGAATCGGCAGCTTGGCGTTCCCGAAAACCGGCGAAGTCATCCTGCCCGCCTTCTCCGCGCCGCTCGCCGCCCACCGGGGAGGGCGAGGAAGCTGGCAGGGGTGCAGTCATCGGCTGCGGATAAATCAGGCAGCGCATGGCGGGCTGGAGATAGGCCCAGGCGGTGAACAGGCCAAGTGGATAGCGGGACGACAGGCGAACGCGCGGCAGATCGAGCCAGCCGCGTTTGTGGGTGCTGAGCGGAATTTTGATTTTCAGGCTTTTTTTCGCGTTGACCGCAGCAATCACTGAATTGCCGGGTTCTGCGGCCAGTTCGAGTGCGAGGCGCGGTGACGAGTGCTCATTCTCCAGCGTCAGCTCGAAGTAGGCTGTTTCACCGGCAAAGACCGGGGTGCTGCGGCCCGGGGTGATGATCAGACCGTGCAGGTTGCGGAAGGTGTGGATCATGCCGACGATGCCCAGTCCGGCCAGCAGGAATACCAGGGCGTGGCCGAGAGCCAGGTTGTAATTGATGGCGCCGATCAGCATGACGACGAGCGCCGCTGCAAACAGCAGGCCGCCACGCGACGGGATGATGAAAATCCGCCGTTGGCCAAGGCGCAATGGGGC
>DAOLIO010000140.1:0-8073 GCA_035328505.1 Azonexus sp.
CGCTGGCAGCTTCTGACAACTGGATTCCTTTATTGGTGCTGTTTGAGTAGCATTAGCCACATGATTTTCTTGTGCGCCGCAATATTAGCATGCGCTTAGCCCTCTACGTTACCTGCCTGGTCGATCTGATGCGTCCGTCGATCGGCTTTGCGTCATTGCGTCTGCTTGAAAGCTTGGGGGCCGATGTTTTTGTGCCGGAAGGCCAGACTTGCTGCGGTCAACCGGCGTGGAGTGCCGGGGATCGAAGGCTTTCCGTTGCGCTGGCCTGCAAGGCGATTGCCGAACTGGAAGGCTACGACTATGTGGTCGTCCCGTCCGGATCATGTACTGACCAGATCCGAAATGTCTATCCGCAATTGTTTGCCGACGATGACCAATGGGGGGCGCGGGCGCGGGCGCTGGCCGGGCGTACCTACGAGTTGACCAGTTTTTTGACCGAGGTGGCGAAACCGGGCTTGGAATCGTCGGCGTTTGACGGCACGGTGACCTTTCACGATTCCTGCAAGGGCCTGCGCGGATTGGGCATCAAGCGGCAGCCGCGTGACTTGCTGATGCAGGTCAAGGGACTGTCATTGAAGGAAATGCCGGATTGCGAGGAGTGCTGCGGATTTGGCGGCGCCTTCGCCGTGAAGTTCGGTGACGTATCGACGCAAATCGTGGATCGCAAATGCGACACCATTCTGGCCGCGGGGGCAGATGCGGTGGTGGGGGGCGATCTCGGTTGTCTGATCAATATTGAAGGCAGGCTGCGTCGCCGTGGCGATGAAACTACACGTGTTCTGCATATCGCCGAAGTGCTGGCTGGCGGGAGTGAGGGCTGATGGCGGCAACGCGTTCGCAGGCCATGCATTTTCAGGCGCGAGCCGGAGAAAAAGTGCGCAACGCCGCATTGCAGCGGACCTTGCAGAAAGCCAAGCCCTTGTTTGTCGCCAAGCGCGTCAAGGGGATGGCCTCGCTGGCCGATGATGGGCTGGATTTTGCATTGCTGCGGTCAACCGCAAAAAACATCCGAAATCGAACACTTTCTGACCTTGATGTCTGGCTCGATATATTCGAGGAACGGGCCAGGGCAAGCGGTGCGGAGGTGCTTTGGGCGCGAGACGGTGAGGAGGTCAGCCGGCTTGTCGTCGATATCGCCCGTCGCCATAGGGTCACCAAGGCGACGAAGTCGAAGTCCATGCTCTCCGAAGAAGCGCAGCTCAACGAGGCGCTCAGTGCTGCGGGTATCCGGCCGGTCGAGACCGATCTTGGCGAATACATCGTGCAACTGGCCGGAGAACCACCGTCGCATATCATCGCGCCGGCCGTGCACAAGACCATCAACGAGGTCGAGGCACTGTTTGCCAGGGCACATGGGCGGCCGCTCGAAACGCGGACTTCGGCTGATATTCCCGAGATGGCCAACGAGGCGAGAGCAGTGCTGCGCCAGCATTTTCTGTCTGCCGAAATGGGCATTTCCGGCGCCAATTTCCTGATCGCCGAAACCGGCTCGGCCGCGCTGGTGACGAACGAAGGCAACGGCCGCATGGTGACCACGCTGCCCAGGCTGCATGTCGTGATCACCGGTATCGAGAAGGTCGTGCCGACGCTGGAGGATTTCGCCACGCTGATGCGCCTCTTGCCGCGTTCGGCGACAGGGCAATCGATCTCCAATTATGTGTCCTTGCTGACCGGCACAAGGCGCGAAGGCGATCACGACGGGCCGGAAAAAACGGTATTTATCCTCGTCGATAATGGCCGCGCCAACCTGCTGGGTTCGGCCTATCAGGACATGCTGCGTTGCATTCGCTGCGGCACGTGCATGAATCATTGCCCGGTCTATTTTTCGCTCGGTGGCCATGCCTACGGCTGGGTTTATCCCGGTCCCATGGGTTCAGTGTTGACGCCGCTGTACACGGGCATCGAAAATGCGCTTGATCTGCCGCATGCCTCGACGGGCTGCAACCAATGCGGCAGTGTGTGCCCGGTCGATATTCCGCTTCCGGCGCTGATGCATCGTTTGCGCGAGGAGCAGAATGAGCGAGGATTACGACCGCGTTCGGAGCGACTGGCTTTATTGGCGTGGGCATGGGTGGCAGGCAAGCCGGCGCTTTACCGCTGGATGGCGCGTCGTGCGGCACGTTATCTGAACTGGCTGGCGGATGGGAGCGGCCGCATTCGAATTTTTGGCCTGGTGCCGGCGTGGACCGCAGGACGCGATCTGCCGGTCGCATCGGGAAAGACTTTTCACGAACTTTACGCAGCAAGAAAGCGAGATTAAACATGGAATTCGAGTCCGAGGGCCCGAAAGTTCTTCCCTGCTGGATCAATGGCCACGCCTATCTGAGCATCCCCGAGGCGTTTTTTGATGTCAGCAATCCGGCTACGGGTGAGGTGATCCGTCGGGTACCCTTGTGCGGCGCCACCGAGGCTGCCGAGGCTGTCGGTGCCGCCAAGGCGGCTCAGCCGGTCTGGGCAGACATGGGCATGCCGGCGCGTCGTGTCTGCCTGGCCGGTCTCGCGGAGGCGCTCGATGGCTACGCCGGTCATTTCGCCAAATTGGTGAGCGCCGAATGTGGTTTTGACGAAGCGCGGGCAATGGCCGAGGTTGAAGAAGCCATCGCTGCGCTGCAAGGCGCCACCGTGGGGCAGACAGGCGTGTTGGGTCTGGTGCTCGACGCCTCACGGCCGCTGGCCAGCTTTGCCGAACTCATTGCTCCCGCCGTGATGGCCGGGGCGACGGTAGTCGTCAAGCCCAGCCCGAAGGCGCCGTCGGCGGTCTTTGCCTTGTGCGAACTGGCCAGCCGTGTCGAGTGGCCGGGCGGTGTGCTCAACCTGCTGCAGGGGGACAGTGCCGCGATTGCCGGCTTATGTGCAGCCGGTATCGACCGCCTGGTCTATGGTGGCAACGCTACGCTGGGTGCGCAAGTCGGCACGATGGCCAACGTGGCAGGCGTTCCCTTCGAGATGACGCCTGCCTGATGCTGCGGCTCGTCCAGCTTGAAGGGGAATCGCTGATCGCCGACGTCCGGCGACCGGCCTTTGATCACGCGTGGGTTGAGCACGCCAGGACAGCGCCGTCGCAAGTCATCGAACGTCTGGCGGGGGCGACCATTGCCATCACCAACAAGGTGCCGATCGACGCCGCATCTATTGCCGCGCTGCCCGAACTGAAAATGATTGCCATCTCGGCTACCTGGACGAATAACGTGGATCTCGACGCCTGCCGGGAGCATGGCATCGTGGTGTCCAATATTCGCGGCTATGCCGGCCATACGGTGCCGGAGCATGTCATGGCGCTACTGTTGGCGCTTTCGCGCAATCTGGTGGCGTGGCGCGAAAGCTTGCAGGCCGGTGGCTGGCAGCGATCCGAACAATTTTGCCTGTTCGATCATCCGATCCGTGACCTGCATGGCGCAACACTGGGCCTCATTGGCGCCGGCACCTTGGGGAATGGCGTCGCACGACTGGCCGAGGCATTCGGCATGCGAGTACTGCGCGCCGAACGCAAGGGGGCGGTGGTGATTCGTCCCGGCTACACGGGCTTCGGCGAGGTCCTCGCCGTGGCCGATGCGATCAGTCTGCATTGTCCGCTGACGGCCGACACGCAAAACCTGATCGGCGAGTCGGAATTGCAGATGATGAAGCCGTCAGCCCTGCTGATCAACACAGCGCGTGGTGGCATCGTCGACGAGGCGGCGCTGATCCGGGCCTTGAAAGCGGGCTGGATAGGCGGTGCAGGGTTCGATGTGATCACCGCCGAGCCGCCGCCCGCGGGTCATCCGATGCTCGATCCGGCACTGTTGGCGCTGCCGAATTTCCTGCTGACGCCGCATGTCGCGTGGTCGAGTCGGCCCGCGATGCAAACGCTGGCCGATCAGTTGATCGACAACATTGAAGCCTTCGTCGCCGGTGCGCCGAAGAACCGGGTGGCATGAGCGCCCGCGACGACATTCTCGGGCGTGTGCGTCGCGGTGTCGGCAAGGATGATTTTGCCGGCCGCCGCGCTGCTGCCGAGGCCTCCTTGAAGGCGCCCACGCGTGGCCCGCAACCGGTGATGGCCGCCGAGCTGGTTGTCCGCTTCAAGGCCAAGGCCGAGTATTTGGCCAGTACCGTCGACACCATCGCGACCGCGGCGGAAGTGCCGGCAGCGGTCGCGGCCTATCTGTCGAGCAAGCGCTTGGGCCTGCAGGCGGTGGCGACGCCCGATGTCGGTGCGATGAGCTGGTCGGCAGCTGGCCTGGTGGTCGAGGCAAGGTCAGCGGTCGATACCGACAAGGTCGGCATCTCCGGCTGTTTTTGCGCCATCGCCGAAACCGGTACGCTGATGCTGCTCTCAGGACCGCAAACGCCGGCCACGGTGAGCCTCCTGCCGGAAACACACATCGCGCTGGTCCCGGTTTCGCGTATCGTGGCGACCATGGAAGACGCCTTTGCGCTTCTCCGGTCCGAATGTGGCAGCCTGCCGCGGGCCGTCAACTTCATTTCCGGGCCCTCGCGCACCGGCGATATCGAACAAACCATCGTCCTCGGCGCCCATGGGCCGTGCCGGGTACATCTGATCCTGATCGGGGAAACATCGTGAGCATCACCTTTGCCGTACGCGGCGAATATATTCAACTGGATCAACTGCTCAAGGCCACCGGCCTGTGCGAATCGGGCGGCGCGGCGCATGCGGCGATCGCCGAAGGGCGGGTCAAGGTCGATGCTGCGGTCGACACGAGAAAACGGGCAAAAATGAGACCCGGTCAGGTCGTCACCATGGGCGACGAAGAAGTAATCCTGATCGCCGAATAGCCGTCTACGCTAGCCAGCGAACAGGCGACGCCAGTGCCGGGTGCTTGCCTTGCCGATGCTCGTAGTAACGGGCGATGTGGGCAATATCGGCTTCCGGGTCGCCGGTCATCGTCAGGTAGGTGGCAATCCCGATTTCACGTCGGGCGTAGTCGATAAAGGCAATGGCGACGGGGACCTCGGCGGCCAATGCAATCCGGTAGAAGCCGCTTTTCCAGCCCCGGGTCAGACTGCGGGTGCCCTCGGGGGCAATGACCAGCAGGAAGTTCCGGTGGGCGGCGAATTGTGCCGCCATGTCAGCGACAAAGCCGTTGCGGACGTCGCGTTTGATCGGAATGCCGCCCAGTTTCCGAAAAAGGGAGCGCAGTGGCCAGCGAAAGAGTGAATCCTTGCCGACCCAATGGGCGTCCAGGCCCAGGGCGAGCTTGGCCAGCAAGGCGAACACACCGTCCCAGTTCGACGTATGCGGATAGCCGACGAGCACCGCGCGCGCTGGATGTTCCGACGGCTCGATCAGGGTCCAGCCCAGCAGGTTGAGCAGCTTCCGCGACAGGGTTTTCAGCATGGGTTTCAGGGTGTGGGCGGGGTCAGGTCATCTTGACCACGATGTCGTGCAGCGTGTTGGCGCAGTTGGCCATACGGTCGGCGGCGTTGGACAGGTGACGGTAGATTTCGCGGCGCTTGAACATGTGGATGTAGTCGTCGCCAACGAATAGTTCGGCGATGGCGCGGCGATAGTTTTTTTCGACCCGGCGTTCGGCTTTGCGAGCAGCATCGGCATCTGCCGCTGCGTCAGCAGGTTGTTTGGCAAGTCGCGCATAGCCTTGGGCCAGCGCGTCAGTACCCAGCTTGATGTGCATGGCCATTTCCAGACAATGCTTGTCGGGCGCCAGGGCGAGTGCTTCCATTTCGCTGACGGTCGTCTTGCAGTAATTGACGATCTCGTCGAGGTTGATGATGGCCCGGTAGATGTCCTCGCGATCGATCGGTGTCGAGAAGGCTTCGTTCAGCGTGTGCAGGTTGTGCACTTTGACCCGGTCGGCGTCGTGTTCATCCTTGCGGATCAGTTGGCCAACCGCCGGGTCGCCACTTTCCATGAATTCAACCAGCAGCCCGGCCGAGTGGCTGACGTGCTCGCACTGTTCGGAGAGCAGGGTGAAGAAATCGGGCATTTTCGGGAAGACGCGATCGAGCACCCGCCGGAGGATCGATGGCTTGATTTCTTCGCTCATGGTGTAGCTCCGAGAAAAAGATGGACCAGCGCGTAGGCCTGGATGGCAACAATGGCGGCGCCGGGAATGGTGATCACCCAGGTCGTGGCTATGTCCTTGGCCTTGGCCCAGCGCACCGCACGTGGCCGCTCCGAGGCGCCGATGCCCATGATCGAGGTGGCGACGACGTGGGTGGTTGACACCGGCGCACCGACCGCTGAGGCGGTCAGAATGACGATGGCCGAGGTCAGCTGCGAGCCGAGGGCGTGGATGGGGCGGACGCGGTAGATGGCGAAGCCGAGCGTGCGGACGATGCGCCAGCCACCGGACATGATGCCCAGTGTGATCGAGGTGGCGCAGGCGACCATCACCCAGAACGGGACTTCAAAACTCGGGATGAAGCCGCCAAGCAGCAATACCAGCGTCAGGATGCCCATGCTTTTCTGGGCGTCGTTGGCACCGTGCGAGAAGGCGAGACCGGCGGCGGTGACGTATTGCAGGCCGCGTAGCCGGGCGTTGGCGGCTGGGTTGGCGGCCATGAGCAGGGCGGTGAGCAGGCGATGGATCAGGAAGCCGAACCAAAAGCCGATCAGCGGGCTGAGCAGCAGCGCTGCCAGCACCTTGACGATGCCGGTCAGGTGGCCGTTGGCCAGTTCAAGAATGCCCCAGACGACGTGTTCGCTGCCGACTGAAACGGTGACTGCGCCAATCAGCCCGCCAACCAGCGCGTGCGATGACGAGGATGGAATGCCGAAGCGCCAGGTGCCGAGATTCCAGACGATGGCGCCGATCAGGCCGCAGAGCAGGATGGAAAGGGATAGCGTGGGCATCACGCCATCGAGGGCCACGAAGCTGCCAATGGTGTTGGCGACCGCGGTGCCACCGAGCAGCGGACCGAGAAACTCAAAGATGCCGACAACCAGTACAGCCTGAACGGGCGTCATGGCGCGCGAGGCGATGACGGTGGCGACGATATTGGCCGCATCGTGAAAGCCGTTGGTGTAGTCAAACACCAGGACGATGACGATGGTGGCGATGGTCAGCAGGAACAGGGTATCCATGCGCATCGGCCTGCGTCGGGCAGGCCCGGTCTCCGTTTCGGAATATCTTGTTTTGAGTCAGTATATCGCCGAAGCGACGCTTTCCGCGGGCTGGTGGGCGTTTGCCGCGGTCAACCGGAAAAAATCGCCGAAATTGAAATGTCAGAAAGTGGTGTCATGAGCTATCCCCGCTTCACCGATATTGCCCGCGCCTTCGCTCCCGGATGGTTTGCTGCCGTGATGGGCACGGGTGTTTTCGCCATCACGACGCACAGTCTGTCGTTGCGCTGGCCGTGGCTGGCGCTGCCGGCCGAGATGCTGCACTGGTTCAACAGCGGCCTTTTCCTGGTGCTGGCAGTGCCCTGGCTGATGCGCTGGCTGGCATTTCGTCAGGCGGCCATGCAAACGATGATGCATCCTGTCCAGGCCAATTTCTACCCGACGTTTTCAATTGCATTGTTGGTGCTGGCGGCGCAGTGGCTGACCTTTTCGCCGCACATCGAGGTGGCTTTGGCGATCTGGTGGCTGGGGGTGCTTGTCCACTTTGTCTTCAGTTTTGCCGTGGTTTTCATCATGTTTCGGGGGGAGCATGTGGCGGTCGATCACGTGACGCCGGCCCACTTCATTCCGGCTGTCGGCCTGGTTGTGATGCCGCTGGCCGGCGGGCCATTGCTGGCACACATGGAAGGGGCCTGGCATGAGTGGATGCTGACCATCAACATCATCGGCCTGGGGGCGGGCAGCATGATGTATCTCGGCCTGTTCGGGCTGGCGCTCCATCGCAAATACCTGCACAAGCCGGCCCACGGGGCGCTGACGCCGACCATCTGGATACATCTGGCGCCGATTGGTGCCATTCCGGTGGGCTTGATGAATATTGTCGAACAACTGCCCTACCCGTCGGCCCGCGAGACTGCGACGGTGCTGATGTTGCTGGTCTGGGGCTTTGGGGTCTGGTGGCTGGTCATTGCCAGCCTGCTGACCTTGTCGGCGCGAGCTGCCGGGGAGCTGCCATTTGCCTTGTCATGGTGGGGCTTCACCTTTCCCGT
>DAOLIO010000141.1:0-7934 GCA_035328505.1 Azonexus sp.
CGTTCGGTCCGCGCCCTTCTCGATCAACTTGCGGGCAAGCTCCTTGTGTCCTTCATAAACGGCCATCATCAGCACGCTGGAGCCGTTGGTGCTCAAGGCATTGATGTCGGCACCCTGTTCGATCAGAAAATCGGCGACATCCGCATGGCCGGCAAAAACCGCGTAATGCAGTGCCGACCATTTTTTGGCCGGCGCATTGATCCGCGCCCCGCGCTCCAGCAGCCATTTGACCGCCTCCAGATTGCCGCGCCATGCGGCCAGTGCAATCGCCGACTCACCGTTCGAATTCAAGCGATTGATATCAGCCCCGCGCGACAGAAAGAGGCGCATCACGTCCAGATTGCCTTCCCAGGCACCAAACATCAGGCCGGAACCAATCCGGCTACCCATGAAATCAGGCGACATGCCGGCATCCAGCCATTTTTCGGCCTGCCCGACATCACCCAGCTCCATGCTGACTGAAAACCCCACCGGGTCCGGCCCTGCCGTCCCGGCCGAAAAAACCGGGAACGAAGCGGGCAGCAGCAAGCCCATCGCGCTTATCATGACAACCCATCGTTTTGCAGCTAGTTTCATAGCGATTCCATTGCCTCAGGCCAGCCTTCATTTTCTCATGTCGCGGATCGATTTCCGGCTTTTTGCTGCGCTGGTGCTGTCGCTCTCACTGCATCTGCTACCGCTGCTGCAAAATTTCAATTTCGATCAAAAGTTGCCGTCGACCGCAGCGATGCTCAAGGCTGAACTACGCCAGCCCGCCCCACCACCGGCCCCGGCAGCCATGCCACCACTGGACCTGCCCAAGCCGCGCAGCACACCAGAAAACGCCCCAAAGCCGACCCCACCGTCCAAACCACAGTCGCGCCCGGCCCCATCCCCCCCCCAAACCTGGACTCAGGCGGTCCGCGAACATCTGAAGAAGCTTGATAACGCCGGCCAGTTTTATCCTGCGCAAGCCATTGCCCAAGGTCTTGAGGGTGAGGTGCAGGTCCTGCTGATCATTAACGAATCCGGCACCGTCAGCGCGGCTCGCGTAGAACAGAGCAGCGGCCACGCCATTCTCGATGAAGCAGCCCTGCGCGCCGTTCGCTCGCTACGATCACTGCCCGCCGACGCCCCACGCGAGGTCGTGCTGCCAGTCCGCTTTCGGCTGCGTTGATCGACCATATCGATCGCTGATGGCTGTGAAATGCCATCAAGACAACTGGCCTTTTCGTACCGCAGGAGACGCCTCAGCGCGCCAATAGGCTGACTTTCTGGTGCGGACATCACTCATCCAACGCCGCGAAAAAATACCAAACTTAAACACGAAAGTGAGAAGCCTTCGGTTCGTCAAGCGCGGCAGTCGACCATGTGACCAAGGCTGCATCCTGCATCAGCGGCGGCACAGCGGACACCATGGCACCCACTGCTGAGGTTGACATCGTTTGCACGCCCCTCCCAAGACGACTCGACGCTTAGTCAAATACAACAATTGACAATGATAATATCTTTGATATTTTCAAGAATGATTGTATCGTTCAGAAATGCCTGTCTAGTCTTGAGGTGCCATCATGTTGATTGAACTGGTCTATACCAGCACAGCCGTACAAAACTATTCGGACGAGGAGCTCGAAGCTATTCTTAAAACGTCCGTTCAGAACAACAAACGAAGAAATATCACGGGCCTGCTTTTGTACTCAAAAGGTACGTTCATGCAGGTTCTTGAAGGGGAGACGGACGTCGTTGACGCTTTGGTCGACATCATCAAGTCAGACCCCCGTCATCAGAACATCGAGATGCATTTGCGGACCCCTGTTTTCGAGCGGGAATTTAGCGAATGGCATATGGGCTATCGGGCAATAAGCCAGAAAGATGCGATCGCCTTGCCAAATTACGCGCCATTCTTCGAGGATGGCTTTGACGCTGCCAAACTCGCGTCAAAACCCGGCATATGCCTCGAAATCATGAAATCCATGGCCAAGCTGCCTACCTGACAGTCTGTGAAGTCAATGCGCACGCCTGACGGTAGCGCTGACGTCTCGTCGAGACAGTGGCTGTCGAATCAAGGCGGTTTGCGTTGTTCGCGTTCCATAAGCGAACAACGCTTCCATTGCGCGCAAACCTCGGCAACGGGCATCACCCAGCGCCCACGAGAATTTCGTTTTTTGCCAAAATTCCCGGTTGACCGCACCAGGCGTTAAGCGCCCGGGATGCAGGAAGCCGGCGCCATGCTCGCTCAGATCGCCGCGTCGGCTCGTAATGCGGCGATGCGCTCCGGGGCGTAGCCCAAATCCGCCAGCACGCTGTCGGTATGCGCGCCGAGCGTCGGCCCGATCCATTCAGTGCTGCCCGGGGTTTCCGACAGCTTGGGGACGATGCCCGGCATGTGCAGTTCCTTGCCGCCCGGCAGGCGGGCGGACTCGATCATCTGGCGGGCGATGAATTGCGGATCGGCAAACATGTCGACGACCGAATAGATGCGTGAGGACGGCACCTCGGCAGCCGCCAGCGTGGCCAGCACCTCGGCCTCATCGTGCTGCGCGCACCAGGCGTCGATCAACGCGTAAATCTCGTCACGGCGGGCATCGCGGCCGGCATTGTCGGCCAGCGTCGGGTCATCCGCCAGGTCGGCACGGCCCATGGCCAGCATGAAACGCTTGAAGATCGCATCACCATTGGCGCCGATGGTCACGTGCTTGCCGTCCTTGGTCGTATGCGTGCTCGACGGCGTGATGCCCGGCATGATGTTGCCGGTGCGCTCGCGGACAAAGCCAAACACGTCGAACTCCGGCACCATCGACTCCATCATCGCGAAAACCGCTTCGTAGAGTGCCACGTCGACCACCTGCCCCGCCCCGCCATTCACCTCGCGGTGGCGCAACGCCATCAGCGCACCAATCGCGCCCCACAACGCGGCAATCGAATCGCCGATGGAAATCCCGGTACGCACCGGCGGCCGATCGGGAAAGCCGGTGATGTAACGCAGGCCGCCCATCGACTCGCCCACCGCGCCAAAGCCCGGTTGATCCTTGTACGGCCCGGTCTGGCCGAAGCCGGACAGCCGCACCATGACCAGCCCCGGGTTGTCGGCCTTCAGGGTGTCCCAGCCCAGCCCGAGCTTTTCCAGCACGCCGGGGCGGAAGTTTTCGACCAGGATGTCCGCCTCGCTGATCAGTTTGCGGACGAACGCCAGGCCCTCCGGGTGCTTCAGGTTGGCCGTCACCGACTTCTTGTTCCGCCCCTGCACGGCCCACCACAGCGAGGTGCCTTCGTACAGCTTGCGCCACTTGCGCAGCGGATCGCCGCCATCGGGCGACTCTACCTTGATCACCTCGGCGCCGAATTCGCCCATGATCCGCGTGCAGAACGGCCCGGCGATCAGCGTGCCAAGTTCGACCACCTTGAGGTCGGCCAGCGGCTTCTGTGCCCCGTTTTTTTGCACCCCCGTCATCTCAAGGCTCCCAGTGTTCAATTTTCAATTTTTGCCCAAAAATCCGGTCGACCGTGGCAATCACCGACGCCGGCGCCCCGCTCGTCGCCACGGTCAATCGGCCATGCCCGCCCCCCAGCAAACACCGCGTCGCCAGCAAGCGCTCCAGCTGACGCGCCACCGGCTCACCGGTATCCAGCAAAACAGTTCCCGCCGGCATGCGCCGGGCAATCGCCTCGGCCACCCACGGGTAGTGTGTGCAGCCGAGCACCACCACATCGGCCGCCGCCGCAGCCAGCGGCGCCACAAAGGTATCGAGCAAGGCCGACACCGCGTCGCTGGACGGACCATGCGCTTCAATCGCCTCGGCCAGCCCCGGGCATGGCTGGGCCAGCACGCGATAACCGTTGGCATGGTTGCCGACCAACCGCTGAAAACGCTCGCTGTCCAAGGTCCGCGTCGTCGCCAGCACGCCAATAACGCCCGACTTCGTCAGCGCCACCGCCGGCTTGACGCCTGGCTCCAGCGCCACCACCGGCACCGAAATCGCCGCCCGTATCGCCTCCGCCGCGGCCGCTGTCGCCGTATTGCAGGCAATCACCAAAGCCTTCGCCCCGCGCCGGACCAGCGCCTCGGCAATCAACACCCCACGCTCGCGAAGAAATACCTCCGGCCGGTCGCCATAAGGCAAGAAACGGGTATCGGCGAAATAGAAAAAGTCTTCTTGCGGCAAGCGCTCGCGCAAGGCGCGAAGGACGGTCAGGCCGCCGAGGCCGGAATCGAAAACGGCGATGGGATTAGAAGTCAAAAAAACATCCAGAAATATGGCTGATTGCTGATTTTAGTATTTGTTTGCTTAGTGGAAAGCAATCGGATGAATTTGCTGCAAGCAGCTTTCGCAGAGTTAGGCTAATCGAGCAGCGGTATTAATGAAGCGATAGCTCTCGCTTCACGTTCTAATTGCTGCTGAAACTTGCCGTAGTTCGAAAAGTGCAAATGCAGATATACAGTACGCTGATTCCCTTTGTACAGAAGTGGCAGCAAACCTTGTTCCATTGCCCCTTTCGGGAGCCAAGAGAATGCGCCGCTGGCTCTCATAAGGCGGGCCACCCCCGCTGAGATAAATATGTACTCTGCCTTTCCATTCAGAATTACGGCGTTGAGCCTTTGAAGATGCGAAGTATCGAGGTCTTCGGGTGTGAGTTTGCTTCTACCCACAGTTGGCACATCCAGTAACTCCATGAACGACACGAGGTCAGCGTGCTGTGGCTTAAAGCCGACCTTTGCGAACGTTGTATGGTAGCGGCGGCCATCACCACGGTATTGCGAAAGAAGGAAGGGGTGATGAACCCCATGCCGACGCCAAAAAGCAACGCCGTCCTGGTGATACTCCAGCACGTTCTGGAAGATGGGTGTGTTTTCAATACTGGCGTCGTAGTTTGCATCGAGACCAATGAACAGAAACTTCGCCGATGAGGGCTCTGCTCCTTGGTACGGCTGACGCGCAAACAGGCTTTTCAGTTCGAGGCTTGGGTGCGGTTGGTACATAAAAGCGCCAGAGTCCTAATTCTCGTAGTGGTACCGACAAGCAATAATCACCAGATCGCCCCCATCCACGCAATAAACAAGGCGGTTGGTATCATCGATGCGGCGAGACCAGAAACCGGACAGGTTTTCTTTGAGCGGTTCGGGCTTGCCGATACCAACGAAGGGGTCGCGCAGACAATCACGGATCACAGCGTTGATCCGTTTCAATGTCTTTCGGTCCTGCCCTTGCCAATACTGATAGTCCTCCCAGGCGGCGAGCGTCCAGGTGATCCGGCTAGGCATCCATCAAATCCTGCGCCTTGGTTTTGCCCTTGCGGTATTGCTCGATGGAGCGCGCCAGATGCGCCGCGTTGGCCGGCGATTTCAGCAGATGGACGGTTTCCATCAGGCTGTTGAAGGTGTCGAGTGACATCACGACGGCATCGGAGGCATCGCGCCGGGTGATCACCGTATAGTCGGCATCATCGCTAACCTGATCGATGATAGCTTTGAGACTGTTGCGGGCATCGGAGAAATTGACAACGCGCATGATGTTTTACCTGTTCAATATATTGTACAAGTTTAGCCAGACTGGTTCGCGAAGGCAAGCGACCAGACAAAGCCTCCCGCTACCATCATCTAGCCAGCAAATTGACTGCTACGGTCAACCGGAAAAAACCGCCAAAATTGAAAACTTCTGGCCTTGGCAATGGCAGGTAATGCTCACAACCCGTAATGCTTGCGGACGCGACCTTCGAGCATTTTGCTGGCAGCTTCTTCGCTGCAATCGGCCAGATGGTCGAATATTTTCCGCGCCATCGGACGAAACTCCGTCATCACGTCCGGATCGAAATGGCTGCCGCTTTCCCGTTCAAGGATCTCCATGACGGTCTCGAAGTTCATGGGTTCCTTGTACGGCCGTCGCGAGCAGAGGGCGTCGAACACGTCGGCCACGGCAAAGATGCGGGCCGCCAGTGGAATGTGCTCGCCCTTGAGGCGTCGCGGATAGCCGGTGCCGTCCCACCGTTCGTGATGTCCGGCGACGACTTCATTGGCCCCCTCAAGCCAGCCGATGCCGGTGACGATCTCTTCGCCGAGCTGGACATGTGTTTGCATGATGGCGAGTTCATCGTGATCGAGAGGTCCCGGCTTGAGAAGAATGGCGTCGGGTATGCCGATCTTGCCGACATCATGGAGAAAGCTGCCGACGATCAGCGATTGCATCTTGCTGCCACGAAAACCGAACTTTTCGGCAATGGAGCCGGCGATCCAGGCAACCCGGTAGTTATGGGCGCCGGTTTCGGAATCGCGTTTGGCGATGGCGCGGCCGAGTGCTTCCATCATCGAAATATGCGAGTCGAGCACTTCCAGCGCTTTCCGCTCGTTATCGGCAGACAGCCGGACGACCACCGGATAGATCGCCAGCCCGCATAGCAGTGAGGCCAGCCCGGCCATCAGCGCAGCAGACAGGGCGCTGCTGAGCATCCGCTGGCGTTGCCACTCGGGCACGATGCGGACGCCCTCGAAATAGCCGGTCACCTCTGACTCCGGTACGTTGCCCAGGCGCAGGGGAACAAAAACACGCAGCACCCAGCGCCGGTCAGGCAAATTGACACTTTCATAGCGGGTGGATTTGTAATTGGGCGTGGCATGGTGAAGCAGAATGCCTTCAACCTGCAGGCCGTTCGAGGTCATCGCCTCGGCCAAACGCTGCCCCTGGCCATCATAGATTTCGGCAATGTCGAACAAGCCGCCGGCCAGCGCTTTGGCGGCGCTGTCGGCATGGCTTGCCGCACCCGGCCCGCTCAGGGCAATGGCGCCGAAATGCCCCAACAGTCGTTGCGACTCTTCAATCGCCAGCGCCACAGTGCTTTGTTCCACGTTTTGGCGAACGACAAACCAGGATAGCGGGCTGGCCAGAAGCGCCAGCAGCAGGCTGACGGCGCCGATTCGCCTGGCTGTACGCTTGTTGAATGCGTTCATGCGGCCTCCTGTCCTTTTTCGCGACGAGTTTTGATGATTGTGCGCGAAGTAGCTTAAGGCTGTCTGATCACCGACCGGATACCGGCTTCAATTGGCAGGACCGGTCGCCCGATACCCGCCCGCCTTGAGCATGCGGTCGTAGAGTACGACATTGACGGTCGCCGCCAGGTTCATGCAGCCGTGGGTGGGGATGTAAATGATGTCCTTGCACCATGCCGTCACGTTCTTTTTCAGGCTGCCGTCTTCCGGCCCGAAGATGTAGAAGGCACGTTCCGGGTGCTGGTATTCGGTGAGGGGTTTGGCGTCCGGGTGGACTTCGATGGCAACCGGGACGCAACCGAAAGGGATGACCTGCTGCAGGTCATCAACGCCGATTAGCGGCAGTTGCAGGTGGACCTGTTTGGTGTCGGTGCGGAATTCGACAGCGCGTTCATAACGCTTGCCGGTGTAGAACACGGAATTGACGCCGTAGCAGCCGGCAGCACGCATGATGGCGCCGACGTTTTCCGGGCCTTTGGGATTGTAGAGGCCGATGCACGAATAACCGGTGTAGTCCTTGACAGCCTGTTTTCGCGTGATGGTTTCAATGCGCATGGTCGGTCTTAGTCGGGCTGGCGGAATTCGTCGGCTATCCAAGCCTTGGCGCTGGCGGGGCTGAGCTTGAAGTTCGGCCCAACGCGAACCTTGGCCAGTTGCTCACCGTCGGCATCTTCGGCGGACAGCGTGGCGTAGGGATCATCCTCGTCGGGAACGATGTCGAGGCTGATCAAAATCGGCCCGTTTTCCCCGTCGACCGTGAGTTTCTTGTGAAGCTGCGCGTGCAGCTGATGTTCGTGCCGGCGCAAGACTTCGGAGGCGGTCTTGATCAGGGTCTGGAAGGCGGAAACGTCGAGCGGCTTGGGGTTTTTCTTGTCGCGGCCCATGGTCCATGGGCCGACCAACGCCGGCTCGGATTCGCCGTCCTTGATCATTGCGACAGCCCAGCCTTCATCGTCTTCGTTCTTGATGACGCGGG
>DAOLIO010000142.1:0-7838 GCA_035328505.1 Azonexus sp.
ATTGATGCAACGCAACACTCCTTGACCTAACATGGAAGGAAGAACAGCATGAACACAATAAATGAACAATCCCCGCTGGTGCAGGCCGGCAACCATCTGCCGCTGGCCGGCAAAAAGGGATTGATAACCGGTGTCGCCAACGACAAGTCAATCGCTTTCGCCGTGGCCAAGGCCATTCGCGATCTGGGTGGTGAAATCGCACTGACCTACCAGAACGACAAGACGGCCAAATACACGCAACCCCTGGCCGAAAGCCTGGGCGCCAAATTGTTCCTGAAGCTGGATGTCACCGAAGAAGGCAGCCTTGAAGCCGCCATCAAGCAGTGCGGCGACGAATTCGGCGAACTCGATTTCGCCATTCACTCGATGGCCTTCTGCAATGGCGACGACCTGCATGGCCGCGTCATCGACACCACGGAAGCCGGTTTCGACTCGGCGATGAACATTTCCTGCCACAGCTTCCTGCGCATGGCCAAGGCCGTCGAGCCGCTGATGGCGCACGGTGGTTCGCTGATTACCATGTCTTACCTCGGTGCCGAGCGTGTGGTGCGCAACTATGGCGTCATGGGCATCATCAAGGCCGCGCTTGAATCGGCTGTCCGCTACATGGCTTATGACCTCGGCCCCAAGGGTATCCGCGTTTTTGCGGTTTCCCCCGGCCCGATCATGACCCGTGCTGCATCCGGCATCGCCAATTTCAACACCCTGCTCGAAAACGACGCTGCCAAGGCACCGCTCGGCCGCACCGTGACCATCGACGAAGTGGGCGCCCTGACCGCCTTCCTGTGCACGTCCGGTTCATCGGGCATGACCGGGCAGACGATCTACGTCGACGCAGGTGCTCATATCGTTGCCTGAGGCCTGATCGTAGCGATTGCTGCGGTCAACCGGAAAAAAGGGCTAAATTTCAAATTGGTGGGCGGGAAGTCCGCCAATTTGAAACGATTTCGGAGAACTCGATGCCTGAAATTGACGGACTACTCCCCGACCCCGTGCCGGATCACCCCCTCTTACGCGGCCGCAAGGAAATCGGTCGCGGTGAAAGTACCATCGTGCTCGAAGCCGATACCATCGATGGCAACGAACGTGTCTTCAAAGTGCTCTCATCGCCGACTGACTACGCTTACTACACCGCTGACGATCGGCCGACCGGCCAGCATTTTCCCGTGGTCTATGCCGACCACGGTACGGTTGGCCGCTCCAGCCGAGGCTTTCCATTCCACATCGTTGAAGTCGAGCGGCTCTATCCCTTGCCGGGCATCGGTGACGCTGCCGAAGTGGCGACCAAGTTATCGACCTCGTATTTCGACGCCTGCATGATGTGGCGCAATCTGGCCCAGGACATGGGGCGCATCGCCCTGCATCATCTGGTCGTCACCCCGATGGGGTGGACGGATGCACTCAAGGAGTCGCTGAAGGCGGTCGAAGAGTTTTCGACCGAATACGGCGCCCTGCCCGACTTGATCAAGGCCGACAACCTGATGATGCGCAAGGATGGCACACTGGTTTTTTCTGACCCGGTATTCATGGAATGACGCAATGACCATCAGCACGGTCGAATACACCTCACGCAAACAGGCCGAGCAATTACGTGGCACGCCGTTCGTGGCGGTTGTTTCGATCACCGATCCGGGCACACCGGAGGCCACACTCGACCCCTTGTTTCGTCACGTGCTCCGCCTGGCCTTCTACGATGCCGTGCCCGCCGACGAATACCTGCCGGCGCCACTGCCCGGCCTGTTCGATTATCACATGGCCGGTCAGATCAGTGCCTACCTTGAAGAACTGCACAGCGCACCGGTCGACATGTCGCTGATTGTCCATTGCGAATTTGGCGTCAGCCGCTCTGCCGCAGTCGCCTTGTTCGCCTCGGCGCTGACCGGTGCACCACTCAAGGCAAGAGAGTTCACCTATGAGGCCAACCAGTGGGTTCTCGACCAATTGCTGCAACGCCACCCTGGCCTGGAAGTGGATGTGCCGTCGCCACTGATCAGCCGCGAGCGTCGCACCAACCGCCGCCTTTGAAGACTGACATGATGCTGAACGCCGCTCCGGTCGCCTCAGCTTGTTTGCTGCACCGCAGCAACCTATACTAGCCCATCGCTTGATGTAATGGAACAAGCCGCCATGAACCACGAACCCGAACAACGCTACCTGATCAATCGCACGTACGACGAAATCCAAGTCGGGGATTCTGCAAGCCTCACCCGTATCCTGATGCCCGAGGATGTGAAATTGTTCGCCATCCTGACGGGCGACCTCAATCCGGCAATGGTCGACCCGACCTATTCGCAAAGCGGTCTTTTTCGCGAAGTCATTGCCCACGGCATGTGGAGCGGCTCGCTGATCTCCACCGTCCTCGGCACCCAGTTTCCCGGCCCAGGCACCATCCTGATCGACCAGTCGCTTCATTTTGCCCGTCCGGTGACGATTGGTGACAGCATCACGATCACTGTCACTGCCAAGCAAAAATTCGATCACAACAAACACATCATTTTCGATTGCGTGTGTACCAATCAGGATGGCCTGCAGGTCGTGCGTGGCAACGCTGAAGTGCTGGCCCCGGAGGAAAAAATCTCGCGGCTGCAGGAAGTACACATGCCGGAGATACGAATCGACGACAAGCACGAGCGCTATATTCACCTGCTGGAGCGCGTCAAGGGTCTGGAGCCGATTCCGACGGCCGTCGCCCACCCCTGCGATCAGGAATCGCTGAAAGGCCCGGTCATGGCCTTTCAGGCCGGCATCATCGAACCGATCCTGGTCGGCCCGGAAAACAAGATTCGCGCTGTTGCCGAAGAGTTCGGCATTGACCTGACCGGCATCCGCATCGTCAATGCTGCGCACAGCCACGATTCGGCCGCCCTCGCGGTCTCTCTGGTCCGCACCGGCGATGCTGAAGCACTGATGAAGGGCAGCCTGCACACCGATGAGCTGATGGGCGAAGTCGTCGCTCGCGCCAATGGCATGCGTACCTCGCGGCGGATCAGCCACGTGTTCCTGATGGACGTACCCACCTATCACCGGCCACTGTTGATCACCGACGCCGCGATCAACATCGCACCGACACTGGAAGACAAGGCCGACATCATCCGCAACGCCATCGAACTGGCCCACATCTTGGGCATCCCGGAACCCAAGGTGGCAATTTTGTCGGCTGTCGAGACGGTCAACCCGAAAATTCAGTCCACTTTGGACGCTGCTGCACTTTGCAAGATGGCCGACCGGGGCCAGATCAAGGGCGGCATCCTGGATGGCCCGCTGGCCTTCGACAATGCCGTTTCGCTCATTGCTGCCAAGACCAAGGGCATCAAGTCCGCCGTGGCCGGTCATGCCGAAATTCTCGTTGTACCCGATCTCGAGTCCGGGAACATGATCGCCAAGCAACTCGAATACCTCGCCAATGCATTAACCGCCGGCATTGTGCTGGGCACCAAGGTGCCCATTGTGCTGACCAGCCGCGCCGATTCCGCTGAAACCCGAACCGCATCGTGCGTCATTGCCGCATTGATCGCTCACCATAACCGCAAAACTGGAACTGTCTGACATGAACCAAGGCATCCTGACGATCAACGCTGGATCATCGTCCATCAAATTCGCCCTATTCCCGCTTGCCCATCCGATTTCTCCTGACGCTGAAGTCTCCGGCCAAATTGACGGCATTGGCACCAACGCCACCAAACTGGTCGCCAAGGACAAGTCCGGACAGAAAATCGCCGATCAAGCCATCGTCGGTGAAAACGTCAGCCACGACCAGGCTTTTGATGCGCTGCTGAAATGGTTCATGTCGACCCACGCCGGCTGGCAGATCGTCGCGGTTGGACATCGTGTGGTTCATGGCGGCGAACGCTATTCCCAGCCGACCATCGTCGACGATACCGTGCTCGGCCACCTGATCAGCTTTATCCCGCTAGCCCCCCTGCACGAACCGCACAACGTAGCCGGCATTCGCGCGCTCCAGGCGCTGCTTCCCGATGTGCCGCAGATTGCCTGTTTCGACACAGCCTTTCATCGCAGTCAGCCCGATGTCGCGCAGACCTTCGGCTTGCCACGCGCCCTGTCTGCCGAAGGCATCAAGCGATACGGCTTCCACGGCCTGTCCTACGAATTCATCGCGCGTGCCTTGCCCCAGCAATCGCACCGTGCAAATGGCCGCGTGGTGGTTGCCCACCTCGGCAACGGCGCCAGCATGGCCGCCATGGTCAATCGCAAATGTGTCGCCACAACCTTGGGATTTTCAACCATAGACGGCCTGTTGATGGGAACCCGCTGCGGGAATCTCGATCCCGGGGTCATTCTTCACCTGATGGAAACCAAGGGGCTGTCGGTCAAGGACATGACCAAGATGCTCTACAAGGAATCCGGCTTGCTGGGTGTTTCAGGCATCAGCCAGGACATGCGCACGCTGCTCGCCAGCGATAAACCGGAAGCCCAGGAAGCCGTCGATCTGTTCTGCTACCGTATTTCCCGCGAACTCGGTTCGCTGGTGGCTGCCGCCAGCGGCATCGATGCGTTGGTGTTCACCGGTGGTATCGGCGAACACGCTGCCGAAGTCCGCCGCCGCGTTTGCATGCAGTCGGAATGGCTCGGTATTCGACTCGATCCTGAAGCCAATGCACGCCACGATATCGTGATCAGCGCTGGCAACAGCAGCGTTGATGTGCTGGTAATTCCGACGAACGAAGAGTGGATGATGGCGCACCACGCGCAGACGCTGCTCTCGCTCTGAAAAAATATTTTCAGCTCGGCCCCGGTCGCTGTAAGGCGCCGGGGCTTTGTTTTTTCGAGCTTTTTTTCGATGACGCCATCACGCCACCCAAACATATGAAACACTGTATCTAGTCAGGATATTGCCTTTGGACACTACATCTAGTAGCTTTGCAACATTCGAAAATTAATAACCCAGAAAATCCGAATTTTGTAGAGGAGCCTTGGATGAGCAAAATCGCCGAACAGCTTTCGCTGACAGACATTCCCGCTGCGCCACAATTCGCACCGCTGCCGGAGCAGGAAATTTCCGCTGAAGTGCTCATCGAAAAGTACGCCAAGGGCAAGGAAACCAACGTTCATGACGTGCGCCGACGCGTCGCCTACGCACTCGCGCAGGTCGAGCAGGAAGCTGATCGCGCGCATTGGGAAGCCAGATTCCTGTGGGCCCAGGAAAACGGCTTCATTCCCGCCGGCCGCATCAACTCTGCCGCCGGCACCGACCTCCAGGCAACGCTGATCAACTGCTTCGTGCAGCCGGTGGGCGACTCCATTGTCGAAAACACCGATGGCAAACCGGGCATCTACACTGCGCTGGCACAAGCCGCCGAAACCATGCGTCGTGGAGGTGGTGTCGGTTATGACTTCTCGTCGATCCGTCCACAGGGCGCCCGTGTCAAGGGCACCCAGTCGCGTGCGTCCGGCCCGGTTTCCTACATGCGCGTATTCGACCGCTCCTGCGAAACCGTCGAGTCTGCCGGTGCCCGCCGCGGCGCGCAAATGGGCGTGCTGCGCTGTGACCATCCGGACATCGAAGTATTCATCCACGCCAAGGACAAGGGCGACCTGAGCAATTTCAATATCTCGATTGGCGTCACTGATCCGTTCATGGAAGCCGTCGATGCGGACGGCGATGTCGAGTTGCTGCACCGCGCCGAACCCAATGCCGAAATGCGATCTTCCGGCGCTTACCAACGCGAAGATGGCATGTGGGTCTACCGCAAGGTACGCGCCCGGGATTTGTGGGATCAGGTGATGAAGTCCACCTACGACCACGCCGAGCCCGGCATTCTGTTCCTTGATCGCATGAACAAGGACAACAACCTCAATTATTGCGAAGTGATCGAGGCGACCAACCCCTGCGCGGAGCAACCGCTGCCCCCCTACGGTTGCTGCTGCCTGGGTTCGATCAACTTGACGCTGTACATCAAGGATGCTTTCTCCGAACAGGCCGAGTTCGATTTCGACACTTTTGCCGAAGTCATCCGCGTCTCGACGCGCATGCTCGACAACGTGCTCGACGCCACCCACTGGCCGCTCGAGCGCCAGCAGCAGGAAGCCGCCAACAAGCGTCGCGTCGGCCTCGGCTACACCGGCCTCGGTGATGCGCTGGCCATGCTTCGCCTGCGTTACGACAAGCCGGAAGCTCGTGCCATGGCGGCCCGTATCAGCGAATTCATGCGCGACACCGCCTATCTGTACTCGGTAGACATGGCCAAGGAACGCGGTGCATTCCCGTTGTTCAATGCCGAGTTGTACCTCTCCGGTGGCAACTTTGCATCCCGCCTGCCGGCCGACGTCAAGGCCGAGATCCGCAAGCACGGCCTGCGCAACTCGCACCTGCTGTCCATTGCGCCGACCGGTACCATTTCATTGGCCTTTGCCGACAATGCCTCAAATGGCATCGAACCCCCGTTCTCCTGGACCTACAGCCGCAAGAAGCGCATGCAGGATGGCACGATCAAGGAGTACTCGGTCGAAGACTACGCATGGCGCCTCTACAAGCACCGTGGCGGCGACGTCGCCAAGCTGCCGGACTACTTTGTCACGGCATTGGAAATCTCGGCCCAGGCCCATAGCGACATGGTGGCTGCTGTTGCACCGTTTATCGATACCTCGATCTCCAAGACGGTTAACGTACCGGCTGACTATCCGTACGCCGACTTCCAGGACCTCTACATGAGCGCCTGGAAATCCGGCCTCAAGGGTCTGGCCACCTATCGTCCGAACAGTGTGCTTGGCTCGGTGCTCTCGGTTACCGGTAGTGATACGGCCAAAGCCGATGCTGCGGCCGATGCCAAATCCCCGCAGGATTTCGTCTCCGATGCCAACCGTCGCCTGTCGATCAAGAATCTGCCGGCTCCCGTACTGGCCAGCCTGCGTTGGCCGGGTCGCCCGAACCTGCCGGAAGGCAACCTGTGCTGGACGTACATGCTCGACTCGCCGATCGGCAAGTTTGCACTGTTTGTCGGCCATGTCGAACCGGAAGGTCGCGCCTGGCCGTTCGAAGTCTGGGCCAATGGTCCGGCCGAGCCGCGCGGCCTGGGTGCCGTTGCCAAGACGCTGTCCATGGACATGCGTGCCAATGACCATGCCTGGCTCGAAATGAAGCTGGAAGCCCTGGCCAAAACGCCGGGCGACGCTTTCGAAATGCCGATGCCACCGCATGGCGAGCGTAAGCGAGTGCCTTCCGTTGTTTCCGCCATGGCTCAGGTGATCCGTTGGCGTTGCGAACAACTCGGCGCTTTCAAACACGAAGGCCCCACGCCGGTTAAAGATGCCCTGTTCAGCGCCAAGGAACCGAAAACTGGTACTGATGGCACCTTGTCCTGGACAGTCGACATCAACAATCCGTCGACCCGCGAAGAGTTCGTCCTCGGCCTCAAGGAAATCACCCTGCCCGACGGCGTCACGCGCCCCTACTCGATGTGGCTCTCCGGCAACTATCCGCGTGCCCTCGATGGTTTGTCCAAGTTGCTGTCACTGGACATGCGCGTTCTGGATCCAGCCTGGATCGGCATGAAATTGCGCAAGTTGGTCGACTACTCCGAGCCGCTCGGCGACTTCATGGCCTTCGTGCCCGGCTCGCGCAAGCAACAGACCTATCCGTCCACCGTGGCTTACATTGCCAACCTGATCATCCATCGCTACGCCATGCTCGGCATCCTCGACGAAAGCGGTTTCCCGCTGCAGCAAATGGGCATCCTCGAAGCCCCGGAAGACACTACCAGCAACAAGGTACTGCCAACCCAGGGCAAGCTGTGCGGCGAGTGCGGCAACCACACGATGATTCGCAAGGATGGCTGTGATTTTTGTACCGCTTGCGGAGCAGTAGGCACCTGCGGCTAAGC
>DAOLIO010000143.1:0-7817 GCA_035328505.1 Azonexus sp.
TCGCAGCTGCGCGCCCTGGCTGAGGTCTATGCGCAGGACGATGCGAAGGAAAAATTCGTGCTGGACTTCGTCGCGGCCTGGACCAAGGTCATGTCGCTGGATCGCTTTGACCTGAAGTGACGGCCATGGGCGTTCCGTCGGCAGTGCTCTAACAGCTCGTCGGAACGCCCGTGGGGGGTACCACGCTACCAGCCAGAGGTGCGGGCCATTGTCAGCCCGCTCATCTGGCACTTTTTTCAGCCAGTCTAAGGTGCCGATGCGTGTTGATTGATGAATGCCAGCAACGCCTTGGCAACCTCATTGGGTAGCTCTTCGGGTAAGAAATGACCGCAGGGCAGCCCCGTTCCCGACACATGGATGGCCTTCTCTCGCCACAATGCGAGAACATCGTAATTTCGCCCGACAAAACCCTTGTTGCCCCAAAGCACTAAAAGAGGGCATTGAATCTGCCGGTCCGAATCCGCCGCATCGTGCAGCAAATCGATGCCGGCAGCCGCACGATAGTCGTCGCAGCTACAGCGAATTGCCGCCGGGTTCGAGAAACAGCGAACATACTCGTCGACAATCGCGGAATCGAATGCTTCCGTATTTCCCATACTCCATCGAGACAGGCATCCTTTTAACCAGGAGGCCGGGTCGGCGGCAATCATGCTTTCGGGAAGTGGCGCCTGCTGAATCAGGAAGAACCAGTGAAAGTAGCTGGTTGCCAGCGCCTGATCGGTCAGCGCAAAGGTCGTTGACGTCGGCGCAATATCCATGATGCAGGCGGTTTGAATACGCGCCGCATGGTCAAGACAGAAACGGTGGAGCACACGCGCCCCGCGGTCATGCGCAGCGACATGAAACTTCTCGTAACCGAGCGCACTCATGAGTTCAGCCATATCCTGCGCCATGGCCCTTTTCGACTGATTACGCTGGTCTGGCTCGGAGGCCGGCATTCCCGAGTCGCCATATCCGCGCAGATCGGGCATCACAAGCGAGAAGTCATCCTGCAGGAGCGGTGCGACTTTGTGCCACATCGCATGCGTTTCGGGATAGCCATGAAGCAGCAATAGCGGGGGTCGTCCCGGGTTTTCCCTGACCAGGACATGTATCTGCGTTGCGCTCACACGAATGTTTCGGGTGACATAACTTGAATCAAACATAGCGGTATCCATCGCCGGGAGGGCATCATGATAACGCCGCTGGCAGACTATTTTGGCTGTTGCCAGACCGACTTTTGCAGTGAGCGCCTAATTCGAAAATCTGCGGCTGAACTGCTGACAATTGCTTGGCAACCAGGGCACCGCTCGACGGACCGCCGCCGGAGCGGGCCAACGCCCCGGACCGATTGCTCAGACTAACGCATTGCCGCCACCTGGCGGATCGCTGCGGCCAGGATCGCCGGATCTTCGGCGCCCACGACCACCTGTCGGCCACCCACGATGAAGGTCGGCACCATCGAAATGCCCATCGCCCGAAACTTTTGCTCCTCGGCACGCACTGCTTTGACGTCTTCATCGGAAGCAAGATAGCGCTCGACGTCGGCAGCGGGATAGCCACAGTCCACGGCTGCCTGCAGCAGCATCGCCGGATCCCCGACCGCCTCGCCGCGCTGAAACTGGGCGGCAAAAAGCCGTTCGACCAGCGCTTCGGCATTGCCCCGCTGCTGCGCCCAGTAAATCAGCCGATGGGCCAGCAGGGTGTTGGCGCGCCGCTCGATTTTTTCAAAGGCATACTCGATGCCATAAGGCCGGCCAGCCGCACGAACACGTTCGAACAAGGCTTCTACCGGGGCACGACCCCCAAATTTCTTCTCCAGAAAAGGTAGATACGGCTCCCCTTCCGGCGGCGTATCGGGATTCAGGAAGAAGGGTCGCCAGCGCTTTTCGCAGGTAAAGTCAGGCAAATCGCGTTGCACTTTGGCGATGGCCACATCCAGCCGGCGCAGTCCGATAAAGCACCACGGGCAGACAATGTCGGAGACGATTTCAATGGTCAGCATGCGGCTCATGATAACAACGGTGTGCTGCGCGGGCCATGCCGGACACCGCTGCGGTCAACCGGAAATTTTGCCCAAAATCGAAATGTCTGGATGGGCATCAGTCGACGTACCCGTGAACCGATTCGGCCATCCAGCCCAGCGCCTTGATGCAGGCTCGGGCCATCCCCGGTGACAGGGCGCCATGGCCGGCACCGACCACCGGTACCCAGGTGGCTTCCGGCCAGGCATGGTGAACCTGTTCGGCGGCCGATGGTGGGCAGATCGAATCGGCCATGCCCTGCACGATGACGGCAGGAATGTGGCGAATCTGTTCAATGCCGGCCAGCAGTTGGCCTGGCGCCAGAAAGCAGTGGCGAGTCAGGTAATGCATCTGGATACGCGCTTTGGCCAGTTGGGTGGCATCGGGCAAGCCGGCCAAGGGTGGTTCGCCCATCAAGGCGCGCTCGTAATTCAGCCAGGCACGCGTCGCCCGTAGCGCCACGTCATGATTGTCGCCCAGAATGCGCCGGGCAAAACTGGCGAGCGGATCGGTCAGGTCACTGGTCGGCACGGAGGCGACCAGGTTTTGCCAGGCTTCCGGTGGCACGCCATTGTGCCCGCGCACGTAGGCATCAATCTCTTCCTGCGAGCCAAGAAATATCCCGCGCAGGACTAGCCCGTGCACGCAGTTGGGAAAGAGTTGGGCGTAGGCCAGCGCCAGCAGGCTGCCCCATGACCCGCCAAAGACGATCCACCGCGAAATGCCGAGGGCCTCGCGCACGTAGTCCAGATCGGCCACCAGATCGGGGGTGGTATTCGCTTCCAGCTCGCCGCTGGGCAGGCTGCGTCCGGCGCCGCGCTGGTCGATCATGATGACCCGGAAGCGCTCGGGATCGAACAGGCGGCGCTGGCCCGCCGTGCAGCCGCTACCGGGACCGCCATGCAGGAAGAGGACCGGCAGGCCGTCGACCGGCCCACATTCCTCGACATGCAGGATATGGCCGTCACCGACGGCCATCTGCCGAATGCAGTTCGGATGACACTCGGGGAACAAGGGATCGGCGAGCAATCAGGCCTCGATCAGTCCGTTGCGCACGGCAACCAGGGTCAATTCAGCAGCGTTCTGGACATTGAGCTTCTGCTTGATGTGATAAAGATGGGTGCCGACGGTGCTCGGGCTGAGGCAGAAATCCGCCGCCACGTCATTGACCGACCGACCTTCCGCCAATTTGAGAAATACCGCCAGCTCCTTTTCGGTCAGGGCTTCGACGGGCGAGGCCGAACCGGACAACTGCGCCAGCGCCACCGACTGGGCCAGCGCCGGATCGAGGTAACGGCGGTCCTGAGCCACCTGCCCCACCGCCTGCAGGAATTCATCCGGTTCGGCGCGCTTGCACAGATAGCCCCGGGCACCGAGGCGCATGGCGCGTACCGGCACGATGTCATCGTTATGCGCCGAGAGCATCAACACCCGGGCTTTCGGTTCCCAGAGCAGCAAGCGCTCGAGCGCAGCCAGGCCGCCGATGCCGGGCATCGAGACGTCCATCACCACCACGTCGGGGTTCGTTTCAGCATACATGCGGACCGCACTTTCCCCGTTGGCAGCCTCGCCCACAACCGCGGCACCCGCGCCGTCGAGCAGCATGCGAAAACCAAGGCGAACCATGGCGTGGTCATCCGCCAGCAGTATTCGCTTTCCTTGCAGGGCGTTGTTCATGCGTGTTCCTCCGCAGAAGATTGGGTGAGGGTATCCGGCAGACGGGCGACAATGCAAAATCCCCCACCGGCCGGCGTTTCAAACTGGAGTTGGCCACCAAGGGCGGCAATGCGCTCGCCCATGCCGGCCAGACCAAGGCCGCAACCAGGCTGTGCGGATCCCTGCCCGGCCTTGCCGCAGCCGTTGTCGGCCAGGCGCAGATGCAGCCAGCCGCCAGCGCGACCGAGATGCAGCTCGACCTCGCTTGCTTGGGCATGGCGGATCACATTGGTCAGACCTTCCTGAACCATGCGGATCAGCGCCGTGGCCGCATCATCGGCCACCGGCTGTACGCCGATGTCCAGCCGGTGGCAGAGCGCAATCTCCGGATGCTGCTCGCGCCAGTTGGCGAGATGGCCTTCCAGCGCCATCGCCAGGCCTTCACCTACGGCCGGGCGCAGACGGTGCAGAATGTTGCGGACCCCGTCCTGCATCTCGCCGGTCACCGCCACGATACCCTGCGCCGGGATGTGCAGGGACGGGGCATCCGGCGTGCGCTGGACAATCGCACCGGCCAGGGCGCGCACGGCGGTAATGCCCTGGGCCAGTTCATCGTGCAATTCGCGGGCGATGACGCGGCGCTCTTCTTCCAGCTCTGACTGCAGGCGCCGCGCGACTTCACGGTCGCTTTCAAGGCGGACATTCTGATCAACCGCTTCACCCAGACGGTCAGCCATACCGTTGAAGGCACGCGACAGGCGGCCCAGTTCCGGCGTGGCGAACAGCGGCAGACGGGTATCGAAACGTCCCCGGCCAGTACGGTCCAGGGCGCGCATGATCTGCTCAAGCGGGCGAAGCGCCCGACCCAGCGCGCCACGCGTTGCTACGAACAGCAGACCGAGCATGACAACTGCCCAGCCCGCCATGCCAGCCAGATCGTCCCAGGCATCCAGAATGGCCCGCGACGCGTCGGGATGCAGCGTCAGCGTATAGCCGTCCAGCGTCAGCGTGCGGGCCGGAAATTCGGTAGCGAGCAGCGTCGAGAACCAGTCCGGCACCGTACGCCCGGCCTTGTAGGTGGGCGCCGGCGAACGGTATATGGTCTCGCCCTCCGTGGTACCGATGACCAGTTCATTGGCCCGGACCCGACCGATGGCGCGCGCCATGCCCAGCAGCCGCCCGCCGCGGGTGGCCTGCGGTACGTCATCCATTTCACCCAGCACCGCGCGCAACCATTGCTCGGAAACCCGCGTCGCCGCCTCGACTTCTTCGTGGATGGAAATTCGCGTGCTGTGCACCCAGAAGCCGGCCAGCACCACAATCAGGCTGGCCGCCAGCAGGGTCAGCACGAGGCCGACCCGGGTATGCAAGCTCAGGCTTGCCGGACTGCCCGCCTGTCCACCAGCCGGCGAGGCTTGGGCGCCCCCCGCGAGGGCTGCCTGTGCGGCGCGGTCAACCGAAAAAATTGGCCAGATTCGCATTTTTACCTGTCTCCAAAACTGTAGCGGACGCCAGCCCACGCCGAACGCGGCGCTCCCGGCGCGACGAAGGTTTCGTGACTCCAGGCCGCTGAATTGTTCTGAAAGCTGCCAGCGCCATCGAACGGATTTACCGCCAGCGCCGCGGCCGTGGCGTAATGCTTGTCGAAGACGTTGTTGATCTTGGCGAAAACCTGCCAGCCACCACCGAGGCTGGCTTCGGCATTCAGGTTGAGGATGGCGTAGCCGGGTATCTTGCCGGCACCCAGGAAAGTCTCACCGCCAACGGTCCCTGCCTGATGCTGGTTGTTTTCGTTGCCGCGGGCGTACTGACTGGAAAAGGCCTGGACATTGCCGCCGACACGAAGCCAGTCAAGCGCCCGCCACGAGAGGCCGAGTTTCAGACTGTGGTTGGGCATGCCGGGTATCTGGTCGCCCTTGGAAACTTCTATCTCGTCGCTTGCCGGACAGGCCGCCGATGTCCCGGCCGTGCTGTTGTTGGCTGCCAGCAGACAGGCTGCGGAGCGGAAGGTGGCTTGCAGGTAGCTGTAGTTGATCTGCCAGTCAACGCGATGCTGGCTGCCATTGAGGCCGAGTTCCACGCCCTGGCGCCGGGTCTTGCCGTAGTTGGTGAAATAGCCGGCGCTGTGCGAGGTGCCGACGAACAGGATGTCATCGGTGGATAGCGTGCGATAGACGCCGGCATTCCAGTGGATGTCACCAGCCAGCTTGCCGCGCATGCCGGCTTCCAGCGTACGGGCGACAACCTGCTTGAGGTACGGATCGGAGGCCATCGAATTGGGCAGCGTACACGGGTTGGCCGGGTCGGCGCAGCCGAGTTCGATCGGCGTCGGAATACGGTTGCCCTGACTGAAGCCGGCGTAGGCGTTGAGCGCCGGCTCAATCTGCCAGCTCAGGCCGAGTGCCGGGTTGAGTTTGTGGTAACTGTGATCGCCATCGAGATTGGGCGGCGTCAAATTGAGCTCGTCGCGGGTGGTAACGCGGCTCGTGTTGTAACGGGCGGCAGCGGTGAGGTGCAGGTTTTTCGCCAGCGTCACGGTGTCAGTGATGAAGAGGCTGCTCGTGCGCGTCGTGCCGTGCAGGGCATTTTCCAACACCGGGTCGGCAGTTGGCGCCACGCCACGGCTCGCGTCGATGACGCCGATTTCCTGCGTCTGCGCAAAGCGCATCCGGGCGTAGTCGACGGAGGCGCCGACGCCAAGTTGCTGGCGTTCGGTCGTCAGGTTCCACTGGCCGGACGCACCGGTGCCGCGCTGGGTCGTACGGGTCCGGTTGTTGGCAGCGGATTCGTCGTCAGAAATACCGTCGAAAGGACCGCCTGCGAATTCATCGTTGAGATCGCCATTCAGCGTGCGGGTCCGGTTGTGACGGAAATAGACATTGCCGCTCAGGCTTTGCGTGTCGCTCAACCACAGGCGACCGTTCAGGGCGAGCTGGGTCAGGTTGTTGCGAGTGATGTCCGGCTGCGTGAAAATCTGCTCGCGGCGGGCTGCCAGCATCGACTCCGGCAACAGCCCGTTGCCGGTCATCCGGGTGACAGCGTGGGTGACACTGAGATCAAGTTCGCCGGCGGCATTCCTGAACGACAGCTTGCCAAATAGCTGCTTGGCGTCGGAATGCGAAAAATCGCGCCAGCCGTCTTCACGAAACCAGTCGCCAGCAATGTACCAACCGATGGGGCCGCTATGGCCGCCGTGCTCCAGCTCCACATTGCTGCGTCCGAAACTGCCACCGGACAATTCCAACTTGCTCCCGGCATGATTGAAGCCGTCCTTGGTACGAATGGCAATTGCCCCGCCCAGCGTATTCAGCCCAAAGACGGGATTGGAACCGGGAATCAGGTCCATGCCGGCAATGGCGGAATTGGGCAGCAACTCCCAGTTGACCGTATCGCCGAAAGGTTCGTTGATGCGTACACCGTCGAGATAAATGGACATGCCCTGCGGCGTGCCCAGCAAGGGCGAGGCCGTGAATCCGCGGTAGTTGATGTTCTGCTGGTAGGGATTGCCCTGAATTTCATTGACGTTCACGCTGGGCAGCTGGCGCGCCATGAATTCGGGCAGGTTCAGGCTTTCCTGTTCCTCGAGCTGCTTGCCGCTGACGGTCTGGACATTGGCCGGCACGTGCAGGCGCTGAACGCCAATGCCCGCCAGCGGCGTACTGCCGATCACCTCGACGGTCTCGGTCTGAACCATATTTTCGGCAGCCCAGGCCGGGGTCGCCGCTGCGGCAACAGCCAGCGCCCACAGTGTCTGATGGTGAACTTGTCTCTTCATGTTGTTTTTTTGAGTTTGTAATTCACGGGCACGACGACTTGAATTTCGTTGGCTTCCAAGGCATCCGGCAAAGGCGGCAGGCTGGCCAGATTCTCGAGCATGGCCATGGCGTGTTGATCAAGGACGTCGAAGCCGCTGGAATGATCCAGAACAACGCCCAGCAGGTTCCCCTTCCGCGCCACCTTCAGACGCAGGCGAACTTCGCCCTCCCAGCCACGCAGGGCGGCGATGCGGGGATATTCGTGCTGACGGGCCAGCAATTCGCCAAGACGTTGGCGATAGCGTTCGAGCAATTCACTTTGCGGACGGGCCGCGACGGCCGGCGCTGCCGGACGAGCCACCTCGGCCGCCGGTGCAACGGAGGGCGTACTGACCGCGGTCGG
>DAOLIO010000144.1:0-7814 GCA_035328505.1 Azonexus sp.
TGGGAGCGAATGGCCGACCGGGATCGGCTGACACGGACTTCCACGGTCAACCGGGAAAAAGCGCAAAAATTGAAATAGGCCGGCATAAGAAGGCGTGACGATCGATCCAATATTTAGCATGATCGTGCTAATATTTAGTCATGTCGATCGCCGCCGCCCTCTTCTCCGATAGTCAGGCCCGCCTGTTCCGTTGGTTGTTCGGACAGCCCGAACGCAGTTATCACCTCAGCGAATTGCGCCGCCTGTCCGGCTTGGGCAGCGCCTCGCTGCAACGCGAGCTGAATCGCCTGGTTGATGCCGGCCTGGTTGTATCGGAGCGTGTTGGCAACCTGCGGCGTTTTCAGGCGAACCTGCAAAGCCCGGTTTATACAGAATTGGTCGCGCTGACGCGCAAGACACTTGGCGCCGAACCCCTGCTGCGCGAAGCCTTGCAGCCTATCGCGGCCCGGCTCCAAGTCGCGTTCATCTACGGCTCCGTCGCCAAACAAACCGACACCGCCCAAAGCGACATCGACCTCCTGCTGGTCGGCGACGACCTTTCCCTGAACGAAATTCTGACCCTGCTCTTACCCCTGGAAACGCAACTCGGGCGGAAGATAAATCCCAACTGCTATACTCAATCAGAATATGCACGACGGCTCGCCGAGCCCGATTCCTTCGTCAATCGCGTCCTCGCCCAACCCATCCTGCCGCTGATCGGAAAAGATCTTGAGCCAAGCCGCCCTGGATAATCTGGTTCGCATCGGCCAACTCAAGGCCGAACCGCGCAACGACGCCGAAGCCCGGCGCATGCTGGTCATGGCGCGCACCCGACTGGCCGACGCCCAACTCGGCAAGCTCTCCGCCGAAGGCCGCTTCACCAGTGCCTACAATGCTGCCCACGCCGCCGCACTCGCCGCATTGCGCTGGCACGGTTACCGCAGCGAAAACCGCTACACGGTATTCCAATGCCTGCCCCACACCTTGGGTTGGACGGCCATTCAATGGCGCATTCTGGATAACGCCCACCAGAAACGGAATCTTGCCGAATACGAAGGATTTCTGGAGATCGAAGAATCCACCATCGCGGAGCTGTGCGCGCTGGTGACGGAACTGATAGCTGACGCCGCCAAGTTGATCGAAGACTGAGACAGATAAACAATAGCGGCCTGACAACTATTGTTCAGGGAATACCCAGCCAATTCATTTTTGAACTATTTTTCCGGTTGACCGTAGGGGTCGGAAAAACTAATTCACTCTGAACCCTTTGGTTATCCTGGACCCCTTTGGCTATCCTGACCCCTATGGTGCCTGTTTAATTCGACCACGTTCCCTTTGATTGCTAAATAGATTTGATCCATTCAAAGCACATCTTGAAAGCAGGCATATTTTGTTCGATATCAGCTGCAGTCATTGTCCGCAGTTGGTTCTCCTGCTCAATAATTGCATCTTCGCCTTTTTCTGAACAACCAGTTACCTGCTCAATACATCCCTCACGCCAGACCCATACCTGCTTTTCCTTCAGGGCTTGATGGGCTGCCGACGCTATGCTCTTTCCATTGTTATCTTGTGCGAATAGAGCCCAAGCATCGGCCGCTTGGAACCCATTTTTTTTCGTTGGTAGTCCGTGATCAGCAAGCGGTATACCAAGAGTCTGTTGCAGGCCTTTCAGGACTGTTCTCACACTGTTCATTTCCTCGCCGTCCTTTGGTAGCCAAGGTGCGCCTCCTTTGCGTGCTTCTGTGAACGCGAAATCCAGGTCCGCAATTGCGCAAGCTTTGATGCCCATCGCGGAAAGTACAGGAAGTGCTTTGGGAATATCTGAGCAACTACCCAATGACACAAAGGCAATATGATCAAGTTCTGGAGGTTGGCCGAATAGTCTTTCGTAAGCCAGGGGCAGAAGCCTGCGATCAGTTTTTCCTTCACACAGCACGATTCTTTCCGAGAAATATACCTCGGCCAGATTTCCAAGTTCAAATAGGGTTCTGGATTGCGATTGAGCGTCTTCTAGTGCAGCACTTACTGCCTGCCGAAGAGGTTTCCGTGTTGTTGTGCCTTCGTCTTTATTCTTACCAACTATTACTGTATCGGCGGCATTTTCTCGATTTAACATCATTGGTGAGTGAGTGGAAAATACCACCTGAAAACCAGCATTAGACAATGTATGCAAAGCTTGTCGGAGGCGACGAATTCCTTGTGGATGCAAATACAACTCAGGTTCATCAATTAATAGCAAGCGACGGGAAAGTTTTTCTGGATCAGCAGACCTCGAATCGGCCAAATATCGTATCAATGCCATTTGAATCGCGCGCTGTGCTCCTGTCCCCATCTGATCGAATTTCCGACGGTCACCGGTTATCCCATCGGTTACGTGCAAATCGCCTGCCTTGAAAAATTCCTTAACATCAACAATTTGTAAATCGAGGTCAAGTGTAAGACCTGGGAAAAAGTGTCCAAGTGCAGTAGTTGCTTGCGTATCGAAGGATTTTAGATGGCCTGACCGATTTACCCCATCCGTACTCAAAATATCGCGAATCGTACTCAGTGCCGTATTCAAATCTGCATGAGCAGCCAACACTGGAACCATGATTTCATCTAGTAATTCTTTGATTGTGCTGCCGGCTTTTGCCTTCCCCAAATCTTCTGCAATATCGTCCATTGCTTCAATATGAAGTGCCTCGGGTAATAAAACTGATACAGCTTGAGGCAAGCCCGTTGGGTAGGCTCTCCATGCATCCGGAATTCTATTTCCAGAGTAACTATCAATATCCCATACTTCTTGGTCGGGCTTTTTTCCGGGCACGTTCGCTATAGCACGTACCCATAGTTTTCCATCCACGCAAAACGGTTCAATTGCTGTGCGATGCTTCTTTTCGGAAATTCGATTGAGTAACTCAGAAGTAATGCCTTTGATACATGCCGAGACAATCACAGGCTTGTCCGGATCAGCAAATTCGTTAGTGGCGATAGCCTTAGGTTTTAAGACCCAGTTTATCGCTTCAAGAATCGTTGATTTTCCTGTGTTGTTCTGACCAACTAAAGGTGTGAAGCTTTCCAATGGGAGCGATACATTTCGACATGCTTGAAAATTGTTGATAGCAACGTGGCTTATGTGATGCATTTATTGCTCCTTGTTTATGCAGGTATTTTTGATTCAATTTGAGCGGAAAACGCTGGCCCCTTTCCAACGACCACGAGATCCCGCGTAGCCCTAGTCATCGCCACATACAACAGCCTTGCCTCCTCATCCTTCCGCCCCTCATCCACCGCCCGACCAGCCCCCGGAATCGCCACCAGCGGAAATTCCAGCCCTTTGCAGCTGTGCATGGTCAGAAACTTCACGGTGTCTTCCCTTTCGGCAAAAGTGATGTCGTCCTGATAGGTCACCGGGATGCCGGCTTTTCTGAGCGTGGCGAGGACCGGTTTGCCGATGCCGTAGTCGCGGTAGATGACGGCCATGTCGCTCCACGGGGTGCCGGTTTTGTGGGCTTCCTTGAGGTGTTTGGCGATGTAGTCGGCTTCTTCCTGAATGCTCGGTAGTTTGATGAGCAGCGGTTTCGGGCCGTGGCGGCCGGCGCTTATCGGGGCGACGAGCGGGACGCCATCTTCGTCCGAGGCGGTTGGTTTGAGCAGTTCGCTGGCGATGCTGCTGGCCAGTTCAAGCACTTCTTGCGTGTTGCGGTAGTTGATTTTGAGGATGGTGGTGCGGCCCTGGGCCTGGATGCCGAGGCTTTTGAAGCTGAGTTTGCCGCGCTTTTCGCGGCCGTAGATGGATTGGGCGTCGTCGTAGAGGACGAGTAGCGAATTGGTGCTCGGGTTGACCATCTGGGTGACGAGTTTGAGCCATTCGGGCTGGAAGTCGTGGCCTTCGTCGATGAGCACGGCGTCGTACTGGCCGGCGGGAACGATGTTGGCGTCGACGGCGCGGATGATGCGGTCGACCATGTCGGTGAAAAACGCGTTTTTGTCGTCATTGTTGACCGGCAGGTCGGCGTTGTAGGCGACCAGTTGCGCCCGGCACCATTGGTGGAAGGTGCGCACCTGCACCTTCTCGGCCAGGCCTTTTTTGTCCATGGTTTGCGCCAGGCGTTTGGCCAGCGTCTGGTTGTAGCAGAGCACGAGAATCGGCCGGGCGCAGATTTTGGCGAGGTGTTCGGCGCGGTAGCCGAGGATCAGCGTCTTGCCGCTGCCGGCAACACCGTGGATGACGCGGTGGCCCTCGCCGAGGCTGCGGGCGAGTTGTTCCTGCTGAATGTCCATGACGCGGACGATGTCGGGAATTTCTGGTTCCTGATCGTCAAACAGGCCGTTTTGCGAGGGCGCGGCGATGCGGATTTCGGGAAACAGGTGCCAGCGGATGCGGTCGATCTGCGGCAGGGCGAGCGGCACGCTGCGGGCAAACGGCAGCATGCCCCACAGCCGTTCCTGAAAGGCTTCGGCATCGCTGCTTTCGGTCATCTCGTCCTGGCAGATGACGCGGTGCGGCTCGATGACTTCGTTCAGGTTGGTGCTGTCGAATTGCTTGCGGCTGATGTTGGCCAGCACAATGCCGTAGCCCCACGGGAAGAGCAGGGTGCCTTTCATGCGCCCACTATTGATGGTCAGCTGCGGGTCGCGCTGCAGGAGGTTGCTGACTTCGTGGGCGTATTGGCGGGCTTGTTCGACCGGGTTGGCGACGCGCTTGAGGCCGTTGGGGGTGAGGATGGCGGCGCTTTGCCGGTCGATGTCGCGGATGGTGTCGAGCTTCCAGTCCTTGACCTCCAGCACCAGCACGCCGCGGCGCGGGTTGAAAACGACGAAGTCGGGATGCACATTGCGCGGGCCGAGCGGTACGTCGTACCAGAGCAGCCAGTCGTCTTCGAGCTTTTGTTCGAGGCGTTGGGCGAAGCGTTTTTCACCGCCGGTCATGCGCGAGATGCAGGTGCCGATTGCCGGTATCAACGCAGCCAAGGTCGCTCCCTATGCTTTTGTAATCTTTTGATTATGCCATGCGCAGATGCCTTGGCGGCCCGGTGTTATGCGATGAAAAGGCTTATCAGACAAAGAAAAGTAGCGCATGGGCTGCCGCCGGCGAGCCAGCGCTCCACCCCACAGCCCACCCGAAATTTCGTTTTTGGTCGTTTTTTCCGGTTGACCGCAGGATTGGCGTAGCGGGCGTTTCGCGACCCTGTTTTACATTTTTTTAAACCCAAATTCCTCAGCCTGCTAGGCTAAGGAATGAGCAGAACATTTTGCGAGGTGCAGTGACATGACGGTCGTTCGCAAACTGGGGATGGGTATTGCGGTTGTGGTGGGCTTGCTGGCGTTGGGGGCCGGCATTTTGTACGCGCTGTTCGATGAGGCGGCAGTCAAGCGGCAGCTGGTTGAGCAGGTGGCGGCCAAAACCGGGCGGCAGTTGTCGATTGATGGCCCGCTTGGCTTGTCGGTGTGGCCGGATGTGGCGGTTCGTGTCGGGCAGTTGCGCCTGTCGGAGGCGGATGGTCGCAGCGAATTTGTCCGGCTGGGCTCGGCCCGCATTGCAGTGGCCGTCATGCCGCTGCTCGCCAAGCACCTGGAGGCCAAGCGCGTCGAGATTGACGGTTTGACGGTCAATCTGGTCAAGCACAAGGATGGTTCGCTCAATGTTGATGATCTGATCAAGGGCAAGCCGGCGTCGGACGCGGCGCCGCAGGCGTCGGCCAGCAAGCCGGGCGCGCCGATGGAGATTGATGTTGCCGGGCTGGTGTTGCGCGATGTTCGCCTGAGCTGGCGCGATGAGGCGACCGGGAAAACGTCCGAGATTTCCGATCTTGACCTGTCGACCGGCGCCTTGTCCGGCAATACCGGGAGCAAGCGCTTTTCGGTCGAGAAGTTCAAGCTGGCGACGCAGGGGAGCAGCGGCGCCGACCATGTTGTGCTGGCCTTGGAAACGCCGGGGGTGACGCTGAGCGAGGGCGAGGCCAAGGGGGCTTCGCTGGTGTTGTCGGCGACGCTGGAGAGCACGGGCAAGAAGGTGGTGGCGCGGGTTGCGCTGGATGATCTGTCCGGGTCGCTCGACACGCTGGCGATTCGCAAATTTGCGCTGGTGGTGGAGGGCAAAGTCGGCGAGGCCGAGTTCAAGGCCGATCTGGCGTCGCCGGTATCGGTCAACGGCAAGGACAAGATGGTCACGCTCGACAAGCTGGTCGGCAGTGTGGATGTGGCCAGTCCGGCGCTGCCCATGAAGCGCCTGAAGCTGCCGCTGGATGCGCGGCTGACGGCTGATCTTGAGCACCAGAAGGCAGACCTTGCCCTCAAGACCAGCCTTGACGACAGCAAGATGGACCTGACGCTGGCGGTGGAGCGCTTTGCGCCGCTGGCGCTGGGCTTTGCGCTGGCTATCGACCAGTTGAACGTTGATCGCTATCTGCCGCCGAAGAAGGCCGGGCCGGGGGGCGGGGCAACGGCCAAAGCTGACGCTGGCAAGGCGACGGAGGCGAAAATCGACCTCTCGGCGCTGAAGGGGTTGGATATCAAGGGGAGCATCAAGGTCGGGCGACTGGAAGCGCACAAGCTCAAAATGAGTGGGCTGGACGCGCGGATCGAGGCTGCCGATGGCCGGCTGCAGGTCGCGCCGCTCCGTGCCAATCTCTACGGCGGTTCGCTGGACGGCAGTCTGGCTGCGAATGCCGGCAATAATCAATTTACCCTGCGTCAGACCCTGCGTGGCATCGATATCGCCCCGCTGCTCAAGGATCTGGCCGACAAGGATATTCTGGAAGGGCATGGCAGCGTGTCGCTGGATGTGACGACGCGGGGCGACACGGTGTCGGCACTCAAGCGCGGGTTGGCCGGCAATGCGTCGCTGGCCTTGAGCAACGGTGCCATCAAGGGCCTCAATGTGGCCAAACTGCTGCGTGAGGCGAAAGCCTTGCTGAGCGGCAGGCAGGCGATGAGCGGCAATACCAGCACCGCGGAGAAAACGGATTTTTCCGAGTTGACCGCGAGTTTCCGTATTGATGGCGGGGTCGCCCACAACAGTGATTTATCCCTGAAATCACCGGTGCTGAGACTGGCCGGCGAGGGGGATATCGACATCGGCCATGATCGCATCGACTATCTGGCCAAGGTCAGTGTCGCCGATGCCTTGACCGGGCCGGGCTCGGAGCTGGCGCAGCTCAAGGGCATTACCGTGCCGCTCAGGCTACGCGGCCCCTATAGCCAAATTGCCTACACGCTGGAGCTGGACAAGCTGCTGGTTGACGTCGCCAGGACCAAGCTCAAGGAAAAGGCGCAGGAGGTGCTGGGCAAGGAATTGCAGAAGCTGTTCGGGCGCTAGGGCGACCAGCGCATTTTGGGAGATATTGACAGCGGCTCAAGCGGGTGTTGCGCGGTTTGCCGAGAGCCAGATCAACAGGGTATCAAAGAGCTTTTCCGGAATGATGGGTTTGCCGATATGGTCATTCATGCCGGCATCGACACAGACTTTTCGGTCTTCATCGAACGCGTTGGCGGTCATGGCCACGATCGGCGTGTGGGCATGGCCCGGGAGCCTGCGAATGGCGCGGGTGGCATCGATGCCATTCAGTTTGGGCATCTGCATATCCATCAGGATCAGGTCGTACGGATATTCTTGTGCCAGTGCCACCGCCTTGCTGCCATCCTCGGCGACATCCACCAGCAAGCCGACCTCCCGCAGATAGATGCAGGATATTTCCTGGCCAATCGGCTCATCTTCCGCCAGCAAAACGCGAGCGCCGGAAAACCGGGTTTTCAGGCGCTTTTCTGCCGATTCGTCGGCCGTCACCGGCGCGTGCCCCAGGGTATCCGTCGTCGTGCCAAGGCGGATGGTGAACCAGAAAGTGCTGCCAAGG
>DAOLIO010000145.1:0-7741 GCA_035328505.1 Azonexus sp.
AAAGGCCGCCCTAGGGCGGCCTTTTTATTACCAGGCGGGCGTGGTTGCAGGCGGTGGAGCGGGTGGTTTTTCCACCCAAGCACCCGAGGCTGCGTAGCTTGCCGCGAAAGCGATGATCAACGCGAAGACGAGCGCGATCAGGCCGCCGCCCCGGGCGCTTTCACCTTCGCTGACGTCCTTCTGGCCCGTCAGCATGGGCTTGATCAGATTGTCTTTCTTGACGTGCGTGTAATACACGATGGCAACTACATGCAGGCCGATCAGGGCTGCGAGTACATCGAATATCTTGTGGTGCAGGCGCGTGGCAAGACTGCCGAGACTCTCGCTGACCATTGCGTAAAAGGGACCGGTAATCCCGGTATCGTCGTTCTGGGCGAACAAGCCGGTGCTGAACTGCAGGGCGACCAGCGCCAGCAGCCCGAGGACCGACAAGGCCCCCAGCGGATTGTGGCCGAGCCCACGCCACTGTCCGGTGAGGTACGCCTTGATGGCCGCCGGTCCACGCACGAAAGTGGTAAAGCGGGCGTAGGTGGACCCGGCAAAACCCCAGGTCAGGCGGAAGGCGATCAAGCCGATGATGAGAATGCCCAGCCGCTCATGCCAGACCAGCCAGTTGCCGCCGTTCTCGCCGGTGAAATACGCACCGGCAACGGCGGCGACCAGCAGCCAGTGAAAAATACGGGTCGGGAGATCCCAGACCAGCACTTTCTTCATACGACGGCGCCTTCCTCATTGGCGCCTTCGATGGTCTTGGTCTTGGTGATGAACTGCTCACGCGACACGCCCAGCCACATGACCAGCGGGCTGGCGACGAGGACCGAGGAGTAGATACCGAAGCAGATGCCGATGGTCAGCGCCATGGCGAAATAGTGCAGGGTCTCGCCGCCGAAGATTAGCATCGACAGCACCATCAGCTGTGTGCAGCCGTGGGTGATGATGGTTCGGCTGATCGTGCTGGTGATGGCGTGGTCAAGGACCTGCGGCGTGGTGAGGCCGCGTACCTTTTTGAACGTCTCGCGTACCCGGTCGAAGACGACGACCGACTCATTGACCGAATAGCCGAGCACGGCGAGGACGGCAGCGAGTACCGACAGCGAGAATTCCCACTGGAAGAAGGCGAAGAAGCCGAGAATGATCACCACGTCGTGCAGGTTGGCGATGATCGCCGAGACCGAGAAACGCCATTCGAAGCGGAACGCCAGGTAGATGACGATGCCGATGACGACCAGCAGCAACGCCATCGCACCGTTTTCCGCAAGTTCCCGGCCGACCTGGGGGCCAACGAACTCGACACGACGCAATTCGGCGCCCGGTGCGTCAACGGCCAGCGAGCGCATGACCGATTCGCCGATCTGGCTGGTGTTCTGGTCGCTCTTCAGCGGCAGACGGATCATGACGTCCTGTGATGAACCGAAATTCTGCACGGAGTAATCGTTGAAGCCGGCCTTGCCCAGTGCACCGCGAATCTTTTCGAGATCCGCGCTTTGCGCGTAGTGAGTTTCGATCAGTGTGCCGCCGGTGAATTCCACCGACAGGTGCAGCCCCTTGGTGAAGAGGAAGACCACGGCGAGCAGAAAGGTGATCAGCGAGATGACATTGAACTTCAGCGCATGGCGCATGAAGGGAATGTCTTTGTGAATGCGGAAAAATTCCATTTTCGTTTTTCCTTGTTATTTGCCGTTGACCGCAGCAGTGCCGGGTTTCCACAGTTGGCCGATAGCGACTTTGGCCAGCTTCTTCTGGCGACCGTAGATCAGGTTCACCAGGCCGCGCGACACGACGACCGACGAGAAAATTGAGGTCAGGATGCCCAGGCAATGGACCACGGCAAAGCCGCGGATCGGGCCGGAGCCAAAGATGAGCAGGGCAAGGCCGGCGATCAGCGTGGTGATGTTGGAGTCGAGAATAGTGCCAAAAGCGCGTTCGTAACCTTCCGCGATCGCCCCTTGCGGCGGCATGCCATTGCGCAGTTCTTCGCGAATCCGTTCGTTGATCAGCACGTTGGCATCAATCGCCATACCCAGTGTCAGCGCGATAGCGGCGATGCCGGGCAGGGTCAGCGTGGCCTGCAGCAGCGACAGGATGGCGACTAGGAACAGCAGGTTGGAGGCCAGCGCGATAACCGATACGACGCCAAACATCTGGTAGTAGAGGACCATGAAGAGCGCGATGGCGGCAAAACCCCACATCGTTGAATGGAAGCCCTTCTTGATGTTTTCGGCACCGAGCGATGGGCCGATGGTGCGTTCCTCGATAATGTCCATGGGCGCGGCCAGCGATCCGGCACGCAGCAGCAGTGCCGTATCGTTGGCTTCGGTGGTGCTCATGCGGCCCGAAATCTGGACGCGTCCGCCGCCGATTTCGCTGCGGATGACGGGGGCCGTGACCACTTCACCCTTGCCCTTTTCGATGAGCAGGATGGCCATGCGCTTGTTGATATTCTCGCGGGTGACGTCCTTGAAGATGCGGGCGCCTGCCGAGTCGAGCGTCAGATGGACGGCTGCTTCATTGGTCTGGTGATCGAAACCGGGCTGGGCATCGGTCAGGCGGTCGCCGGTCAGTACGACCTGCTTTTTGACCAGCAGTGGCTGGCCACCCCGTTCCGTGTACACCTCGGTTCCGTAGGGCGGGTTGCCGGCCAGGGCGGCTTCCAGCGCACCCGGCGTGTCATCCACCATGCGGATTTCGAGAGTGGCGGTACGGCCGAGGATGTCCTTGGCCTTGGCGGTGTCCTGAACCCCCGGCAACTGAACGACGATACGGTCCTGACCCTGCTGCTGGATGACGGGCTCGGCCACACCGAGTTCGTTGATCCGGTTGTGCAAGGTGTTGATGTTTTGCTTCAGCGCGAATTCGCCGAGTTTTTTCTGGGCTTCCGGTTTCAGCGTGGCAATCAGCTTGGGCTCACTGGCATCGCCCTGTTCGGTGAGCAAAAGGTCTGGCTGGCTGTCGCTGATCGTGATGCGTGCCTTGTCACGGGTGTCGACATCGTTGAACTTGATGACAATGCGGTCACCCTCACGATTGACGCCGCCGTGGCGCAGATTCTTGTCACGCATGACCGTACGCAGATCGGCCGACGTCGAGTCCAGCTTTTTGGTGAGCGCGCCCTTCATGTCGACTTGCAGCAGGAAGTGCACACCGCCACGCAGGTCAAGGCCGAGGTACATCGGCAAGGCATGCAGCGAAGTCAGCCATTGTGGCGATGCGGCCAGCAGATTCAGCGCAACGACGTATTGCGGGTCGGCCGGGTCCGGATTGAAGGTCTTTTCCAGAACATCCTTGGCCTTCAACTGGGTGTCCGTGTCTTTCAGGCGAGTCTTGACGCCGTTGGCGTCCAACTGGATACCTTCGTGGCTGATGCCGGCGGCCTTCAGGGCTTCTTCGACTCGGGCAGCAGCCTTGGCGTCGACCTTGATGGTGATCTTGGCGCTGGAAACCTGCACGGCTGGCGATTCGCCGAAGAAATTGGGCAAGGTGTAGACGAATCCCAGCAGGAGTGCAAAGGCAACAGTGATGTATTTCCAGAGAGGGTAGCGATTCATAGCGGCTTCAAAGCAAAAAAGGCGGCACAAAGCCGCCTTTTGGGGTGATTACAGCGACTTCAGCGTGCCTTTGGGCAGAACCAGGCCAATCGACGGTTTTTGCAGGACCACTTCGGTACCGGCTGCGATTTCCACGGTGACGTAGGCGTCGCCAACTTTGGTCACACGGCCAACAATGCCGCCCTGGGTGACCACTTCATCGCCCTTGGCCAGCGCCGCGAGGAGTGCCTTGTGTTCCTTCGACTTTTTCATTTGCGGACGAATCATCAGGAACCACAGCACGACGAACATCAGGATCATCGGCAGCATCTGCATCAGGCCGCCCATCGGGTCGGCTGCAGCACCAGCGGTCTGGGCGTGGGCAAGACTAATCATTGTTGTAACTCCGGGTAAGCTAAAAGCAGAACTCGTAATTCTATCACTCGCCGGATGACCGTTTGCGGACAAAGTCGTCCGACCAGGCGTCGAACGTGCCAGACTCAATGGCAGCGCGCATTTCGGCCATGATGACCTGATAGAAATGAAGGTTGTGGATCGTGTTCAGCATGCCGCCCAGAATTTCGCCATGGCGGAAGAGATGGTGCAGGTAGGCGCGTGTGAAATTGGTGCAGGTGTAGCACGAGCATGACGGATCGAGCGGGCCGGTGTCGGTGCGGTGGCGTGCGTTCTTGATCTTGACGTCGCCAAAACGCGTGAAGAGATGGCCGTTGCGTGCATTGCGGGTCGGCATCACGCAGTCGAACATGTCGATGCCGGCCTTCACCGAGCGCACCAGATCTTCCGGCGTGCCGACGCCCATCAGGTAGCGCGGCTTGTGCACCGGCAGGCGCGGGGCGACGTGGGCAAGAACGCGGACCATGTCGTCCTTCGGTTCGCCAACCGACAGGCCGCCGATGGCCATGCCGTCGAAGCCGATGTCGTCCAGTCCGGCCAGCGATTCATCGCGCAAGTCTTCGTACATGCCGCCCTGCACGATGCCGAACAGGGCATTGCTGTTTTCCAGCTTGTTGTGCTCGTCGCGCGAACGCTGCGCCCAGCGCATGCTCATCCGCATCGACTTGGCCGCTTCTTCGTGCGTTGCCGGATAGGGCGTGCATTCGTCGAAAATCATCACGATGTCGGAATTCAGCACCTTCTGAATCTGCATCGAGATTTCCGGCGTCAGGAATAGCTTGGCGCCATCGTGCGGCGAACTGAACTTGACGCCTTCCTCGGTGATCTTGCGCATGGCGCCGAGCGAGAAGACCTGGAATCCGCCGGAGTCGGTCAGGATAGGCTTCTGCCAGTTCATGAAATCGTGCAGGCCGTTGTGGGCGGCAATCACATCCAGCCCCGGACGCAGCCAGAGGTGGAAGGTGTTGCCGAGGCAAATCTGGGCGCCGATGTCGTGCAGCGATTGCGGCGTCATCGCCTTGACCGTGCCGTAGGTGCCGACCGGCATGAAGACGGGGGTCTGGACCTGGCCGTGGGCCAGCGTCAGCGTGCCGCGCCGGGCGGTACCATCGGTTTTGAGGAGTTCAAATTGCATCGGTTTTTTCCAGAAGCATGGCGTCGCCATAGCTGAAGAAGCGATAGCGCTCGGCTACGGCGTGGGCGTAGGCGGCGCGGATGTTTTCGTAGCCGGCAAAGGCTGAAACGAGCATGAGCAGTGTCGATTTCGGCAGATGGAAGTTGGTGATCAGCCGGTCGACGACCTTGAAGCGGTAGCCGGGGGTAATGAAAATGCTGGTTTCGGCGCCGCCGACACCAACCGTGCCGTCATCCTTGGCGGCAGATTCGAGCGCCCGCAGGCTGGTCGTGCCCACGGCGACGATGCTGCCCCCAGCCGCGCGGGTGGCGGCAATGGCATCCACCGTGGCTTGCGGTATCTCGAAGCGCTCGCTATGCATGCGGTGGTCAGCGATTTTGTCGACGCGCATGGGCCGGTAGGTGCCGGCGCCAACATGGAGGGTCAGGAAGGCCGTATTGATCCCTTGCGACTTCAGCGTGGCCAGCATTGCTTCATCGAAATGCAGGCCGGCGGTGGGGGCTGCGACCGCACCCGGCTCACGGGCGTAGACCGTCTGGTAACGCGTTTCGTCAGCGCCTTCCGCCGGATGCGCGATGTAAGGCGGTAACGGCAGCTTGCCGTATTGTTCAGCCAGTTCCCAGAAGTTGCCGGCATCGACCAGTTCCAGCACAAAGAAATCGTTGTCGGCGCCGGTGCGCCCAGCCATTTTTACGGTAAAGGCGTCGGCCAGTGTGAGGGTGCTGCCCGGCTTCGGTGCCTTGCTGGCGCGAATCTGGCAGATCGCGTGGGTGGCATCGACGATGCGCTCGAGCATGATTTCTACCCGTCCACCGCTGTCCTTGACGCCAAAGAAGCGTGCCTTGATGACGCGTGTGTCGTTGAATATCAGCAGATCACCCGCTTTCAGCAGCTCGGGCAAATTTTCAAATTTTCGATCAAATGCCCGTTGACCGCAGACATGCAGCAAACGGCTGCCACGGCGTTCAGCGGCCGGGTGCTGGGCGATCAAGTCGGGCGGGAGGGGGAAGTCGAAGTCGTCGACGGTCAACGACATGGGCGGAATCCGTTATGAATGAACAAGCAGGCGGGCAAACGTTGAGTCTCTGACTTTAGCCCCGTGGATTCGTTGTTGTTCCATCGAGGGGCGCACATTCTATCACCGGCGCTTTTGTTCTCTTTGATGCACCTTTGTGACAGGTTATGGCCGGGCAATAAAAAACCTCGCCGCAGCGAGGTTCAGTGTTGGGCCGAAGTTTGCGGATCAGAAGCAGCCTTTCTTGCTCACCGCGTGGTTGCCGGCCGCCTTGGCATCGGCTTCGCTCATGTACGCGCCAGCCTTGGTCTTGCCATAATACTTGCCGCCTGGGCAGTGATAAACCTTCGATCCGGAATTCACCCAAACTTTGTCAGGTCCGCCACCGGGGGCAGCGGTTGCCGGTGTTTGGAAGGCTTTTTTCTTGGCCGTTGGCGTTGCGGTTGCGGGGGCCATCGGTGCGGCCGGGGCAGCCACAGTTGCAGGTGGCGGCGCTGTCATGGGGCTTGCCGGCATGGCAGGTGTTTGGCCGAAAGCGTGAGCGGCGATCAGCAGGCCGGTTCCAACAACAAACGATTGCAGTAGCGTTTTCATACATTCCCTTCAAGAGATTGAACTTGGAATCTATTCGGTCAGCATGCTTGCTGACGGGATGAACACTAGCATTAGATCGGCTTGGCAGCGCGAAATCTCTCAGGGATATTTGCGAAAATATGTTTCTGTATTGAGGCTGGACAGGTGTTCCACGCGCCCTGAGTCATTTGTTCGAAACATCCAGGGAGAAGTCACTTGTGGCAGAAACGGAAAAAGGCTTTCATCGCTGAAAGCCTTTTTCTTTATAACTGGTGCCCCGGGCCAGACTCGAACTGGCACACCTTTCGGCGGCGGATTTTGAATCCGCTGCGTCTACCGATTCCGCCACCGGGGCAATCGGAGGCCGGATTATCCACGAATCACTTCCGGGATTCAAGCGTATCGGTGCACGGAAATGCTTTTGCAAATGCGCCGGCAACTAGTTTTGCCGTGCTGACAGTGGTATTGGGTGGCACGTGCTGGATATGGATAAGTACCGCACGGACCAGTCGCATGGAGAGTTCGGGGTCGTTCGGCAGGCAGAAAGCATTGAGTTTTACCCCAACTTTTTCGGCCAGAAAGTCACTGACCGAATAGCTGTCGGCAAAACCCGCCAGGTAAGAGATGCAGCGCGCGCTTTTGACCGATTGATAGACGTCAGTTGTCCTTTTGTGGGCGAAAAAGTCGTCCGCGGCCTGGCAGTCTTCTCGCAATTCCTGAGCGGTATAGGCATGAGCGGAGGTAACGAAAAGCGCTGCAATCAGCCAGAGATATTTCATTGTTTCTCGAACCAGTTAAGTTTTGCTTGGAGGTTGACGACGCTACCGACCACGATCAGCGCCGGTGGCTTGATGCCGGATTCGGCCATGCGAGCGGGCAGGGTGCCCAGCGTGGCCAGCAGCGTTTGCTGGTCAGGTTGAGTTCCATTGCGGACTACGGCAGCGGGGGTCATCGACGGCAGGCCATGATTGATCATCTGTCGGCAGATTTCATTGACTGCACCAATGCCCATGTAAAAAACGACTGTCTGTTTTGGACGTGCCAGCGCCGGCCAGTCGAGATTGACGGTCCCGTCCTTGA
>DAOLIO010000146.1:0-2307 GCA_035328505.1 Azonexus sp.
TGCCGGCGACGTACTTGTTGGCTTCGGCCAGCGTTGGGTAGATGTGAATGGTGCCCAGTATCTTGTTCAGCCCGATGCCTTGCTTCATGGCGAGGACGTATTCGGCGATCAGGTCGCCGGCATGTTCGCCGACGATGGTGACCCCGAGGATCTTGTCTTTGCCCGGTACGGTCAATACCTTGAGGAAGCCGTGGGCTTCACTGTCGGCAATCGCCCGGTCTAGATCGTCGATGCCGTAGGTGGTGACTTCGTACGGAATGCCTTTTTCCCGGGCTTCCAGTTCATTCAGGCCGACTCGTGCGACTTCCGGTTCGACAAAGGTCGCCCACGGGATCACCGAGTAATCGGCCTTGAATTTCTTGAATGGGTCAAAAAGCGCGTTGACCGCGGCATACCACGCCTGGTGTGCGGCGGTGTGGGTGAATTGGTAAGGACCCGCAACGTCGCCGGCAGCGTAGATATTCGGGTAATTGGTTTGCAGGAATTCGTTGGTATCGACCGTGCGGCCAGTCGGTATGCCCAGCGCTTCAAGGCCGAATCCTTTCAGATTGGCAACGCGGCCGACAGCGACCAGCACGGCATCGAACGGAATCCGCACATCCTGCCCATCGTGTTCGGCAATCAGGATCTTCTCGCCATTTTCGATCATGAATTGCTTGGCTTGGTGCTTGAGCAGCACATCGATCCCTTCCGAACGAAAACGCTGGGTCACCAGTTCCGAAACGTCAGGGTCTTCACGCACCATGATGCGTTCACCCATTTCCACCTGCGTCACTTTCGCACCCAGCCGGGCAAAGGCCTGAGTCATTTCCGAACCAATCGGGCCGCCACCGAGGACGACGAGTCGCCGGGGTAATTTGCGCAAATTCCAGACGTTGTCGGAGGTGAGATAGCCGACGTCTTCGATGCCAGGAATGGGCGGCACGAAGGGCCGGGCACCGGTGGCGATGACGATGCTCCGCGTCGTCAGACGCTGGGTGCTGCCATCGTCGCGGGTGATATCGACTTCCCACGGTGAAACGATTGTTGCGCTGCCCTGCACGACATCAACGCCGAGTTCGGTGTAGCGCTCTGCCGAGTCATGCGGCTCGACCGTTCTGATGACGGATTGCACCCGTTCCATGACGTCGGAAAATTCGATCGTGGCACTGGCCGAGGCAATACCGAATTCTGCCGAGCGGCTGATATGTGACAGGAACTTGGCCGAGCGGATCAGCGCCTTCGACGGCACGCAGCCGGTGTTCAGGCAGTCGCCGCCCAGTTTGTGCTTTTCGACCAACGTGACCTTGGCCTTGACGGCGGCGGCGATGTAGGACGTGACCAGCCCGGCGCTGCCGCCGCCGATGACGACCAGATTGCGGTCGAAGCGCGCCGGCTTCTTCCAGTGGGCGAATACCTTGTTCATGCGAACAATCTCCACGAGCTTGCGGGCAATCAGGGGAAAGATGCCGAGCAGAACAAACGAGCCAAGCAGACCCGGCGAGAGGATGCCGGACAGGGAATCGAGCTTGGCCAGTTGGGTGCCGGCGTTCACGTAGACCACGGTTCCGGCCAGCATGCCAATCTGGCTGACCCAGAAATACGTCCAGGTTTTCATGGCGGTCAGTCCCATCAGCAGATTGACCAGGAAAAACGGGAAAGCCGGTACCAGCCGCAGCGTGAAGAGATAGAAACCGCCTTCACGGCGCACGCCTGCGTCAATAGCTGCGAGTCGCTGGCCAAAACGCCCGGCAACCCAGTCGCGCAGCAGAAAGCGGGACATCAGGAAGGCGAGGGTGGCTCCCAGGGTCGAGGCAAAGGAAACAATGAGCGTGCCCCCAATCAGCCCGAAGACCGCTCCGCCAGCCAGCGTGAGAAGCGCCGCGCCTGGGAACGAAAGGGCAGTGACAATGACGTACACCACGAAATATCCGGCAATGCTCAACAGCGGATTGCCAGTGCGGAAAGCCTCGATGGCGGCCTGTTGACTCTTGAGCGACTGGAGACTCAGGTATTGACCCAGGTCGTAGTGGACATAGAGCCCGATCAACACACCGATGAAAGCTACTAGCGCCAGCTTCTTGTAATTCATGAACGATCCCTGCCAGTTGATGAGGACGGCTAACGCGAAAGCGTCACCTGTATTCCTTAGTCGCAGGATGACCGCTATTTCTTACGGCTTTGCATGAATTATTTGTGATCAAGCCAATTGCATAAAGCGACCATTCATCAATCTCGCCATCAGGTAACACCGAAATTTGTCCGGCGGCCAGCGCATAAACATCCGGTTGTGGCTTGAGGACCCCGACCGCCGCTTCGGAGAGTACC
>DAOLIO010000146.1:2407-7699 GCA_035328505.1 Azonexus sp.
GCCGGCCAGAGTCAAGGTCGACAATAGTCGGGGCCGTGTTCGATGCGCTTGAAATAGGATAGCCAGGCATCCGAACCTTCCGGCCAGTTGGCCAGGAAGCGCCGGACCCAGTCGGCGTGGTCGTAACGAATCGGCAAAGCGTGGATATGAACCCCGTGCTGCACCTCGCCGTAGCGCGCGTCATCGTTTGGCGGGCGGGTGCTGATTCGGGTCAACAGGCCGTAGCGTTGTTCACTGAAATTGGGCATGCCGGCCGCACCATTGTTGGCGATCAGACCCGGCGGCAATCGGCGCAGGGCCGGCAAACAGGTATGGGTGCAGGCAAAGATGTCGACATCGGCTCGGCGGAACGTCTCGATGAGCCACGGTTGGTTGTGCGGATCGCTCAGTGCCGTCGCATCGAAGCGCCAGCCGGCGAGCGAGTCGGCATCGCCGTGCACGACGGCGATCCTTTGGCCGCCAACGTTGAAGCGGGCAATCATCGGCAATCTGGCGAGTGCGGCGAGAATATCCGGGTGCCGCGCCGCAGTGGCCTTGAGGCGGGCGTGGATACGGTTGGAGCGTTCGACGACGGCACCCGCAACGTGATCCGGATAGGCGCATCCGCAACCTGCGGCATCACCGTCAACGCCGAGTTCGGCCTCGACATTGCCGACGATGGCGTGATGGGCGAGCACGCGACGATTGATCTCTGCATACCCGGCATCGTCGACATCGAACCAGTTGAAGTCACCGTTGAAAATGAGGGTGACCGGCCCGGGTTCTGCCGCCGCCATGCGCTCGATGGTGTCGAGCGCCGGCAGGTTGCCGTAGAGGCCGCCGACGACATACAAGGTTTCGGCGTCGATGGCTGGCAGGCGGGCGATGGCTTCGGCGCCGTAGCGGTATCGTAGCGGGCAACTGCGCCCCGCCATGTCACTCATTTTTTCTCGCCCCAAACTTGCTGTACCCGCGCATCCCGGCCGCAGCCGTTACGATAATAGGCGTAGCGGATCGGGTTTTTCTTGTAATAGTTCTGGTGGTACTCCTCGGCCGGCCAGAAGGGGGTAGCCGGCAGCACTTCCGTGTAGATCACCGGGAAACGGCCGCTTTTCAGCAGGGCATCCCGGCTTTCTTCGGCGACCTTTCGCTCAGCTTCGTTCTGCCAGTAAATGCCGCTGCGGTATTGGTTGCCAATATCGCAGAACTGGCGATCCTTGACCGTCGGATCAATGTGGTGCCAGAAATAGTCGACCAGCTGTGCGTAGCTGACTTTCTGCGGGTCATAAATGACGCGGACGGCTTCGTCATGACCCGTGTGGCCCGCGCTGACCGCTTCATAGCTCGGGTTTTTCGTCTGGCCGGCGGTGTAACCCGATTCGGCTTCAATGACGCCGGGCAGCTTTTCAAAATCCGCTTCGACGCACCAGAAGCAGCCGCCGGCAAAAATGGCGGTGGCCCTGCTGGCTGGGGGATCGGCCGCTTGGGTCAGGAAACTGACGGCCAGCAGCGTGAGTGCTGCGGTCAACCGGAAAAAATGAGTTATTTTCATGTCCGTAACGCCGGTAATGCATCACCCTGCACGACGAATGTGAGGGCGATGCCGTTGTTGCAATAGCGCTTTCCTGTCGGCTTCGGGCCGTCATTGAAAACGTGTCCTTGATGGCCACCGCAGTGGCTGCAGTGATATTCGGTGCGCGGGTAGATCAGCTTGAAATCTGTCGAGGTATCGACGGCACCGGCCAGCGGTTGCCAGAAGCTCGGCCAGCCCGTGCCACTGTCGTATTTGTGGGCACTGTCGAACAGGGGTTGATTGCAGGCAGCACAGATGAAGGTGCCGGCCCGTTTTTCGCTGTTCAGGGGGCTGCTGCCGGCCCGTTCGGTCGCTTCCTCGAACAGGACCTGATAGGCCTCCGGCGAAAGCAGCTTGCGCCACTCCTGCTTGCTTTTGTTGAGCGGAAAGGTGCTGGCGGCGCTTGCGGAACCAAACGGTAACGCACTTGCGGCGACCAGACCGGACATTTGAATGAGCCAGTTGCGACGATTCATTTTCTTCTCCTGAATAGCCTGGTGCGACAAGAAGCATCACCAGGCTTTGTTGAGCTTCTGATCCTTAGTCGCGTGAAGCCGGGGATTTCTTACATAAATTTTCGCCAATGAAGGTATGGATTGCCGAAACGCCAGTAGGTTCTCGTGCAATTGCCGGGGCGACACGCACGATCTCAGGGGGCACTCAAAAAGTTCCTCAGGCGTGGGGAATATGGGGAAGCGCGGTGGCGAGATATTCGAACAGCAGGCAATACAACGCGATTGGCAGCGGCAGTCCTGCCAATGTGCCGGCCAGGTAATGCCGAAAACGTACTCCGGACATGGCAAGCATGTAATTCACCGCCGGCATCGTTTGAAACAAAATTCGCAGCAGAGTCACGCTACGTAGGGGATGGGCATCGAGGTGACCCAGGATTCGCTTCGCCAACGGGTTTTTCAGTTGTCGCAGCGCGTCGCTGCCGATCAGCCGAATGGCCAGGAAGGTGGAGATACAGGAAAGGCATGCCGCGATATAGGTTGCAATGCCTCCCCATGTCTTGCCCAGCGTCAAGACGGCCGCTGCAAGAAAAATCCAGCCCGGTACCTGAATCAGATTGCCCAGGGCAAACAGCACAACGAATATCAGCAAGCCTGTGGCTTTGTTGGCCAGTATCTGTTGTTGCAGGAATTCAAGGCTGAGGTGAGCCCGCAAGCCGGTTATTTCAATCGTTGCCAGCAACAGGCAGACAAACGCGATGACGGCGAGCAAGCGGCGATAGGGCCGAACCGTGGCGATATCACTCAAAAGCGATTTCCTGGCGGGAGACGGGTATTTGCCAATGGGGTCGTTCATGGCCATTATCGGGTCGGTACAGGTTAACCAGTTGCTGGTCATCTACCGCAGCAACCGGTAGATCGAAAGCGACGCGCCCTTGCCGCAGACCGATCACCCGATCAGCCAGCAGCGGCAGCAGCGACGGGTTATGGACCACGGAGATCAGCGTTGCATGGGCAGCCGCCTTGGCCAGCAGATGACAGATCTCGATGGCGGCGGAAGGGTCGAGCGCTGCGGTGGGTTCATCGGCCAGGATCAGGCGTGGCCCCTGCATCAGGAGCCGTGCAATCGCCACCTTCTGGCGCTCGCCGCCGGACAGTTTGTCAGCCCGGGTGTTGGCGCGCGGCAACAGGCCGACCGAATGCAACGCCGCCTCTGCACGGGCAACTTCAGTGGCGGGAAAGCAGCGTGCCCAGCTACGCCAGCCTTTGACGCGTCCAAGGCTGCCAATCAATACATTGTCCACGGCAGACAGCCGCGCCACCAGATGCAGCCCCTGTAACACCTGGCCAAGTTCGACGCGCAGCGCCCGGAGTTCGGCGGTCGACAAGGGGTGGCCCAGACGGTGGCCCAAGACTTCAACGTCCCCATGGGTTGCAGGCATGAAGCCGCTGAGCAATCGCAGCAACGTGGACTTGCCGGCGCCATTGTGACCGACGATGGCGATGCGTTCACCGTGAGCAATTTCCAGGTGGTCAATCTGCAGTAGTGCCCGGCCATCCGCGGCACAAAGTACTGACTGCAGGGAAATACAAAGTGGTGATTTCATGACAAGGCCTGCCTGATCCGGCGACTGACGGCGTCAAAGGAGGCAACAAGGATGATGATCACAATCAGGACTGTGGATAGACGGCCCCACTGAAACAGCGAAGTCGCCTCGGTAATCAGCAGACCCAGTCCGCCAGCGCCAATGATGCCGAGTATGGTCGAGTCGCGAATGTTGAATTCCCAGACATAGAGGTGACTTGAGACAAACTGCGGCAATACTGACGGCCATACCGCATTGAAAAAAACCTGCACTGGTCCTGCGCCCACGCTCTTTACGGCGTCGATGGCTGCCATGTCCAGCGACTCGATGGCTTCGGCGAACAGCTTGCCATAGGTGCCCATGGAATGCAGCGCGATGGCCAGAATGCCCGCCGTCGGGCCGAGGCCGACGATGCCGACCAGTACCAGACCAAAAACCAGGGTGTGAATGGAGCGGGAAACGTCAAGGATGCCCTTGGCCAGCCAGGCTATTGCTCTTGACGCAGAAAGATTGTGCGCCGTCAGTACCGCCAGCGGCAGGGCAAGCAGGGCACCCAGCAGCGAGCCGAGCGTGGCAATGCGGATGGTCGTCCAGGTGGCACGCACGAGGCCGGACAGGTAGTCCTGTTCGACCTCCTGCCGGTTTTCGACGCGCAGCAGCGTACCGTCATCACTGCGATATTCAAAATTGGGATTGCCCAGCCAGGCGTCGACAAAACTGGGGCGCGCAAATTCGCCAGCGGTCTTGATCAGATTGGCGACCGGATTGCGTCCCAGCGATAGTTCGTTTTCCTTGGCCAGGGTGCCCAAGCAAGTGGCAATCAACAGGCCATAGAGCAGGGTCAGCCCCAAAAAGCCGAGCCGACCGCTGAAACGATCGACAAGTCGCGTGGTCAGGGCATGCGCTGCCATTATTTTGCCTGCAACTTCCCGGTGGCCAGACCGGCATCGCGGATTGGTTTGTAGAAGGCGTTATCGGTGCTGACAAAGCCGGTGTAATGCGGTGGAAGCAATTTCGGCTGGGTTTTTAGCGCTTCGCCAACGCCGCCCAAGGCGGTCTGGATAGTCGCAACCAGCGCTTTGTCCTTGGCCAATTCATGACTGACGGCAAAAGCGTCATTGGGCAAGGGGGCGGAGGTCCAGATGATTTTCGAGTCTTCCGCCTTGATCAGCCCCTGTTCAATCATGGCGTTGCGGTTTCGGTTGTAGTCTGCGCCGGCATCAAGCACGCCTTGGGTGACCTGGGTTTCGATCGCCTGGTGCGAGGTATTGATGACCTTGCTGAAATATTTTTCCGGCGTGATGCCCTGGGTCATCAGGTAGTGCAGCGGGATCAGGTAGCCGGAAGTCGACCCCTTGTCACCAAATGCGAAGGTCTTGCCCTTGAGGTCAGCCAGCGTGTTGATGCCGGATTTCGGGCTGGTAACCGTAATCGCGAAATACTCGGGCTTACCATCGTACAGAATGGTCGAAATCACCTGTGCGCCGGCCTGGTGGTTAGCCAGCACGTATCCCCACGGACCCATCAGGGCAATATCGGTTTCGCCATTGGCCAGCGACTTGGCGAGGCCCTCCCAGCTATCAACGGTGCGCAGTTCGACCGGTCGGTTCAGCTTTTTGGAGAGGTAATCTGCCAAGGGTCGATAGGTCGCATCGTTCTTGTCTCTGTCCGGCTGAAACAGGCCAACGCCAAATTTCAGGGC
>DAOLIO010000147.1:0-7650 GCA_035328505.1 Azonexus sp.
CATGCTGGCGGCCAACCCCAAATATGTCTTGCGCAACTGGCTGGCCGAAGCGGCAATCAGAAAGGCGAAGGCGGGGGATTTTTCCGAAGTCCGGCGACTGCTTGCCTGCCTGCGTCGACCGTATGACGAACAGCCGGAATTCGACGATTACGCGGCGCTGCCGCCCGACTGGGCGAGCGGGCTGGCAGTGAGCTGTTCCAGCTGAGCGCGCGCGGCCTGGCGGACCCGGAGCCATTTCAGCATCATGGCAAACAGCGTGTCGGGATTGACCGGCTTGGCAATAAAGTCGTTCATGCCCGCGTCGAGGCAGCGCGCACGGTCTTCGGCAAACGCATTCGCGGTCATGGCGATGATGGGAACATGTTCGTAATCCGGGATTTCACGAATCGCCTGCGTTGCGCCGAGGCCATCCAGTTCAGGCATTTGCATGTCCATCAGGATCAGGTCGTAGTGAGTGCTCAGAGCCATATCAACGGCCTGCAAGCCATCCGGGGCAATGTCCACTGAAAAGCCGAGTGTGATGCGCAGCAGTTCGAGCGCAACCTCCTGATTCACCCAGTCGTCTTCAGCGACCAGAATTCGACAATCTGAAAACTCGGCGCGCAAGATATCCTCTACGTCGATACCGGTCTGCGGTGCCACTATTGTCCGGACCGGCGCGGATTCGGCTCGCTGAAGACGAATGGCAAACGTGAATACGCTGCCGGCTCCCGGTGTGCTGACCACTTGGATTTCACTGCCCATCAGGCGCACCAGGCGCTGGCAGATGGGCAGGCCAAGGCCGGTGCCACCATATTTGCGCGTCGTCGAGCCGTCTGCCTGCTCGAAGGGGTTGAAAATACGATCCAACGCCTCAGGGGAAATGCCGATGCCGGTATCCCACACCGAAAGCTCAAGCAGAACGGAGTCACCACTATTTTCGACAATGCGTGCCACAACGCGAACTTCGCCGCGCTCGGTGAATTTGATGGCGTTGCCGGCAAGGTTGAGCAAAATCTGTTGCAAGCGCAGCGGGTCGCCCAATAGCCGCATCACCTTGAGCTGTGGGTCAATATCGAGCACGAAATGCAGGCGGGCGGATTCGGCGCGCGGGGCCAGCAGATTCGCCAATTCCTGGGTCAGGGCGTCGAGGGAAAACGCTGTCCGTTCAAGCGTCATTCGCTCGGCGTCGATCTTGGAGAGGTCGAGGATATCGTTGAGCAATTGCAGCAGGTGATTGGCGGCGCCATCGATCTTGCCCAGCTTGTCGATCTGGCTGCTATCCAGATTGTTGCGCTTGAGCATGTAGGTCATGCCGATGATCGCATTCATCGGCGTCCGCAGTTCGTGACTCATGTTTGACAGAAACGTGCTTTTCGCCCGGCTGGCGGCTTCTGCGGCTTCCTTGGCCAATGACAGGGCATGGGTCCGTTCCTGAACTGTATCTTCCAGATGATCGCGTTGATCGGCCAACTGGTGGTCACGCTCCGCGATTTCCGTGAGCATGGCGTTGAAGGCTTCGCCCAGGCGCCCGATTTCATCATCGGAGTAAATCCTGGCGTGCCTTGAGTAATCCTTCGACTCGGCAACATATTGTGCCGTATTCGTCAGCGAGCCCAGCGCGGCGAGCATTGAAGCCAACATCTGGCGGCCGATGGCAAAAGCGATCACGAACGACAAGGCCAATGCCAGCAGGGAGAGCAGGAGGTTCCAGATAATCGCTCGCCAAACGGCGTCCAGGCTGGACGTGATGGTGACGGTTCCAACAACGCCATCGTCGGAGCGGATCGGTACGGCGACGGTCACGTTGGACCAGTCGGCATAGACGGTGCGCTCACTGTGCGGTTGGTCGCCCATTGCTACCTGGGCTGGCAGCGTGCGGTTGGGCGCGTCGAAGTGGTAACGAAAATTCGAATTAATGCCGAGCAGGCGGACGGTCAGTACGTCCGGATGTTCTCTGAACGAGCTGAGCAATTGATTGGCGCCCTTCGTGTCGTTGAACTCAATGACCGCCGACGCATTGAACGCAACGACGTCGGCCATGGCAAACAATTCAGTGGTCTTTGCCTGACGCCGCTGGTCGACCTCGCGGATGGCAAAGGTCAGAAATGACAACAGCAGTCCGATGCCCAGCGAGGCTGCAATTGCCAGTGCAATTTTTTTCCGAATACTGTGTTGCGTACTCAACGCTCAGCTCCGATGACCTTCTGGGCAAGGCGCAGCATTTGAGAGCTGGGGGTTAGCCCGTTTTTTGAAAGGCTCTCGGCATTGACAATGAATTGGACACGGCCCGTACTGCGGACCAGTTCGATGCCGCCTCCCGCACGGGCAAAGCCATCGCTATTACTGGCTGCGAGTATCGGCATGTTTTGAATCCAGCGCAACACGACACCGATCCGGGCTTCTTCAATATCGGGAATGTAGACCAGCTGGCAGTTCGACATGTCGTCAGGGCTGTTGGCCCGGCGAATACGCAACTCTTTGCCGCCGACCGAGCGTCCTTCGTAGCTTGCGAGAAACGAACCCAAGGTATCGCGGCCAAACAGGCAGATGGTTGTCGTAGTGCGGTTACTGGCTGGCCAATCAACGTACTTCATGAAATTGACCAGATAGGCGGCCTCCAGCTGAGGCTCTGATTCCGGAAGGGCAAATGCAGTCGACACACAGGTGAGCAGTAGCACGGCCAGCCAGTGCAAGGGGCGCTTTGGGAGCAAAAAGTGGCGGCGTGCTGGCATGATCAGAATTTCCAGCGTGCCGATAGTAGAAGCGACGGTTCAATGATCACGGGCGTGGCGGGGACGTAATCCGTCACATATTCAATGCGCCGCGGGCCGACCAGGTTACGTCCGGTCAATGCCAGTTCCAGATCCTTGTTCAGTTTGAAGGCGTAGCGCAGATCAAGCGTCACGTAGCCGGGGACATGCATCTCGGTGGTGTAAGGGCTCAGTGTTCTGTACAGGCCTGACGAGCCCCGGATCCAGGCGTCAAATTGCTGGCTGGACGAAATATTCCATTGCGAACGCAAGGAGCCGTAGTGGCGAGGGGTTGAGCGTTCCTGGCTCTTCCCCTGCGCTTGCGCGATCGGGTTGCTTGAGTCGTCCATGTTGACATGGGTATAGGCATACGACAATTGCATCCGCCAGATGGGGGTCAGCAACCAGTCAACGCTCAGTTCAGCACCACTCAGCCAACCGCTGGCGCAGTTACAGCGGTCAAGGTTCTGATAAGCGAATGGAATTCCGTAAAGGAAGACCGGAAACTGCGTGCTCCCCAGCGTGCTGGAGACAATGTCGGAATAGCGATAGCGATAGACGGAAAGGTCTACGCCGAACTGGGGCGCAAATTGTTTGCGATAGCCAATTTCGAAGCCTTCCATTTTTTCCTGGCGCAACGGCTGGCTGCCAGGCTGAGCACGAAATGCGACGGGAGGGACAAAGGGAGGGACGGGCGGCTTGAATCCCGTTAGCATGGTGATGTCGTATTCGGCGCGCGCAGGCATGCGGGGCGCCTTGGAATATTTTGTCCACAACGTATCGTTGCGCGTGGGCGTCCACATCACCGTGGCATTGGGAGAAAAGGTATTGCCACCCAGATTGCTTTGGTCCCAACGAGCGCCTAGGCCAAGTTGCAATAAATCATCGACCAGCGTCCAGTTGTCGTGAACAAAGACCCCGGTGGTTCGCTGGGTAAATTCCGGTTTGGCTATTTCGACAACATATCTGGCCCACATTTCATCCGAAACTGTTCTGTGGCTGGCACCCCATAAAATATCGTGGGCCGAAAATGTGTAGCGTCCCTGATAGTCAAGGTCGAACTGATTGTGATCAACGTCGAGCGCCCCCTTGAGTTCCGTGGAGGTGCTGGAAAATGAAGCTTGTAGCGAAGATTCAATTCCCTGATTCGTCAGCCAGCGATAGCGGGCGCCCAATGTCTGGTTGGATACCTTTTGCGTGACGGGGACGGAGATCAGTGTGGACGGATTAAGTGGATTCGGCGTGAGCGGGTAGAGGTCGCCAACGGATGAACTGCCAGCATTGGCCCAGAGGCTGAGATCGCTACCAGCGGTCAGTGTTCGATCGAAGCGAAAATCGACCACCCCATTGGTCAGGCTATCTTCGCTGTAGTGATCATTGGCCAACTGTTTGGATGGTTCCGCATGGCGGCCCTGGGCAGAAATTTTCCACGAGGTATCCGCATCGATGTTTCCGCCGGCTCGGGCATACAGCAGCCCCTGACCATTGGTGCCAATGGTGCTCGAAAGCATGCCGCCAGATTGCGAGCGGGAATGCCTGCTGATGATATTGATAACCCCGTTGACGGCATTGACGCCCCACATCGCAGCACCGGCACCTCGGATAACCTCGATTCGTTCGATGTCTTCAAGTGGAATCGGGTCATATTCCCAGACCGTCCCCGAAAAAAATGGGTCGTAGATGCTTCGGCCGTCGATCAGTACTTGCAGTTTGTTGGCAAAACGACCGTTGAAGCCGCGCGCCGTAACCGCATATCGCCCACTGTCAATCTGGGCCACCTGAATGCCCGGTACCATCCGTAGGACATCGGGCAAGGCCAGGGCGCCAGAGCGGCGGATGTCTTCGGCAGTGATCACGAAGGCGGCAGCAGGCACATTGCTCAGGCTTTGATTACGTCGGGAAACCGAGGAGATTTCGGTTTTTGTCAGGTCTTCGAGACTGATATCGTCATCCGGCATTGCCAAAGCAAGGGATGAAAGCGTCGCAACCATGACGCACGCAATAGCCAGGAGAATTTTATTGTATGGCATTGCCATATTTTTGACAGGGACGTTATGGCTTGTAAAGGGTCCTTTACAAATGCAATGGCGACTATGCCATCGATGATCCATGAGTTCAATGAACTATTTCACAAATGGCTAATGCCGGGTCGTCCTCGACCCCAGAATAAAAAAGGCTGGCGAGACATCTCGCCAGCCTTGTTGGGGGCGTATCCGACGTTATTGGACTTGCTGGATTCCGGCCAATACCCAGCCGCGGCTGTTGTCAGCCGGCTTGGTCATGTGCCAGATTTCGTCGAATGGCGCCGGCGCCGCTCCCTTTTCTTCGCTGATCAGGCCGGTGAAACGGATGCTGACGATATAGCGGTTGGCCTCTTCGGCGACGTCAAGCACCTCGCCATTGAGTTGGGCGACATCGGTCTCCTGCTTGGTGTGACCGCGTTCACCCATCTCCATCTTGATTTCGGCAAACATTTCCGGCGAGGTAAATTCGCGGATGTCGTCGAGGTTGCCGGCATCGTTGGATGCCTGCAGGCGGATGAAGTTGACCTTGGCGTTCCGTACAAAGCCGTCGACATCGAAGCCAGCGGGAATATTGCCGCTGCCGGACCCGTTAGCGATCGGCGCCGCAATGGCCGAACTGGCCGGATTGAAGGGCGCTGGTTCGCGGGGTGCATTGCCGCCATAGTTGCTTCCAGCCCCCGCATACTGCATGCCACCTTGTTGAGCGGCAGCCGCCTTCTTGCGCATCAGGAAGCCAAAAAGCATGACGGCTGCCATGATGATCAGGCCGATCATCATGAAGTTGGCCAGGCCTTCGCCGAAACCGAAGTGCGATGCCAGGGCGGCCAGACCGATACCGGCGGCCAGTCCGGCGAGCGGTCCCATCCAGGAGCGCTTGGGCTGGGCTTGCGGGGCTGCTGCGCCAGCCTGGTGAGGCGCTGGCGTTGGCGCAGCATTGGTTGACTTGCTCGGGGCCACAGACTGGCGCTGCATGCCGTAAGAGCTGCCACCGCCCAGTCGCTTGGCTTCGGCGTCGCCGATCTGCAATGTGAAGCCGAGCACCAGTGCTGCGGCCATCAATACGAAATTCTTCATGCGTGTCTCCGTGTGGGAAAGTTACAAGCCATAGTGTATCTGCTTCCGGTTGCATAAAAACCAGCTATTTCTTGCATAAATCTTCGTATTATTCGAACTGTTGTGACCGCATGAAAAGGCTGGCGATGGCCGTCGGATTGCTCGGGAAGTAAAGATGAACGTAGGTGGCCGTGAGTCGGTTCTGACGATAGATTGCTTCGCCGTCACCCCCTTTCGCCGCTACGGCACGGTGCAGTGGTGCGAGCGCGGTTTCGCACGTCGAATAATGGAAGGTATGGCCAGCCAACCGACCTTCCGGCAGGTCTGCAAACTGCGTACCGAGTGCAGCCAGACGTTTTTGCATCACCGAGCGCCCCGGCAATAGGCCGCCAAAGCGGTGAGAAGCCCCATTTTTGTCGACGATTTCTTCGAACAGACTCATCATGCCGCCGCATTCGGCAAGCAGGGGTTTGCCTGCGGCCACATGGGCTTTCAGAGCTTGCCAGAAGCCGGTGTGGTGGCTGAGGGTGTCGGCGTGAAGTTCGGGGTAGCCACCCGGCAGCCAGATGGCATCGCATTCCGGCAGTGAATCGCCGGCGACCGGCGAGAAGAAGCGTAGCTCGGCACCTAGCGCGGCCAGCGTTTCCAGATTGGCCGGGTAGATAAAGCCGTAAGCGGCATCGCGGGCGATGGCGATGCGCTGGCCGGCAAGTGCCGGCGCAATGACTGGTGTCGGGAAAGTTGCGAAATTGACGGGTTTTGGCAGGTCGACCGCAGCACTTGCCGCCAAGGCATCGGCCAGGGCATCGAGACGCGCGGCGAGGTCGGTGATTTCGGCCGCCTGAAGCAAACCGAGGTGGCGTTCGGGCAGGCTGTTGTCGCTCTTCGGCAGGGCGCCAAACCAGCCCATGCCGGCCGGCAGGCTATTGCGCAGCAATTGGGTATGACCGTCGCTGGCAGAGCGGTTGGCCAGCACTCCGGCAAAGGGCAGTTCGGGGCGATAGGTGGCGAGGCCATGGGCGACTGCACCGAAAGTCTGGGCCATGGCCCCGGCATCGATCAGGGCCATGACCGGGATGCCAAAGCGGATGGCTATGTCGGCGGCCGAGGGTTGCCCGTCGAACAGGCCCATGACACCTTCGATCAGGATCAGGTCGGACGCTTCCGCTGCCCGGGCCAGGCGCCAGCGCGCATCGTCTTCGCCGCACATGCCGAAATCGAGGTTCTGGCAGGGACGGCCGCTGGCGAAGGCGTGAATCTGCGGGTCGAGAAAATCCGGGCCGCATTTGAAGACTGTGACGCGCCGACCCTGGCGGCTATGCAGTCGTGCCAGTGCGGCGGTAACGGTGGTTTTGCCCTGGCCGGAGGCGGGAGCGGCGATCAGCAGTGCCGGGCAGGACGGCATCAGAACTCGAGTCCCGGCATGGCCTTGATGCCGCTCTGAAAGGCGTGCTTCTCCATGCCGATGTCGCTGACCGTGTCGGCGGCTTCGCGCAGGGCTTGCGGCGCGGCGCGACCGGTAATGATGACGTGCTGCATGGCGGGGCGCGCCAGCAGCTTGGCGAGAATGGCATCCAGATCCAGCCAGCCGTATTTGAAGGCATACGTCATTTCGTCGAGGACGACGAGGCCGATGGACGGATCGCTCAGGTGGCCGCAGGCAATTTCCCAAGCAGCTTGGGCCGCCCTTGCGTCACGTTCCTTGTCCTGGGTTTCCCAGGTAAAACCTTCGCCGCCCACGTGCCAGGCGACGTTCGGCTGCTGGCGAAAAAAAGCTTCCTCGCCAGTGTCCGAGCGGCCTTTGACGAACTGGACGACGCCGACCTTGAGGCCATGCCCGA
>DAOLIO010000148.1:0-7622 GCA_035328505.1 Azonexus sp.
TGCTGGTTGTCATGCTTCGGCGCCTGTTTATCAGGCGCCGAAGTGCTTTTAGGTGGGGGTTTCAGGGCTGACTGGGTGCTGTAATCGCCAGTTAGCCAGTGCGGCGACGGCTTCGTCCAGCGTGTGCATGAATGCCACGCCTGACATGGCACCAAGGCGTGCAACGCCGCTGCCACCCACCCACAGTGCGGTATCTTCAGGAAGAATCTGGCGCATCTGCTGGAGCAGGGCGGGAATCTGGCGCTGTGGAAAGGCGCCAGAAAACGAAAGGGCGACAATATTGGCGCGATGCGCCAGGGCCGCTCGTCCGATTTCCAGCAGGGGCATTTGGGTGCCCAGCGGAATGCAGGCTGCACCTTCCAGCGCAAACAGCAATTCGACCATCAGCAGCCCGAGGACGTGAGCTTCATCCGGTACGCTGGTCAGCAAAATTCGCGGCGCCCGGGCACCACCGGGCAACGTCGAGATAGCCTGGCGCAATAGCCGTTTGGTCAGCTCCGTGAACAGGTGTTCTTCGAAGACTTCGAAGCTGCCGTCCTCCCACCGTTCGCCAACCTGCTGCGTCAGCGGTGCCACGGTGTCCTGGACAAATCGCTGTAGCCCCTGCCGGGCCAGACGCTGCTGCATTGCCTGCTGATATGCCGCTGCATCGTGCTGTTTGATCATGGCGAGCAACTCGGCCAGTTCTTCAGCCATCGCGGGCGTGCTTGCAGCGGGTGGCTTCGTACGTCTTGGCGCCAGCGCAGTCAATTCTGTGGTCGGCGTCGCGATCAGCTTCCCTGGCCGATGTCCCTGATCCATCAGTCGCTTGATCAGACGCAGACGGTCGACCTGATCGGCGGGATAGCTTCTTTCCCCATTGTCGTCGCGGTCAGGCACAGGAAAGCCGTAGCGCCGTTCCCACATGCGCAGAACATCTTTGGAGAGGCCGGTGTCACGTTCGACAGCGGCAATATTAAACCCGGGTGTATTCATTATTTGTCCTGAACAAATGTTAGACAAACCGTTGACATGTGAACGTTTGATGGCTATCTTACGAACAAATGTCCGATTTGTCTAGGACAAAACATTAAGGAGCATGAGATGAATCGAATCCTGAAGCGCTGGCTCGGCATCGTCGGTCTGGCGTGCATCTGTGTCATGTCACCGTTGGCAAACGCGGGTGAGTGCCCATCGTTGCTCAATCACAATTTCACCCGTCTGCAGGATGGCAAGCCCATGCCGCTTTGCCAGTATGCGGGCAAGGTACTGCTGGTGGTCAATACGGCGAGCTACTGTGGTTTCACCTCGCAATATGACGGATTGGAAAAGCTGTACGCACGATTGAAGGACAAGGGCCTGGTGGTCGTCGGTTTTCCGTCCAATGACTTTGGCGAGCAGGAGCCGGGTAGCGATAAGGAAATTGCAGATTTCTGCCGTTTGACCTATGGCGTTGAGTTTCCGATGGTCAGCAAGACCGTGGTCAGGGGCAAGCAGGCCAATCCTTTCTATTTGAAACTGGCCGAGCTGACGGATAGCCGTCCGAAGTGGAACTTCCACAAATACCTGATCAACCGCGATGGCAGCAAAGTGCTTGCATTTGGCAGTTTCACGACGCCGGATGACAAGGAGTTGCTGGCGCGTATTGACGAGTTTCTCAAGTAATCCATCAATGCAAGGAGCGACCGTGAATCTGGCTGAAATGTCGTCCATCAGGACGCCCCTGCTAAAGCAGGGGGACGTCGCGCGGGGAAATCTTGCATCCACTCATCACGTGCCTGCGTATGCAGTACTGAGTGGCATTAACGAGTCGGGGGAAGCATGAACAGAAAGCAACGCATAGCCGTCGTCGGCGCAGGCATCTCGGGATTGGCCAGCGCGTGGCTGCTCAGTCGCGAGCACGACGTGACCTTGTTTGAAGCAGGTGCCTACCTCGGCGGGCATACCAACACGGTCGATGTCACCCTGGAGGGCCGGATGCATCCGGTCGATACCGGCTTTCTTGTCTTCAATGAGAAGACCTATCCGAACCTGATCGCGATGTTCTCGCTCCTCGGCGTCGAAAGTGTCGAAACCGAGATGTCCTTCGCTGTCAGCCTGGAAAATCCCGATCTGGAATGGGCTGGCAGCAATCTGGCCACGGTTTTCGGGCAGAAGCGCAATCTGGTCCGTCGGCCATTCTGGTCCATGCTTTCCGACATCCTGCGCTTCAATCGCGAAAGCATGGCGTGGCTGGCGACGCATCCGGACAACCAGCGCAGCCTGCGCGATTTTTTGGCGGAAGGTCGCTATTCCGCGGCATTCTCGGACTGGTATCTGCTGCCGATGGCGGCTGCGATCTGGTCCTGTCCGACCGGGCAGATGCTCGACATGCCGCTCGCCACCTTCATTCGCTTCTGTCAGAACCACGGCTTGTTGCAGGTTTTCGAACGGCCGATGTGGCGAACCGTGAAAGGTGGCGGCCGTGCCTATGTACGCAAGATTGCCGCACTGCTGGATGACATTCGGCTGGCATGCCCGGTCATTTCGGTGACACGCGACGGTAAGGCGCTGACGTTGACGCATGTGCACGGCAGCGAGCAATTCGATCAGGTGGTGATGGCCTGTCATAGCGATCAGTCCTTGGCCATTCTTGGCCATGCCGCCACGGATGCCCAGCGCACTGTGCTGTCGGCCATTCGCTATCAGCCCAATCGCGCGGTGTTGCATACCGACCGCGCCTTGCTGCCGCGTGACGAGAAACTGTGGTCGGCCTGGAATTATTTTGCTGGCCGTGGCGAGCCTGGTGACCAGCCGGTGGGGGTTTCTTACCTGATCAACAAATTGCAACCCTTGCCCTTCAAGACGCCTGTGGTGGTGACGCTCAACCCGGCACGCGAGCCGGACCCGGCCAAGGTGATTGCCGAGTTCGACTACGCCCATCCCATTTTCGATGGCCCGGCGATTGAAGCGCAGCAAAGGCTGGCGTCGGTACAGGGCGACAACGGCATCTGGCTGGCCGGTGCCTGGGGCAGTTATGGCTTCCATGAGGATGGCCTGAAATCGGCGCTGCGCGTCGTCAACGGCCTGGGTGTTCGCGCGCCGTGGCAGGGTGAGGCGGTCGCCACGCGTCAGCTGGAACGTGCCTGAGGCTGCCATGAACAGGCCGCTTATCTTCCTGGGCAACGTGATGCATCGACGGTTGCGGCCGGTCGTCAATGCCTTTGTTTATCCGGTCTTCTATATTCAGTTGTCGGTGCGACATCCGGAATTTGCAAATTGCCCGATTTTTTCGGTTGACCGCAGCAATCTGCTCAGCTTCCGCACGGAGGATCATGGCGCGCGCGATGGCAGTCCCCTGTTGCCGTGGATACAGGGGCAACTGCGTCAGCGTGGTCTGCCGGATGATGGAGAAATCACGCTGCAATGTTTTCCGCGGGTGTTGGGCTATGTCTTCAATCCGGTCAGCTTCTGGTTCTGCCGCGATGGTGGTGGCGCGCTGATGGCCGTGCTGGCCGAGGTCAACAATACCTTCGGTGGTCGCCACAGCTACTTGCTGCACAACGCTGATGGCACGCCCTTGCGCGATGGCCAGGAGATTCGCGCGACCAAGGAGTTTCACGTTTCGCCTTTCAATGACATTGAAGGCGGCTACCGCTTCCGCTTTCATCTTGATCGCCCGGTCCCGCTGGCGCGCATCGATTACGACGATGCCGAGGGTGAACTCCTGCTCACCTCCATTTCCGGCAAGCCGCGCGCATGGTCTACCGCCGCCTTGCTCGGCGCCTTCCTGAAGATGCCTTTTCTCACCGCCGGCGTGATGTTCCGCATCCACTGGCAAGCCTTGAAACTCTGGCTGAAAGGGGTGCCTTTTCGTGGCGCCCACGTCTCTCAACCCCTACGGGAATCCACCAAATGAACACGATGACTCTGCGCGCTTCCGACCCACTTGCCCGCGACACCCGGCTGGTCTTCGAATTACTGGAAAAGCTGCAGGGCGGCCTGCTGGAAATCCGTTTGCCCGGGGGCGACTGTCGCCTGTTTGGTGACGGCGAACATGGTGTGACCCTGCACGTTCATGATGAAGCCATGTTCGGGCAGGTGCTGGCCAAGGGTGACATCGGTCTGACCGAAGCCTACCTCGACGGGCAGTGGGATTCCCCGGATATTACCGGCCTGATGACGCTGCTGGCAGCGAACCGTGAGCAGTTGAAAAAGGCTGTCTATGGCTCCTGGCGCAATCTGCTTGCCGCCCGTATCCGCCACTGGCTGAACAACAACAGCCGCAGCGGCAGCAAGCGCAATATCATGGCGCACTACGATCTGGGCAACGACTTCTACCGGTTGTGGCTCGATCCGAGCATGAGCTATTCCGCCGCGATCTATCGTCAAGCCGATGATGGCTCGCTGGAAACCGCCCAGCATGCCAAATACCGCCGCATCCTCAATTGCCTGAGTGCCGAGCCTGGCCAGACTGTCCTGGAGATCGGTTGCGGCTGGGGCGGCTTTGCCGACATGGCGGTACAGTACGGCTTGAAGACGACGGGCGTGACCCTCTCGCCAGCCCAGCTGGAATGGGCGCAGAAGCGCGTTCCGGCAGCCGACCTGCGCCTGCAGGACTACCGCGATCTCGACGAGCAGTTCGACCACGTCGTGTCCATCGAAATGTTTGAAGCCGTCGGTGAACGCTGGTGGCCGACCTACTTCAAAACCCTGGCCAAGTCCCTGAAACCGGGTGGCAAGGCCGTGGTGCAGAGCATTACCATTCGCGACGACATTTTTCCGGAATACCGGCGCAGCACGGATTTCATCCAGCAATACATCTTCCCCGGCGGCATGCTGCCGTCGCGTGCCGCCTTCCGCGCCGCGGCGGCGAAGCAGGGCCTCGTGGTTCGTGAAGAATTTGGCTTTGGTCGCGACTACGCCCGCACGCTGGCCGAATGGCGCCATGCCTTCGAGGCCCGTTGGCCCGACATCCAGAAACTCGGCTTTGACGAGCCCTTCCGCCGCTTGTGGCGCATGTACCTCTGCTACTGCGAGGCCGGCTTTCTGGCCGGAAATATCGATGTGGTCCAGTTTGAACTCGCGCATCGCTGATTGGGTGGCCTGCAGCGCCAGGGATGGCGATGTCCACGGTCAACCGGAAAAATCGTCCGAAAACGCAATTTTCCGGGCGGCGCGCCGCCGCTTGCTGCTGGGCCTGGCAGCCCTCCCGTTTGCCGCTGTCGCCAACCCGGATCCGACGGCCGGCTTGAAGCGCTGGGGCAATGGAGAATTCCGTCGCTTCGGCTTTCTGGTCTACGAAGCGACCTTGTGGGCCGCCGACGATCCCCAACGGCCGCCGCTCGCCCTGCGTCTGGATTATAAACGGACCATCGCCGGCGCCGCGATTGCGGAGGCCAGCGTCAAGGAAATGCGCGCGTTAGGCGGCGACGACGCGATGCTGAAACGTTGGGGCGAGCAGATGACCCGGCTGTTTCCCGATGTCAGGACGGGCGATTACATCATTGGCCAGTATCGTCCGGAGGGCGCCAGTTTTTATTTCAACGGGCGTCTGCTGGGTAGCGTCGACGATGCCGGTTTTGCCCGCGCCTTCTTTGGCATCTGGCTCGATGCCAGGACCAGTGCGCCGGAATTACGGGCGGCACTGTTGAGGCGCTCGTGATGAAAGAAGGGCCCATTTTCGCAAGCTTTTCTTCCAGGCTTCAGCTGCGGGCGAATTTTGTACTGCTTCGCCAAAAGCAACCAGCCAAAGGCAGGATGCATCGCTGCCGACGACCAAAGGTGATGCCGGGATTCGCGGTGGCCTACGCCATCGTCCCTGCGCTTCCTGGCGAGGCGGTGCTTTGCTTGCTGATTCGTGGCCACGCACGAGCAAGGGAAACGACCCGCAAGGGCGGAAATCCTGGCATCCCAAGCGAATCCCGGTCCAATCTCACCTGCTGGCTGGCGCGGCATCCCGCCAAAACGATATGAACACGGCCCGCATCCTCGCCTACGGCGTCCTCGGTTTGCCACTCGCCTTCGCTGCGCTCCCCATCTACGTTCACGTCCCGCACTTTTACGCCGAAACCGCCGGCATGGAACTGGCCGTGCTTGGGGGCATCCTGCTTGGCGCCCGTTTGCTTGACGCCGGGATCGACCCCTGGCTCGGCTGGCTCGCCGATCGCGTGTCGCGGCCCCGCATGCTGGCGGTTGCCTTGCTTCCCTTTGCGCTCGGATTTGTCGCGCTGCTCAATCCGCCGGTAAAACACGCGGCCCTCTGGTTGCTGGGTTCGCTGGCGCTGACGTACCTTGGCTTCTCGGCAGCCAGCGTCGCCTATCAGGCGTGGGGAGCGGATATCGGGCTGGATTCCCGCCTGAGAACCCGGCTGACTGCGGCACGGGAGGGCTTTGGTCTGGTGGGCGTGGTTCTCGCAGCGGCGCTGCCCAGCGTACTGGCGGCCCACCTGAGTGACGGCATTGCCCGTTTGAGCTGGATCTTGCCCCCCTTGTTGCTGATTGCTGCGGCAACCACCTTCAGCCGGGTCGGCATCGGCCAACCGGTGCCTGCCGTCAGTCAGGCCTTGCTGCCCAGCTTGCGGCAAGTCTTTGCCGATGTGGCATTCAGGCGCTTGCTCATCGTATTTGTCGCGAACGGCATCGCCGCTGCGCTGCCGGCCACGCTTTTCCTGTTTTTCGTAGCGGATGTGTTGCAAGCCGCGTCGGCCAGCGGCCCACTGCTGGCGCTTTACTTTGTGGCCGGGGCGGCATCCTTGCCGCTTTGGGTCAGGCTCTCAGCGCGACACGGGCGGGTCTTTGCCTGGCTGGTGGCCATGGCGGTTTCCATGGTCGCATTTGCGGGTGCCAGCTTGCTGGGCAGTGGCGATATCGGGGCATTTTCGGCCATCTGCGTTGCTTCAGGTCTGGCGCTTGGCGCTGACCTTGCCTTGCCGGCTGCCATTGCTGCCGATCTGGGTGAACGCCAGGGGCAGGCCGGCGCCTGCTTCGGTGTCTGGAACTTTGTCGCCAAACTCAACCTGGCGCTCGCCGCCGGGCTTTCACTACCCTTGCTCGGTGCGCTCGGCTATGTGCCGGGCGGTAGCACCGGCTTGCCAGCCCTGACTTTTGCCTACGCCTTATTGCCGCTTGCCTTCAAGGCGCTGGCGGGCGGGTTGCTCTGGCGCTGGCGCCATTCACTGGAGATCTGACCATGAAACTTTTACTCACAGCTGCGTTGACCCTCGGCCTGGCGGGTTGCGCTTCGACCGGCGTTGAACAATACCGGGCCGAGCAACCGACGCTCGATATCAAAAATTATCTCAACGGGACGCTGGATGCGTGGGGGATGTTCCAGGGGCGCTCCGGCGAAGTCAAAAAGCGCTTCCATGTCGTGATCGACGCCAAGTGGACCGGCGATACCGGCGTGCTCGACGAGAATTTCAAGTGGTCCGACGGCACCACGTCGCGCCGCGTCTGGACGCTGACCAAGCAGGCGGATGGCAGTTTCCGCGGCAGGGCAGATGATGTCGTCGGGGAGGCCATTGGCGAAGTGTCCGGTAATGCGCTGCGCTGGCGCTATGTACTGGCGCTGCCGGTCGATGGCAAGGTTTACAACGTCGATTTCAATGACTGGATGTTCCTGATGGACGACAAGGTGATGATGAACCGCTCCTACATGTCGA
>DAOLIO010000149.1:0-7531 GCA_035328505.1 Azonexus sp.
GGCAGGCGGCGCAGGCTGGCGGCGTCGTCAATGGTCAGGTCGCGCGGTGTCGAGGTGATGGCATTGGCCGGATTGAAGCCGCCCGTGCCGGAGCGGCCGGGCAGCACGATGACGAGGTTGGTGCCAAGCGAGGAAAACTGGCCGACGACATAGCGCCGGGCGCCGTCGCCCAAGGCTGTCAGGATGACGACGGCGGCGACGCCGATCGACATGGCGAGCACCGACAGCGTCGTGCGCATCGGATAGCCGGTGGCGGCGTCGCGGGCGAAACGCAGGGTGTCGCTCAGGCGCATGGATGGCTCGTCGGCAGGAAAAGATGGATTCCCACGGTCAACCCGAAAATTCGGCCAAATTTGAAATGCCGTTGCTATGAGAATCCGACTTCAGCCGCCCGTCTTCCATGACCAACTGGCGCCGGGCGCGGGCGCCCATGCTCTGGTCGTGGGTGACGACGATCAGCGTGACGCCCCTGGCGTTGAGGGCTTCGAGCAGATTGACCACTTCGTCGCCGGTATGCCGGTCGAGATTGCCGGTCGGCTCATCGGCCAGGATCAGGGCCGGTTGCATGATGGTGGCGCGGGCGATGGCGACCCGCTGGCGCTGGCCGCCGGAGAGTTGATCCGGTTTGTGGTCGGCACGCTGGTCGAGGCCGAAATCCTTGAGCGCCTGCGTGACGCGCTTGTTGCGCTCGGCCACCGGAATGCCGGCCAGCGTCATCGGCAGCGCGATGTTCTCGGCTGCCGTCAGGCGCGGTACGAGGTGGAAGCTCTGGAAAACGAAGCCGATGCGCGTGCTGCGCACGGTGGCTTGCTCGTCGGGCGACAAGGTTGTCACGTCGCGGCCTTCGAGTCGGTAGGTGCCTTCGTTCGGGCGATCAAGCAGCCCGAGCAGATTCAGCAACGTGGATTTGCCGGAGCCGGAGGGCCCCATCACGGCGACGTATTCGCCGGCCTCGATCTGCAGATTCAGCCCGGCCAGCGCGTGGACCGTCGTGTCGCCGAGCAGGAAGCGACGTTCGATGCCGGAAAGTTCGATCAGCGCCATGCGCCTACTTTGCCTTGGCTTGGGATTTTTCGTCCGGCACCACCTTGGCGCCCGCCTTGACGCCCTCCTTGTCGAGCGAGGTGACGATGCGCTCGCCGGCCTTGAGGCCCTCGAGAATTTCGGTGTATTCCCAGTTGGCGAGGCCGGCCTTGATCGGGCGGTCTTCCAGTTTGCCGCTGTCCGGATTGAACACCAGCACCTTGCCGCCTTCCTGAATCGCAGCGGTCGGGATGCGCAGCACCTTGTCACGTCCGGCGAGAATGATCTCGACGTCTGCGCTATAACCGACGAGCAGCCGTCCCGCCTCATCCGGCTTGTCGAGATCGACCTCGATGTCCACGGTCCGGGCCTGCTTCTCGACCGCCGAAACGTAAGGCGCCACACGGCGAACCTTGCCCGGCAGCGTGCGTCCCGGCAGCGCGTCGAGCGTGACACGGACCGGTTGGCCTACCTGGATTTTGGGTGCATCGACCTCATCCATCGGCGCCTTGACGTAAAGGCAGGACTCGTCGATCAGGTCGATGGCCGGCGGTGTCGGGACGCCCGGTGGCGAGGGCGTTGAATATTCACCCAGTTCCCCGACGATCTTGGCCACAGTGCCGTCGAACGGAGCATACAAGGCGACGCGGCCCTGCTCGACGCGGGTGGCCTTGAGTTTGGCTTCGGCCTGCCCGACATCGGCCTTGGCGGTGTTGCATGAGGCGCGGCGAACGTCGGCATCAGTACGGGCCGCCTCTTCCTTGCTGGTCGAGACGAACCCCTTGGCGCGCAACTCACTTTGCCGTTTGGCCTCTTTTTCCGCGTTGACCGCAGCAATGCAGGCTTCGTCGACCCGTTTGCTGCTCAGCGTAATCTGCGCCTGGGCGAGGGCGGTGTTGGCTTGCTGATCGTCGTTCCAGAGCTTGAGTAGCAGCTGGCCCTTCTTGACCTTGTCGCCCTCTTTGATGCCGAGGTATTCGATGCGACCGCCGATGATGGTCGACAGCTTGGTGCGCTGGCAGGCTTCAATGGTGCCGGCACGGGTGTTGGCCAACGTCGCCTCAACCTTGCCTTCGGCGACTTCCTTGAGAACGACCGGGATTGGCTTGGGGCGGGTGATCCAGAACAGTCCCCCGCCAAGAAGGGCGAGGATGACAACGACGATGGCAATGCGACGCATGATCTTTCCTATCGAAAGCCGGGTAGCCAGCCGGATTGGGCGTGGCTGGGGGCGGGCTCAAGGGCGCCCTGATAAAGCGCCTCGATGACGGGGGGTTCCTGCCAGGGTTCATTCATGAAGGTCAGCCCGATTTCCTCGACGGTACGGCCCGACCAGTAGTGCTCGGCGACTTCGTCCAGCGCACTCAGTGACAGGCTGTGCGGCAGTCGCAGGTAGTCAAGCCAGCTGGCATCGTGAAAGGAGCAGATATACGCCCCTGTCGTCCGGGCGCAAACGAGATTTTTGCCGAAGACGCGTTGCGGATGCTTGGTACGAAAGGTCATGGCATCGGTGCGCGTGGCGAATTGCAGCATGGCGTGCAGGCGGCTTGGGAAATGGTTGTAGCGACGCTGGCGGAAATACTCCAGATGGTATTCGGCAAAATAGTTCTGTACCGACAGCAACTGGTCGCCGGGCATGGGGGCGCCCCCTTCGGGAGCAGCCAGCGTGGCACCGAATGGACTGCCTTTGAGGATGTCCCACCCGGGTAACTCGGCATCCGGCTCGAGCCAGCAAAAAAGCTCCAACGTTGCGCTATCCTTGATCAGGTTGTCCATGAGGCCAGCAGGGTTGGGGGAATGTGCCTATTTTGACTGATCAAGGGTTTTTGGCCAATCAATGCGTACAAAGAAGGCAAAATCGCATAGGACAAAAGTGTTCAAATTGACATATGATTCAAATTACATAAATTCACAGGCAGGAGGAGGGCATTCAGAGAGTGTTTCAGTCGCTGACGTCTGCGTCTTGGCCTATTGAGGCGAACTGAGCGATCCTCTTCTGCCTGCTGACCCATGAGTCTGCGGAAGGCGTTTTTTAGTGTATTGGTAGCGTTTGCCGGCGTTCTGGTTCTGATCGGCGGTGTGACCTTGGGTGCCTTGAAAGCGTATAACGATGCGTATGAGGCGGCCAAGCATCGCCAGGAGTCGATGGTGCTGATGAATGCCGTCCGCCACGAGGTCGACCTGCTGAGTCGTCTGGTCAGTTCCTACGTCAGTACGGCCAATCCCCGCTTTCTGATTTACTACTACGATATCCTGAGTATTCGAGAAGGCGTCAAGCCCGCCCCGGATGGCGTGTCGGATACCTATTGGGAGCAGGTCATCGGCGGTGCAATCGCTTACGTACCGCCGCCAGCCAAGCCCGGTGTGGCACTTACCGAGCGAACCAGTCAGCTGGGTTTCGATTCGGCCGAGCAGGCTGTCCTGCGGCGTATTTTTCAAATCTCCGACCAGATGAAGCAGGTCGAACAGATAGCCTTTGCCGCGACACAAGGGCTCTACGATCCCAAAAAACAGGAATTTGTCTCAGAAGCTGCACCGCAGCCCGAATTTGCCAATGCTTCGCTCCATGATGCCCATTATCTGAAACTGCGTTCTGATCTGGCATTGGCCGTCGAGGAGCTGACCGACCTGGTCGACCAGCGGACGACCAACGACCTGACGCATGCCAGCGAGCTGCTGCACCGCTGGATTGTGACCGCATTGCTGCTGCTGCTGGCCGCGGGCATTGTGCTGATCCTGAGTTATAACTACCTGAAAAAGCACCTTCTGGCACCGCTGACGGCTTTGCACAAAACTGCCATGGCGCTGGCCGAAAAATCGTTCAGTGAGCGAGTGGTCGACTTGCAAGGCGTTGAGGAAGTGAAAGCGCTTGCGACGACAATCAACAGCATGGCGGCTGCCATCGAGGCGGATATCGAGCAACGCGAACTGGTCCAGCGTGCCTTGCGTCAGGCTCGAGCAAGGGCCGAGGTGGCCGCCGATGCAAAGTCAATTTTCCTGGCCAACATGAGCCACGAAATTCGCACTCCGATGAATGCCATCCTCGGTATGGCCTATCTCGCGCTCAAATCAGGCCTGCCGCCGCGACAGCATGACTATGTATCCAAGATACACGCCGCTGCGCGCTCACTGCTCGGGATACTCAACGATATTCTCGACTTTTCGAAAATTGAGGCTGGAAAAGTCGCGCTGGAAACGGTGCCTTTCGACCTTGAGCAGGTGGTACAGAATGCGCTGTTCATGGTGCAACAAAAGGCGGAAGGGAAGCTGATCGAGCTGATTGTTGATTTTGAGCCCAGTATCAGTGTGCATCATCTGGTGGGTGATCCGTTGCGGCTCGGGCAGATCTTGATCAATCTGCTATCCAATGCAGTCAAATTTACCGAGACCGGTCACGTTCGCCTGAGCGTCAGACAGCTGGCGTCGGACGGAGAAACTGCAACCATTGCCTTTCGTGTCGAGGACACGGGGATCGGCATGACATCGGAGCAGGTTGGCCGCCTGTTTCAGGAGTTTTCCCAAGCGGACGGTGCAACCACCAGGAAATACGGTGGCACGGGGCTTGGGCTGGCCATTTCGAAGCGTTTGCTGTCCGCAATGAACAGTGAAATTTTGGTCGAAAGCGAAGTGGATCGCGGCAGCGTTTTTCATTTTTCGTTGCAACTGCCACTTGCCCCGGGTAGCGCGGCCCTGGCCGATGAAAAGCCGCAAATCGCCTGTCGGCGTGGGCTGGTGGTTGCCGACTATCCAGCTGTTCGCGAAAGTATGGCAGCAATGCTCGTCGCAATGGGGTGTCCTTTGGTCGATCAGTCTCCTGGTGGTGAGGATGCATTGGTCAGGCTGACGGCTGCTGCCGCGGAAAAGGAGCATCCCTATGACCTTCTGCTACTAGACTGGCTGATGCCCAATATGTCGGGGGGGGAGCTGATCGACGTGCTCAGGGCGCGAGGGATTGCACTGCCACCAAAGGTGGTGGTTGTCTCGTCAGCGGATGCGGTCTTGTTGCGGCACGAGGCCAATCAGCCGGAAATTGCCGAAGTGGTTCAGAAGCCTTTATTGCCCAACGTACTGCGGCGAATTTTCGACATTGGTGGCAATGACTATCAGGCCAGATTGGAGTCTTCGATTCCTCGGCCAGGTTGCCTGCAAGGCATGCCGATCTTACTGGTGGAAGATAACGAGGTTAACCAGCAGGTTGCCGGCGAAATACTCAAAGGCTGGGGGGCCAGCGTTGAGATTGCGGCCAACGGACGGATCGCTCTCGATATGCTGTCTTCGCAGGCACCGGACAGGTTTGCGCTGGTGTTGATGGATATAGAAATGCCGGTGATGGATGGCCGGGAGGCAACGCAGCGATTGCGGAACGATGAACGTTTCCGTGATTTGCCGATCATTGCAATGACCGCACATGTGGCCGGGCATGGAATGAAAGACGGCTTGGCAATGGGGGTCAGCGGCTACATTGCCAAGCCATTCGAACCCGATGAGTTATTGGCGATGGTGCAACCCTATTGGCGTGCGCCGGCAGGGCAGCTAATGTCGCCAATTGAAACAGTGCCGGAGAAAGAAAATGAGCAGGCGTTTATTGCGGCCGTAGATTCCGTTCTGGAGATCGATTCGGTGGTTTTACTCCGCAGGTTTGCAGGACGCCTTCCTTTTCTGGCGCATACCTTGCGACAATTCAGTGTTGATTGTCAAAACTGGTCGGAGCGTCTGAGTGAGACCCTGGCATCTGGCGATCTTGAGACGGCTCACAGGCAAGTGCATACCCTTAAAGGGCTTGCCGGAACTTTTGCCATGAAGCGTTTGCAGGCGGCGCTTTATCATCTTGAGAATGCCATCAGAGGTGGTGTTGTCGAGCCTTTTGGCGAAATAGCAGAGGTCGACGTCCAATTGCAGCCGCTGCTGGCAGGACTTGAACGTTTGCCCACTGATCTCTCTGAAGCGGATACGGACAACGACGCGAGCCCAGTTGATGTCGTGCTGGCGCGACTGAATGCGCTGTTGGTCGAAGGAGACGGTGAGGTTGAAGAAGTTTGGCGTCTTAACAAAGGGCGCTTGGCTGGTTTTTATTCTCCCCGACAGATTGCGGGCATTGACCGGGCTATCGGACAATGGAATTTTGATGAGGCTCTGGTCATCCTGGCGCAGGGTAATCACGGAGGGGGCGGACAGTGACGAGAGACGGCAACGCAAGCATTCTGGTAATCGACGATACCCCGGCAAATCTCAGCCTGCTGAATCAGTTGTTGCGTACGCATTATCGCGTCAGGCTTGCCAACAGTGGCGCCAGGGGCCTGGAGCTGGCAATCAGTGCGCCACCGGATTTGATTTTGCTCGACATCATGATGCCGGATATGGATGGGTACGAAGTTTTTCGGCGACTGAAGGCATTACCGGAAACCGCAGGCGTACCAATCATTTTTCTGACGGCAAAGGTCGGTGCAGAGGATGAGGAGTTCGGCTTGGCATTGGGGGCGGTCGATTTCATTCACAAGCCGATAGCACCCTCGGTCGTTCTGGCGCGGGTTCGAATACATCTGCAGATCAAGACCTGGCAAACATTTCTCGAGGACAAGAGTGCCTGGCTGCAAGCGGAGGTGGAGCGACGGGTCAATGAGATTGTCCATCTTCAGGAGGCGTCTATCCGTGTCATGGTCTCATTGGCCGAATTTCGTGACGAATGTACCGGCAACCATATTCGTCGAACCCAGGACTACGTGCGCCTTCTTGCCGAATATCTGAGCAAGCAGGAGCGCGATCGCGAAACACTGACGCCAGAGAAGATCGACCAGATCGCAAAGGCTTCGCCGCTACATGATATTGGCAAAATCGCCATTCCGGACCATATCCTGCTCAAGGCTGGCAAGCATACGCCCGAAGAATTTGAAATCATGAAGACCCATTCGGTCAAGGGCGAAAGCATGTTGTTGCAGTCCCAGCGGGAACTTGGCGATGAGAATCTGATGCTGCTCTATGCCGGTCAGATTGCACGCAGCCATCATGAGCGGTGGGATGGCCGAGGGTATCCGGATGGCCTCTCTGGAGAGGCGATTCCGCTTCCGGCAAGACTCATGGCGGTAGCGGATGTATATGATGCGTTGCGCTCCCGCCGCCCCTACAAGCCGGCGTTCAGCCATTCAGAAGCGGTTGATATTTTGCTTGAAGGCCGAGGGAAGCATTTTGATCCGTTATTGATTGATGCTTTTGTCGCGCTTGAAAGTTCTTTTTTGGAAATCGCTATCAAGTTAGCTGATGAATGAACCGTTATGCAAAATATGAACGCGAATTTCCTCGGGGGAATGACTCTCACCTTGCTAAAAGCCTGGTCGCTAGCTTTGCTCGTAGCGTTTCCAGCGCTGGCAGTTGACTTTACATGGTCAGGGTTTGGTACAGCAGGCTATGCCCAATCCGATAGCGCAGCGAAGTACCAGCGGTTTATTAACAACAGCGGTACGTTCAAGCGCGACAGCATTCTTGGCGCCCAGTTGGATGTAAGGTTTTCGCC
>DAOLIO010000150.1:0-7464 GCA_035328505.1 Azonexus sp.
CGCAGCATGTTCTCGCCGAAGAACTGGTGGAACATCTGGCCGACCGGCGACTTCAGGAAAGCAACGCCACCCGAATGCCCCGGGCAGTGCCAAGAATAGGAGCCATCCGCCGCGTAATGCACCAGCGCCCGGAAGAAGGGTGGCGGTAGTGAAGCGAGGTAAGCCTTGGCTTCGCGCTTGACGTTGCGGGCGATGAATTCCGGGGTGTCCTCGAACATGTGGATGAAACCGTGCAGTTCGCGCAGCACGTCATTTGGAATATGGCGCGAGGTACGCGTTTCGCCGTGCAGGAAGATGGGGATTTCAGCATTCCGATTGCGGATTTCCTTGACGAAGGCACGCAGCTCGGCCAGCGTCTCTTCCGGCTCCATCGCCAGCTCCTCGTCATCAATCGACAGGATAAAGGCTGAGGCACGGCTCTGCTGCTGGGCAAAGGATGTGAGGTCGCCATAACTGGTCACCCCCAGCACTTCCAGACCTTCCTTTTCGATGGCGTCTGCCAGCGCCCGAATGCCAAGACCGGAGGTGTTCTCCGAGCGGAAGTCTTCGTCGATGATAATGACGGGAAAGTGGAAGCGCATGTTGGATCCTTGAAAAGCGGCGACCCGCCGCAGCGGGTCACAGAATAAGACGTTTTCGTGACGGGGCGGCGTCAGATTTTCGGCAAAGTCACACCAACCTGCCCCTGGTATTTGCCGCCACGATCCTTGTACGAAGTTTCACAAACCTCGTCGGACTCGAAGAACAACACCTGAGCGCAACCTTCGCCCGCATAGATCTTGGCCGGCAGCGGTGTCGTATTGGAAAACTCCAGCGTGACATAGCCTTCCCATTCGGGCTCGAAGGGCGTGACATTGACGATGATGCCGCAGCGTGCATAGGTGCTCTTGCCGAGGCAGACGGTCAGCACCGAGCGCGGAATACGGAAATATTCCATGGTGCGCGCCAGCGCAAACGAGTTCGGCGGGATGATGCAAACATCGGACTCGATTTCGACGAAGGATTTCGGATCGAAATTCTTCGGGTCGACCACGGTCGAATTGATATTGGTAAATACCTTGAATTCGCGGGCGCAACGGATATCGTAGCCGTAGCTGGACGTGCCGTAGGAAACGATTTTCTGACCATTGGCTTCGCGCACCAACTCCGGCGAAAACGGCTCGATCATGCCGTGCTCTGCCGCCATGCGGCGTATCCACTTATCTGATTTGATGGTCATTTTTTCGGTTCCGCTCGACAAAAAACAAAGGCGGGATTTTACCCGCCTTTGTTCGCTGCAATGTGCAAAAAATTAAGTGTTCTGCACGACGATATTCGGGAACTTGGAGGTCATATCCTTGGCCTTCTCCCCAATCTTGATTGCGACGCGACGGGCAATGCCACGATAGATTTCAGCAGTCCTCGAATCCGGGGCGCCAACCACCGTGGGCTTGCCGCCGTCAGCCATTTCACGGATGGCCAGTTCCAATGGCAAGCTGCCGAGGAATTCGACGTCGTAATCGGCACACATCTTCTCACCGCCACCGGCCCCGAAAATATGCTCTTCATGACCGCACTTCGAGCAGATATGGATACTCATGTTTTCGACGATGCCGATGATGGGAATATTGACTTTCTCGAACATCTTCAATCCCTTGCGAGCGTCGATCAGCGCGATATCCTGCGGCGTCGTCACGATCACAGCCCCCGTCACGGGGACTTTCTGGGCCAGCGACAACTGGATGTCACCCGTGCCCGGCGGCATATCAACGATCAGGTAATCGACATCATTCCAGTTGGTCTGGCCCAGCATCTGATCGAGCGCCTGTGCCACCATCGGGCCACGCCAGACCATCGGTGTCTCGACATCGACCATGAAGCCGATGGACATCGCCTGGACGCCATAGGCCTCCAGCGGCTCCATGCTCTGACCGTCCTTCGACTCCGGTTGCTGCCCCGCCAGACCCAGCATTTGTGGCTGTGACGGTCCATAGATATCCGCATCCAGAATCCCGACGCGGGCACCTTCCTGCGCCAGGGCCAGGGCCAGATTAACCGCCGTTGTACTCTTGCCGACACCGCCCTTGCCCGATGCAATGGCAATGATGTTCTTGACCCCCGGCAGCAGCTTGACCCCAAGCTGCACCGAGTGCGCCACGATCTTGCTGTACACGTTGGCCGAGACGTTCCCGGCGCCTGGAATCGCGCGAACCGCATCAATGACCTGCCTGCGGATTGCATCAATCTGGCTTTTTGCCGGATAGGCCAACTCGAGATCAAACGACACATCGGCGCCATTGACCTTGATGTTTTTCACCGCCTTGCCAGCGACAAAATCTTTGCCGGTATTGGGATCGACTGCCGCAGAGAGCGCAGCCTTGATTTGCTGTTCTGAGAGACTCATGGAAACTCCGGATTGGGGTGACAGCCGGGCAATACCCGAGCAATTTTGTACAGTATACCCCAAACCTGACGCTGGAATCAGCCTTGCTGAACAGTGTCCAGTCGATAACCCTGCCCATATACGGAAGACAGCATCAAGCCACTCTCCCCTGCCAGCCCCAGCTTTTTGCGCAGGCGGCTGGCATGGGTATCAACCGTACGCGTATCGACACCCGCATCCCGCACCCAGACGCTGGTCAGCAACTCGTCCCGCGAGAGTACCCGCCCGATATTGCGCAGCAATATCAACGCCAATTCGTATTCGCGCTGGGTCAGATCAACTTCATTCCCGGCCAGTTTGATGCGGCGCCCTTCGAGATCAATTTCGATATTGCCGTATTGCAAGGTAGCAGGTCTTGGCTTGCGACGGCGCAATAAGGCGTGAATTCGCGCCATGAATTCCATGTAACGGATAGGCTTGGGAATATAGTCATCGGCCCCCAGACGCAGAATGTCAGACGCTGCATCCTCCTCGGTGCGGCCGGTACAAAAGATGACCGGAACGTCCCACCCGCAATGCTCCCGGACATATTTGAGGACTTCATCACCGCCGATATCGGGAAGATTCCAGTCAATGATGAAAAAATCGAAATTGCGGGTTTTCAAGGCCTCGATGCAAGCCTTCCCCTCGGAAAATATCTCGGTCTGATAGCCCTCGCTCTTGAGAAGTGCCTTGAGTACCTCGGCCTGGCTTCGGCTGTCCTCGACTACCGCAAATATCATAGTTCCTCCATGTTCGCGGCGAATTCTGCGCCCATCGCCAGGGTTCGGCAATGACCAATGAATTGCTTTTTACCAACGTTCACACAGGTTTACGTTCTGTAACAATTGAAAACGGGACGAACAAGTGGGGATTTCCGAAGCCCCGCTTTGCCTCCTCGCGGTAAAATCACCCTTTACCTTTCAAGCTCCGGCCCTCATGTCGCGCAAAATCCTCGTCACCTCCGCCCTCCCGTACGCCAACGGCGCCATTCACCTCGGTCATCTGGTTGAATATATCCAGACTGACATCTGGGTACGATTCCAGAAAATGTCCGGCAACGAATGCTGGTACGTGTGCGCCGACGACACGCACGGCACGCCGATCATGCTGCGCGCCGAGAAGGAAGGCATCACCCCGGAACAACTGATCACCCGAGTACACGACGAGCATTACCGTGACTTTTCGGGCTTCCATGTCGGTTTCGACAATTACTACAGCACCCATTCCGACGAAACCCGCGACTGCGCCAACGATATCTATCTGAAACTGCGTACCGCCGGCCTGATCGAAACGCGGACCATCGAACAGTATTACGACCCGATCAAGCAACTCTTCCTGCCGGATCGCTTCATCAAGGGCGAGTGCCCGAAGTGCGGGGCCAAGGATCAGTACGGTGACAACTGCGAATCCTGCGGCGCCGCCTATGCGCCCACCGACCTGAAAGAGCCGTACTCGGCCATCTCCGGCGCCAAACCGGAACTGCGTACATCCGAACACTACTTTTTCAAGCTGTCAGACCCGCGCTGCGAAGCGTTCCTGCGCCAGTACACCAGCCGAGACAACGGCGTTCTGCAAAACGAAGCCGCCAACAAGATGCAGGAATGGCTGGGCGCACCGGGTGAAAATAAATTGACCGACTGGGATATTTCGCGCGACGCCCCCTATTTCGGCTTTGAAATCCCCGACGCACCGGGCAAGTACTTTTATGTCTGGCTCGATGCACCGATCGGCTACATGGGCTCGTTCAAAAACCTGTGCAGCAAGAACGGCCTCGACTTCAACGAATATTTCAAAGCAGATGCCACCACCGAGCTGTATCACTTCATCGGCAAGGACATTCTCTACTTCCATGCGCTGTTCTGGCCAGCCGAACTGCAGCATGCCGGTTACCGAACACCGACCAAGATATTCGCGCATGGCTTTCTCACGGTCGACGGCGCAAAAATGTCGAAATCGCGAGGCACCTTCATCACCGCTCAAAGCTACATCGACACCGGCCTCAACCCGGAATGGCTGCGCTATTACTACGCTGCCAAGCTGTCGGCGACCATGGAAGACATTGATCTCAATCTCGAAGACTTCTGCGCCCGCGTGAACTCTGATCTGGTCGGCAAATACGTGAACATCGCCAGCCGCTCAGCCGGCTTCATCAGCAAGCGCTTCGGCGGCCAACTCGCACCTGCCCAAGCCGACCTGCCGGCCATCAAGTCCATCCAGAACGCTGCTGGCCACCTGTCCGAGCTCTACGAAGCGCGCGAATTCGGCAAGGCCATGCGGGAAATCATGGCACTGACCGATGCCGCCAACCAGTACGTCGATAGCGTCAAGCCGTGGGAGCTGGCCAAGCAGGAAGGCAAGGAAGTTGAACTTCACACAGCGTGCACCAATGCGCTCAACCTTTTCCGCCTGCTGACCATTTTGCTGAAGCCTATCCTCCCGGTGCTGGCCATCAGGGTGGAGAAGTTCCTTAACATTGCACCGCTGACCTGGAACGACACCCAAAGCCTGCTCGCCGCCGGCCACGGCATCAATGCCTACGAGCACCTGATGACCCGTGTCGATCCCAAGCTGATTGAGAAACTGATCGAAGCCAACAAGGAATCACTGGCGCCGACCCAGGAACAACAGTCGCAACAACGTCACGCCGAACATCAACAGAACGAAGTAAAAGCGGAAAGCCCCTGGGAGCCTTTCTGCAATATCGACGATTTCATGAAAGTGGATTTGCGCATCGTGCGCATCGCCAACGCCGAGCATGTCGAGGGTGCCGACAAGCTGGTACGCCTGACGCTGGACGTCGGCAACAACGAAACACGCAATGTGTTTGCCGGCATCAAGGCCGCTTACGACCCCACCCAGCTGATCGGCCGCCTGACGGTCATGGTGGCCAACCTTGCCCCCCGCAAGATGAAGTTCGGAATGTCCGAGGGCATGGTTTTGGCTGCGTCGGACACCACCGGCAACGCCCCCGGCATCTTCCTGTTGTCTCCCGACTCTGGCGCACAACCCGGTATGCGCGTCAAATAAATCGGAATGCCCGGCAACGGTCCGAAACACTGGCCGTTGCTTGCTGCAACGCAACAAACCGGACCCTCAACTTCAAGTAATACTTTAACTAAAGACCCCAATCTAGCTACAGGGTTTAGGCTTTTCAATCTATCCACAAAATCTGTGGATAACTCTGTGAATGAATCAGTGAGCAAGGCGCTAAGTCACCGTTCCACAAGGATTTTCCTTACCCTGCCCGAAACTTGAGCTTCTTTCTAAGTCATTGATTTAAAAGAATAGGCGCTCCAGCGAATCGATATAACAAATTTACCAACGTGGAATTGATGGCCTAGCCTCAGAGGATTCGCTACTGTGCATAAGTGACAGTCTTGACATTCACCTTGTCAAGGCTTTTTGAAGATAATTGAAAAACTCCGCCAAAAACGGTCCAATAGATGCTCAACACCACCAATCGCCCCCCTCGCCCGAATTTGACTGGCCTGATCTTCCTCTACGCACTGGCCGATGTCTTCGGCCTGGCCTGCGTCGGTATCGGTGGGAGCTGGTTCATCGCAGGCAAGGGCGCCATCATTACCAACTTTCCGACATCGATTGCGGAAGCCGTCGCCTGTACCGCGGGCGGCACAGCGGTCATGCTGTGGGCAGTCAGCCGCATTTTGCGTGAATTAGCCAAGCAAGGCCCGCACATGCAGGCGCGCTACGACGACTATATCGCGGCACACCATCCGGAAAAGCTGCGTCAATCCGACGACCGCAGTTAGTCATCCGCCTTTCCGGTCGGCTTGAGCCAGTCGGGCAACTCCCGGTTGCCGGCATTGTCGATGATGTACTGACGCACCAGACGGCGGACAACTTGTGACGATGTCAGGTCCTTGGCGGCACAAATTTCCTCGAAAATTTTCTTTTTCTGCGGATCGATCAGGATAGTCAAACGCGCGGTACGGCTCTCCATGGTTCAGTCTCGTTTGATTGGCAGAGAATCATATTAACATGTGATTAACATTGACGATTAATTTGCCACCCATATAATACGCCGCTTACCCACCGAGCGCACGCCATGAAAATCGCCTTCCATCCCAAGTTGCTGGATTGCCTGCCTGGCTACAATCGTGCCCAACTCGGCAAGGACATGGCGGCGGGCATCACGGTTGGCGTGCTGGCGTTGCCACTGGCCATGGCTTTTGCCATCGCATCAGGGTGTTCACCCACGGCCGGCATCTGGACCGCCATCGTTGCCGGCCTGATCATTTCGGCGCTGGGCGGCTCCCGGGTACAGATCGGGGGACCGACGGGTGCCTTCATCCCGATCATTTACGGCATTGTCGCCATCAACGGCTTCAACAATCTGCTTGGCGCAACCATGTTGGCCGGCGTATTCCTGCTCGCCATGGGCTTGGCGCGCATGGGGCAATTGATCCGCTTCATCCCGGTCACCGTTGTGATCGGCTTCACCAACGGGATCGCTGTCGTTATCTTCCTTGCCCAGATCAAGGATTTTTTCGGACTGCAGATCGATAATTTGCCGGCTGAATTCTTCGCCCGCATCAACATGCTGGCGGCCAACGCCAATACCATAGACCTGCCCACCCTGGGCCTGGCCAGCGCCTGCTTCGCCATGCTGTTGTCCTACAACGGACTGGCGCAACGACTTCCGCTCCTACGTCGCGCCCCCGGGCCACTGGTCGTACTGATTGCCGGGACGCTGCTGTCCTATCTGTTTGGCCTGCCCGTGGAGACCATCGGTAGCCGCTTTCATGGCATCCCACAGGAACTCCCTGATTTTGGGTTGCCCGATCTATCCATCCACGACTTTGGCAAGCTGATCTCACCTGCCATCACCATTGCGCTGCTGGGCGCCATTGAATCACTGCTGTCGGCCCGCGTCGCCGACAGCCAGATCGATGACCGCCACGACCCCAACCAGGAACTCGTCGCCCAAGGCCTGGCCAACATCGTTGCGCCCCTTTTTGGCGGCTTTGCCGCCACCGGCGCCATTGCCCGCACCACCACCAACGTCAAGACCGGCGGCCGCACGCCGGTGGCCGGCATCA
>DAOLIO010000151.1:0-7462 GCA_035328505.1 Azonexus sp.
TCCGGCGTATCAGTCGTTGCGCGATAATGCCCTCCAGGGCAGTCGCCACGACGTAGGGCTTGAGGCCAAGATCGAACAGGCGGGCGATGGTGGCAATGGCCGAATTGGTGTGCAGCGTCGAGTACACCAGATGCCCGGTCAGCGCTGCGTGAAAGGCCACCTCGGCTGTCTCGAAATCACGAATCTCGCCGAGCAGAATGACGTCCGGATCCTGTCGGAGCAGGGCACGCAGAACGGTCGGAAAAGTCAGCCCGATTTTCTCCCGGACCAGCACCTGGCCAGCCATGTCGAGGTAGTACTCGACCGGGTCTTCGATCGTGACGTAATTCTTGTCCGGCGTTGCATCGTGCTGGAGCAGCGAATAAAGCGTGGTCGTCTTGCCGCTGCCGGTGGGGCCGGTCGCCAGGATGATGCCTTGCGGCTTGGCCACCATGTCGGTGACCTGCGGCAGATCGACCGGCGAAAAGCCGAGACGATCCAGTGTGTGAACGGCCGAATTGCGATCGAGAATCCGCATCACGATCTTTTCGCCATTGATGGTCGGCAGCGTTGAAATTCGCAGGTCGACCATGCGCAACGGTGTCTTGACGGTGATTCGCCCATCCTGCGGACGCCGACGCTCCGAGATGTCGAGTTCCGACATGATTTTCAATCGGGAGACCAGCGACTGATGCATCTGATGCGGAATGTGGATCTTGTCCAGCAGCACGCCATCGATGCGGTAGCGGACGATGACGTTTTTCGTCCTCGGCTGGATATGAATGTCCGAGGCACCCAGTCGGATGGCTTCCAGGATGATCGCATTGGCCATGCGAATGGCCGGCGGCGCTTCGGTTTCGCGCAGCAGGTCCTCCAGCGACGCAGAATCGTCTTCCTCGATGACGATCTCGATCCCTTCGTAGGGATCGGCACCACCGACCAGCGTTTCCAGTTCCTTGAAATCCAGCGTGTTATCGCTGCCGTAGAGCTCGTCGACTTTCTTGCGGATGGCATCGATGTTGGCGCTGACAATCTTGAGGTCCAGGCCGGCGGTAAAGCGAATCTCGTCGATCAAACCTTCATCCAGCGGATCGGCCATGGCCAGCATCAGGCGCTTGCCCTCCAGTTTGAGTGGCACAACCAGCTGGCGCATGCAGAAACTGTGCGGAATCAGCTCGGCCATGACCGGGTCGATACGGAATTCGGGAAGCTGGATTTCCTCGATCAACATGTCCGTCTTGAGCAAGGCCCGAATGGCTCGTTCGGCCACCCAGTCTTTTTCCAGCAACAGGCTGATCAACGGCTCCTTGCGTCGCTCCTGCAGCATGGAGAGTTCCTGCAGCTGAGGTGCCGACAGGAGGTTTTTCTTGTGCAGCATGATGCCCAGTCGGCTTCTATTCGTAACCGCCAGCCGGCTAAGGGCCGAAATTTCACGGGTCTTTTTCTCGTTCTCGGTACGCAGGGCGCGGTTACGCGCGATCAGGTCAAACTGTTCCAGCGCCAGTGCGACCGTGACGCGCAAATCGTCGTCGTTCCACGGTTTCAGGATGAACTTGTACACCGCACCATCGTTGATGGCACCCATGACCGCATCGGTATTGGCCTGGCCGGTCAGCATGATGCGAATCGTTTCCGGCCAGCGCGCCTTCACTTCGCGCAGAAACTGAGCCCCGTTCATGCCGGGCATCATGAAGTCGCTGATGACCAGTTGAAAATCACCTTCGGCAAGGCGCTGCAGGGCTTCGTCCCCACTGGGTGCGGTGACGACCTCGTAATTTTCCTGACGAAATACCCGGGCGAGCGCCTTGACGATGCCAATTTCGTCGTCGACCAGCAACAGCCGGTATTTCGGTGGCGTCAGATGGCTGGCCGGGGCCTGCGGCGTGCTGGTCTTGCCGGTGAATAACGATGAATAGTCGGTCATGTCGTGGTCGGGAAGAATAGATGAATGGCAGTGCCGCGACCGGCTTCACTGTCGAGTTCCATGTGGCCACTGTGGGCCACGACGATATTGCGCGCAGTCGACAGGCCCAGCCCCGCGCCGTCGCCCACGGGACGCGTGGTGAAGAAGGGCTCGAAGGCGCGCGCACGCTGTTCGGGGCTCATACCGACGCCGTTGTCGGCAATCTGTACATCAATACCGTGATCGGCCCGATGGCTGCTGATCCGGACTTCACCCGGCCGTCCACTGTCCTGGACAGCTTGTATCGCATTGCGTATCAGGTTGTAGAACAACTGGTTCAAGTGACCGGGCAGGCAGACAAAGCTATCCAGATCACCGAGATCAAGTTTCAGGGTGACAGCGGGCGGGAGCTGGCGCTCGACCATGCTGATGGCGTGTTTGAGCGAGTCGTTGAGATTGGCAAACTCCTCCGTCGCGCGATCCACGTTCGAAAAGCTCTTCAGGTCGCTGACGATGCGGGCAATCCGGTCGATACCGACCGCGCTGTCACCCAGTAGGTCAAGGCTGTCCTCCAGCACAAAATCGAGGTCCAGCTCTCGCCACGCCACGTCAACATCAGCGAAACGCGACCGGAGTTTGGCGAACTTCTGGAGATAGGCGCTGAAGGTCGACAGATTGCTGCGAACGAAACCCAGCGGGTTGTTGATTTCATGTGCCATGCCGGCGGCCAGTTGGCCGATCGCTGCCAGCTTTTCGGCGGCGTACAGCATTTGCTGCCGTTCTTCGAGCTGGGCTACCTGCGACTTGACCCGTGTTTCCAGTTCGCCGGCGAGCGTCTTGTAGCGTGCTTCCGAGTCGAGCAGGCGGGCGTGTTCGCGTTTGAGCGACTCGAAATCCTCGGCCACTGCTTCAAGATGCAAGGTCGACGCCATCTTGAAGCGAAGCTGGGCGCGCAACAGGATGACCAACTGGCTGGCGGCACCTTGCAGCGCCGCCGGGGTTGACGATGCGCTGGTAATGTAGCCCAGGGGTTCCAGCTCAAGAACCAGCGGTTCTCGTCGGGTCGCATTGCCGGGAATGCCCCATAGCGCCTTGCCATCGGGGCCGAGAATTGCCGCATCCCCGCCCAGTTGGCTGGTAAGGGCGGAACCGATCTGGGCAAGCATGGCGCCATCGAGCAGTTCGTCGAGCGACCATTCGCGATCGAACGAAAAATCGCTCATGGTCGTCCCAATGCGCCGGCGACGAAGCCATCCTCGTCCAGCGCATGCCGCGTGGAGAGTTCCAGTGCTTCAGTTTGGCGGCGATAGACGCTGCGCAGCAGGGTTTCGAACGTGGCAGCAACCCCTTGCCCGGTCAAGGCAACCGAAAATATCAGTGGCCAGGGCGCAGCGGACCAGCGTTCACGAATTTCCGACTCTGGGACTGCGCCCGGCAGGTCGCACTTGTTGAACTGAACGACCAGCGGGAGATGTTGGAAATCGAGTCCGACCCGCCCGCAGTTTTCGGTCAGGCTCTGGAAGGATTCGGCGTTGTTGGTTTCCTGGGTGCGCTCGGCATCGGCGACAAATACCACGCCGTCGGCTCTCGAAAGCACGGCCTTGCGGGTGCCATCATGGGCGATCTGGCCGGGGACAGTAAACAGCCGGAACTTGATCAGTAATCCGGATGGAGCGCGAAAGCCGAGGGGCAGCAGATCGAAGAACAGGGTTCGATCATCCTTCGTCTCCATGGTCATGATTTCGCCCTTGAGTTCCGGGGCGAGCAGGTCGTGAAGACGCAGCAGATTGGTCGTCTTGCCACTCTGCGCCGGCCCGTAATAGACCAGCTTGAAGGTCAGGTTGTTGTCCTCTCGCTCAGCCATGCCGGCCTTAATCCTTGGCCTGGAATTCGGGGTCCAGGATGACCGATCCATCCGGCCCCCAATTGACCGTGGTGATCCCCGGTTCAATCGATTCGAGCCGTTCAGCCTCGATGGATTCGGGGGTGGTGTCGCCCATTTCCAGGCGAACCAGGTTGGCGAGCTGGCGATTTTCGATGAGCAGTTCGCGGTGGGCCAAGGCCTGGCCGATCGCTGACATCAACTCATAGTCATTCCATGGTTTGCCGATGAAGCGGTCGATCCCGACTTCATTGACGGCCCGAACCAGCGCGTTCAGATCGGCATAGCCGGAGAGAATCAGGCGCGCGGCATCCGGCTGCAGGGCCTTGGCGGCCTTGAGAAATTCGATGCCGTCCATGACCGGCATCCGGTAGTCGCTGATGAACAGGTCATAGCTGTCCCGACGGGCTGCATCCAGTGCGGCTTGCGGCAAATTGAAGGCGTGCACTTCCAGTGGGAAGGTCTTGTTCCCGCAAATGCATGGGGCAAGGCGCAGCACACGCTGCAGGGCTTTGAGGATGGCTTCCTCATCATCGACGATCATGACGCGGCTCATTTTTCCTCCTGGCGAATATAGAGCGTCAGGCTCTGCTGTTCGACCTGCTCCAGCCGGATCAGCTGGGCGATGATGTCGGCGGTCAGGGGGCTGCTTCGGGATAGCAGCAGGTAACCGTCGCGATGCATCAGATCCCGGCTCAATACCATTCCCGGCTTGAGATGCATGGTGCGCAGGGGCTGTTCGACCGGCACGCTCTTCTGGGTTTCGGAAATCAGCCTGGAAATGGCGTCGACCGCAGCAGGGTCGTAGCGTTTGCCACGGTTGTCGTTCAGATAGGCCAGGGCTTCATCCGGGTGAAGCGGACGCTGGACCAGTGTGCCGATTTGCAGGGCGTCGTAGTCATTGGCGACTGCGAGGATGCGCGCGCCCTGCGGAATGCTGATGCCGGCAAGGTGATCGGGGTAGCCGTTGCCATCGAAACACTCGTGATGGTGGCGCACGAGAATGGCGGCTTCGCGGAATCGCGCAATGCCCATCAGGATATTCTGCCCGATCTGCGGATGTTTCATGACTTGCGCCCGTTGCTCGGGACGCAGGGTATTGAAGGGTTTGGTCAGCAATTCATCAGGCAGGCCAAGCTTGCCGATGTCGTGCAGCAGGCCGGCCAACATGATGTTTTGTGTTTCGCCATCGCTCAGGCCAAGGCGTTGGGCCATCGCTCTCGCCATTTCTGCGACCCGCCGTCCATGCCCGGCGAGCTGATTGCCGCCAGGTCCATTACGCAATTCAACCAGACCGGCAAAGACCTGGACCGTGGCTACGAAGGATTTTTTCAGCTCGCCATGGGTCTGCTCGACACGGGACAGCGCCTGCTGCAATTCGGCCGTTCGCTCGGCAACTTTTTGCTCCAGCCCGGCGTTCAGTGCTTTGAGTTCTTCATTCTGGGCTTGGGTGAGCGCGGTCAGACGACGATTTTCCGACTCCAGACGCTGCCGGTCCAGCGCGTCGCGGACAGTATTGACAATCTCCTGGTCATCCCAGGGTTTGGCGATATAACGGTAAATTTCACCTTCATTGATGGCGGCGACCGTCGACGTGACATCCGCATAGCCGGTCAGCAGGATGCGCATGGTCGATGGCCAGCGCTGGCAGACCTGCTTGAGAAAGGCGGCACCGTCCATTTCAGGCATGCGCATGTCGGAAATGATCAGGTCGATGGGTTCCTGTTCGAGCTGGGCGAGGCCTGCTGCGCCGCTCTCGGCGACGAGAATGCGATAGCCATGCGGCCGGAAAAGGCGGCGGAGGGCAGAAAGAATGCCAGGCTCGTCATCGACGAAGAGCAGGGTGGCGGGTTCGGGCGTTTCGCTCATTGCGAAGTCTCCGGGGAAATGGTGGCCGATGCTGTGGCCATGGGCTGAATGGGGATGATGACGCGAAAGGTGGTACCGATGCCGGGCTGGCTGCTGACATCAATGCGCCCGTGGTGGGTATTGACGATGCCATAGGCGAGTGACAGGCCCAGCCCGGTGCCTTTGCCAACCGGTTTGGTGGTGAAGAAAGGCTCGAAAATACGGGTCAGATGTTCGGGTGCTATGCCTTTGCCAGTATCTGAAATCTCGATGGCGATGTCTTCATTGCCAAGTCGGACGGTACGGATGGTGATGATGCCTTTCGTTTCGATGGCATGACCGGCGTTGACCAGAAGATTCATGAAGACTTGGTTGAGCTGGGAAATCAGGCAATAGACCTTGGGAATGTCCCCATATTCCTTGACCACCTGGCACTTGTATTTCAATTCGTTCCAGACAATGTTCAGCGTGGAATCAATGCCCTGATGCAGATCCGCCCAGTCCCATTGTTGCCCGCTGACATGCGAGAAATTCTTGAGATCCTGGACGATCTTGCGCACCCGCGATAGTCCATCCCTGGATTCGCTCAGCAACTGCCCGATGTCCTGGCGAATGTACGCGAAGTCGCGTGTTTCCTTGAGTCGGGCTATTCGTGCCTGGTGAATCGCTGGTGCTTCCGTTGAGGCCTGCGCGTCATCATAGGCGTCAACGATTTCCATCAGGTCCCGTACATACGCGTCAAGCGTGCCGAGGTTTGAATGAACAAAACCGATAGGGTTGTTCAGCTCGTGGGCAATACCGGCCGCCAGTTGGCCAATTGATGCCATTTTTTCTGCTTGCAGTAATTGATTGTGGGCTTCTTCCAGCCGCTTGTTCAATTGCCGCTGGGCGGTCAGTGTCTCGGTAAGTTCCAGTGCACTTTGGCGGCGCTCCGTAATATCGGTGAGAATCCCGTCATAGAATTCGACCTCACCCTGTTCATTGCGCACGACGTTGGTTCGATCCGTCACCCAGATGACCTGATGGTCGGCAGTGAGCAGGCGATATTCCTGAACGTAGTCGCGACGCCCTTCGGCGGTATGGCGCACGACTTCGTCGACGATGCGCGCACGGTCGTCCGGATGGATCATGTCGGCAAAGGGCGGCTTGCCATCCATCAGCGCTTCGACGGTATAGCCCCAGGTAGCCACATTGTCGGACACAAAGACGACCGGCCATCCTTCGGCAGCGCGCCAGCGGAAGCAAATGACCGGACTGGCATTGACCACCTGCATCGCGATCATCAATGCCTTCTCCGCCCGACGCTGACAAACGAGACGCCAGGTTGCCGATGCGAGAAGCAGGACCGTTTCGACATCGGTCTCGGTGTAGTGGGTGTCTTTATTGCCGACGCCAGCCATCATGCGTACCCGATCATCGTCAATCACCGGCGCGCTGATCAGACGGATCAGCGTTGAGTGCCCCTCGGGCAAGCCGCGTTTGTGTTCGGCATTCGCATAGTCGTTGATGACGACCGGGGCTTTTTGACGTGCAGCCTCGGCCCATAACCCGGCCTGGGTGATCGCGTAATGCCGGTCAAAGGCTGCATGACAATAGTGCGCCAGCGTGTTTGGCGACCAGGTGACCAGTTCGATACTTTCACCGTCGTCATTGACGAAATGAATGAAGCCGATTTTGCTGTCGGTGAGTTCTTCGATACGAGTGATGGCATATTGCATGAAGCCTGCTTCATCCAGGCCCGCACATTTCTCGGGGAATTCGAGCAGTATTTCGGAACGCCGGGTCTGCAGGTCGAGCATGGCGATGGCTTCTCGCCGGGTCGTAATGTCGATGGCAACCCCGTCCCAGGT
>DAOLIO010000152.1:0-7460 GCA_035328505.1 Azonexus sp.
CATTGATCTTGCTACGGATATCGAACATGCCGTAAAGCGGTGAATCGAGTTTGCCCCCCATGTCGCCGACCACGTAAACCACAGGCAGCAGATCCTTGTGGTAAATGGCCTTTTCGCGCGCCGCATCACGTACCTCAACCAGTTCGGACACGGGCACCAGTTGGCCGTCGCGGGATCGGACACGCAGCTTCAACAGCGCATCCAGGCTGGATTGCTTCTCGGCGGGCAACGTCACCCGAACCGGGATTTCAAATTTCGATTCGGTATTGCGTGCCGGCGTCACATCCTGTCCGGCCAGCCCCATGCCGACCACCTCGACGATATCGCTCTGCGCCACGCCGAGTTGCGCGGCCTTGCTTTGCAGCACATGCAGAATGAACTTGCGCGCATCGGCCTCGATGTAGTCATCGACCGCGACGATATCCTTGGTGGACTCAAAGGCCTTGCGGACTTCCTTGCCGACACTCATCTGCCCGTTCATGTCCGGACCATAGATTTCGGCCAGGATAGGGGACATGACCGGCGGTCCCGGCGGCACTTCAACCACCTTGGCGACCCCGCCGTTGCTCTTGCCGATGGCCTCGATACGATCACGCAACGACACTGCGATCTCATGGCTTTTCCGCGAACGGTGATGCTTGTCGGCTAGATTGACCTGGATATCACCCTTTTCCGGCGCCGCGCGCAGGTAATACTGACGGACCAGACCGTTGAAATTGATCGGGCTGGCCGTGCCGGCATAGGCCTGATAGTTGGTCACGTCCTTCTCATGAACCAGTTCGGCGCCGATTTCGTGCAGCACGCGGGCCGTTTCTTCAAGCGGCGTGCCGAGCGGCATATCGAGAACAATCTGGAATTCACTCTTGTTATCGAAGGGCAGCATCTTGAGCACGACAAGCTGAAAATAAGCCAGCGAGACGGAGCCAATAATCAGCAGGACGATGGCGATCGCCAGCTTGACGCGCATTGCCCCACCCTTGATCGGGTCGAGGAAGGGCGTCAGCAGTTTCCGGAAGGTGGCGTCAAGTCGGGCATCGAGTTTTGACGGCTGGTGTTCACCATGCCCCCCGCCGCCATGCGATTTCATCATTTTCGCGGCCAGCCACGGCGTCACGACGAAGGCGACCGCCAGCGAAATGGCCATGCCCATCGACGAATTGATCGGAATCGGGCTCATGTACGGCCCCATCAGCCCGGTGACAAACGCCATTGGCAACAGCGCCGCGATGACCGTCAGCGTCGCCAGAATGGTCGGCCCACCGACTTCATCGACGGCGGGCGGGATGATCTCAAGCAGACTTTTGTCAGGATAAAGCCCCTGCCAGCGATGGATATTTTCAACCACCACGATGGCGTCATCGACCAGGATGCCGATCGAAAATATCAGCGCGAACAGCGACACGCGGTTCAGCGTGAAGCCCCACGCCCAGGACGCGAAAAGCGTTGCCGCCAACGTCAGCGTCACCGCCACGCCAACGATCACTGCCTCGCGCCGGCCCAGCGCGAAAAACACCAGCAACACGACGAAGGCGGTCGCAAAAATGAGCTTGCCGATCAGTTTTTGCGCCTTTTCGGTCGCCGTTTCGCCATAGTTGCGCGTGACGGTGACTTCAATCCCTTCAGGAATCACTTCGTTTTTCAGGGCATTTATCCGGTTGACCGCAGCATTCGCCACATCGGCCGCATTGACGCCCGGCTGCTTCGATATCTGCATCGTGACCGCGGGAAACTCGCCATTCTGGTCGCCAAACCAGGCATAGCGTTTCGGCTGATCCGGACCATCCTCGACCGTTGCCACATCGCTCATGTAGACTGGCTTGCGTTCACTGGCATCACCATGCACCGCAACGACCAGTTGCTTCACATCCGCCGCCGATTCAAGATAGGTGCCGGTCTGCACCAGCACTTCCTGGTTGCCGGCAGTCAGGTTGCCGGATGATTGCAGGGCGTTGGATACCTTGAGCGCACCGGCGATGTCCTGCGGCGTCACGCCGAAGGCATTCATCCGCTCGGCATCCATCAGCACGCGAATCGCGTGGTCGGGTCCGCCGATGGTCGACACATCGCGCGTTCCCTTGATGCGCTTCAGTTCAATTTCGACGGCACGCGACACTTGCTGCAGATCGAAAGCAGAACGGCCGGGATCCTTGGTCCAGAAGGTCAGCCCGACGATCGGCACATCATCAATGCCGCGTGGCTTGATCACCGGCTCCATGACGCCCAAATTCGGCGACAGCCAGTCCCGGTTCGAATTCACCGTGTCGTACAGGCGCAGCACGGCGTCGTTGTATTTGATGCCGACGTCAAACTGCACGGTGATCACCGCCATACCCGGACGCGAGGCCGAATAGACGTGCTCCACACCATGCATGCGCGACAGCACCTGTTCGCCGGGACGCGCCACCAGATTTTCAACATCCTTGGCCGATGCGCCAGGGAAGGCGATCATCACGTCGGCCATCGTCACATCAATCTGCGGCTCCTCCTCGCGCGGGGTGACCAGTGTCGCGAAAATACCGAGCAGGAAGGCCACCAAAGCCAGCAGCGGCGTCATCCGCGATTCGAGGAAGGCGGCGGCGATACGACCGGAAATACCGAGATCGGAGCGACTCATAAATCCTTATTTGCCTTTCAGTTTCATGATGCCAAGTGCATCCATGACCATTTTTTCAAAGACCGTTTCGGTCGTGCCTTTTTTCATTTTATGCATGAAATATTTCTCAAACCCTACCTTGGCCAGATGCACCCATTTGCCCTGCGCAAACCAATTGACGTTGCGTGGCGGAATCTGCGGCAGCGCAACGAAGGCCGCACCGTTATCCCCGAAATCCGCCAAACAGATGGCATTCCACGTGGCCTTCTCGGTAGGTACCTTGCCGTCTAGCACGGCGCGAATGTTTTTGGCAGTGGCGGTCACCATCGACTCAATCATGTAGCCGGTCTTTGGCGTACCGGTCGGCACCGGCGTTGCTTCGACCGGGGGAATGGCGACACAAACACCGACAGCATAAATTTCGGGATACTTCACATTGCGCTGATAGGGGTCAATCAGGACAAAACCCCGGGGATTGGTCAGCCCTTCGATATCAATCACCGCATCAATACCCTTGAATGCCGGCAGCATCATCGAATACTTGAAGGGCAGTTCGTGCTGCCGTTTGGGCTTGCCATCTTCGTCGTGCTCCGTCACGAACATCCTGCCGGCTTCGACACGGTCAACCTTGGCATTACAAATCCACTTGACGGTCTTGTCGCGGAAGATGGACTCCATCAGACCTTTCGAGTCGCCGACACCGCCGAGACCAAGGTGACCGATATACGGTTCTGACGTCACGAACGTCATCGGCACCTGATCGCGAATCTTTCGCCGGCGCAAATCCGTTTCCATGATCATTGCAAATTCGTAGGCCGGCCCGAAGCAGGATGCACCCTGTACAGCACCAACAACGATGGGGCCTGGATCCGCCACGAATTTATCCCATGCCTCGCTGGCAACGGTGGCATGATCAACGTGACAGATCGATTGCGTATGGCCTTGCGGACCGAGCCCTTCAACTTCCTCAAAGGCAAGCTTGGGGCCGGTAGCCAGCACCAGATAGTCATAATCAATGCGCCGGCCATCATCAAGTTCCAGCTGCTTTTGCTCAGGGTGCAAGCGCTTGAGGCCGACCGGAATGAAATCGATTTTGTGCTTGGCGAGCAACGGCGCAATGTCCAGTTCAATCTCTTTGCGCTGTTGCCAATTCACTGCCACCCACGGATTGGAGGGAACAAAGTGAAACTTCGCGGTATTGGCAATTACGGTAATTCGGTCGCCGGATCGCGCCGCCTCCCGCATTTCGTAAGCCATTGGCATGCCGCCCAAGCCGGCCCCAACAATTACTATGTGTGCCATTTCCATCTCCTCCTGCTACGGTGCCCGGGTGGGGCTTTCTCAAGTCAGGCGTTCCGGCTATCACCGGTATTGTCGCAAAAATTATTTTGCGTCCTGCGACGACTTTGTCGCGGCATCCTTTTGCGCGATACCCGCCCTTACGGGGTCAGTCACAACCCGATCGCCCGCCGACAAGCCGGCCAGCACCTCGATTTCACCTTGTCCAACAGCGTCGCCAAGGCGCAATTGGCGCAGCGACAGGCGATTGTCAGGCGTCTGCACATAAACGGCAGCGACCTCTCCGCGACGCAGCACGGCAGCGGCCGGTACGGTCAGTTTTTCGGCCTGTCCGGTAATGAAATGAACGCGGGCGAACATGCCCGGCGTCGCTTCCGGGACATCGGGCAAGGTGACGCGGACCTGGGAAACGTGCGTCGCCGCATCGGCCGTCGGCAGTACCTGAACCTTGACGGCATCGACCCATTTGCCGAGCTCGGGAAATTCAACCCGGGCATTGCCGACACCGCGCATTGCCTTCAGCCGATATTGCGGAATGCTGGCTGTCACGCGCAAGGTACCCGGCTGGTAAATCGTGAAAAGCGGCTTGCCCGGCGTCGCCATGTCACCCATTTCAGCGTGGCGGCGGGCGACAATGCCGGTCATCGGTGACACGATGGTGGCGTGGCTCTGGCTGGCACCGGCCGCCGAACGGTTAGCCGCCGCCGAATCGAGATCCGCTCTCGCCTTGTCGAGCGCTGCCGGGCTCATGAATTTCTGCGCCACCAGGCTTCGGGTGCGATCGAAAGTGACCTTGGCATTGGCGTACTGCGCCTCGGCGGCGCGGGCTGCTTCAGCGGCCTCGCGGGCATCGATGCGCATCAGCACGTCACCTTTTTTAACCGACTGACCCGCATCGGCCTTGACCTCAAGCACGCGGCCGGGAATCTGGGCGCCCACCGTCGTCTGCTGCACGGCTTCAACCAGCGACTCCGCGGGGAAGGCCAGGTCGACCATGTGCGGCTTGACGGTGACAACCGGCAAAGGCTCGGCAGCCATTGCTGCGGTCAACCCGAAAACAAGGCTGAAAACGAAAGGACGTAGAAGATTTGCGTTCATGAATATAAGAATACGCTAATTTATAGTTCCAGCACAAGTTTCTTAAAGACTGGCCATTGATTTTATTGGATTTTTATACAACAAATCGGGATGGACTACGCCCGATCAGGCCGCCATCTCGATCAGCAAAGTCTCGATTTCCGTGCGGCCAACCGGGCTGGCCATGGCGATCAAGGTAAATCCGGGCTTCAGCAGGAAATCATTGCCCGGATTGAACTGCCAGCTACCGTTGCGCTCGCGCACCGCCAGAAAAACGTAGTTGGCGCTGCGCAATTTCAGCGCGCCCACCGGCTTGGGAATAAACCCGGCCGGCACCGGCACCTCCTCGACACGCAGGTTCTTCTCGGATTTCAGCATTTCGTCGAGGAAGGACACCACGTGCGGACGGATCATGGCTGACGCAATGCGCATGCCGCCGGTAAAGTCCGGTGAGACGATCGCATCCGCCCCCGCCTTGCGCATTTTTTCGATATTGCGTGTTTCGGTACAGCGGGCCACAACACGCAGATCCGGCTTCAACTGCTTGGCCGTGATGACGATCATCAGGTTGCGTGAATCGTCACCGGTCACGGCGAACAAGCCTTTTGCATCCGCCAGATCGGCGGCCAACAGGACATCGTCGTCGCTGGCATCACCGTTCAGATAGAGAAAGCCGAGGCTTTTCTCCTTGTACTCTTCGAGCCGATGCAAATCTTCATCGATACCGACGAAATGTCGGTTGGTTGCCTCAAGTTCGTGCGCGATGTTGCGCCCGACGCGGCCAAAGCCGCAGAGGATGTAATGGCCTTTGAGTTTCCTGATTGCTTTTTCCATGCGTTTTCTCCGCAGGGTTCCATTGAGGTCGGTTTCGAGCAGTGCCACCGTCACGACCGAAAAGAGCAGCGACAGATTGCCGGCGCCCAGGATGCCGATCACCACCGTCAGTATCCGCGCTGACTGGTTGCTCGACATGTCGATGATTTCACCGAAGCCGATGGTCGCGACGGTGATGAAGGTCATGTAAAAACAATCAAACCACGAATACTGGTGATCCGTCAGGATCATGTAGCCGACCGTGCCGAACAGATGCACCGCGCACAACATGCCCACCGCGACATAGACCAGGCGGAAGATGTAGCCCGCCTGTGTTGTATTGATCGAAGCCACGCTCGTCCCCGTTCTCACTCTGCGAGCGGCACCGATTGGGTCATGAAGATCACGGCCTTGCCGCCATCCATATTGGCGTGCAGCGACTCGACCAGGGGTGGGTTCACCGGCTGCTCGGCCTCCCAGCGAATAATGAAGTTGGCCCCGGAACCGCCGGACGCATCATTCAACTCGACGAAAAATTCGATCGTCCCGAGCGGCGGCACGAAGGTTGGCGCCGTAATACGCTCAGCGAGCAAACGCCCATTGGTATCGAAATACTTGGCCGACAGGACACGAATCGGACGACGGGAATCCGTGTTGCGGACACTGACCAGCGTCGACAACAGGACCGAAGACGCCTTGCCACTCTTGCCCAGATTGCCGTACAGCATGTGGGAGTAAATGGGCAGGTACAGCGTCTGCCCCTTGACCGGGGGACGGATCTCCTGAGCGAATGCCGCGGTCGACGCCGAAAAAAGGGCAAAAACAAAAACGCCCAGCCAAGCTCGCCAGAATTCCTGCCGTCGCATACTCCCCCCTGTTGTTCATACCTGGACGTGGCATTGAATCCACTTGGTCTGATTCTGCCACAAGCCCCGCATGACCGGGCAACCGGGGAGACGGCCGGGCGTTAGCCCCGCCCTGCGCCGAGCAGGGAACGCAACAGTCCCGGCAAGGATTGCCAGTCGACCGGCTTGGCAATGTAATCGGCAGACAGTTGATGGGCACGCTCAAAAAACGCGGCGTCGCCGTGGCCTGTCACCAGAACCACCGGAAACGCCTCGCCATGACTGCGGCGAATCGCGGCACAGACTTCAAAACCATCCATGCCCGGCATCTCGACATCGAGCAACGCCATGTCGAAAGGCGCGTCCTGAAATGCGGTCAGCGCATCGTGGCCGTTATTGACCAGCGTCGGCACGAAATCATCGCCGGCCAACGCTGCGCGAACCAGCAATCCGGCGGTCGGATCATCATCCGCCACCAACACACGCCAAGGCGTCGGACTCATGGGCGAATCTCCCATAACTGCGCTCGAATGGCGGCGTCGACCCGCCCCCATTCAGCCCGCAGTGCATCGACACAGTTCAGCAACTTGCGCATTTCTCCATCCCTTCCAAACTGCTCGATTTCGCCACAACGGCGGGCCAGTCCATTGGCGCCCACATTGAAGCTGCTTGATTTCAAGGCGTGGGCTGCACTGGCAATCAGCTTGGCATCCCCTTCGGCCAGGCCCTGTTCAAAACGCCCCCACTCACGCTCGGCCGCTTTCAAATAGGCGGCCAGCACTTGCCGGAGCAGGACTTCGGCACCATCCGGGGACAAGGCACGAACCTTGTCC
>DAOLIO010000153.1:0-7446 GCA_035328505.1 Azonexus sp.
GTTGAATTATAACGACCTAAGGCACGTAGCGGATACGTGAAGATAGGCATTCCTGCTCTGACGGCAGCACAAAGTGCGAAATTCAGCATCGCCATATTGCTATAATCTGATGGTTTAACGCCATCACAGGTCGCTCCTTCAATGCTTGAACTGATTAGCCATGTTGTCCAGATTTCGGCGCGCCGCGACCGCACTGAAATCAATTCGGCCATGGTCGACACATTGCTTGACCTTTTTCATCCGCAACAGCTGACCATCTATCGCTGTTATGCGGGCAACAAGAAAGCCGTGGTATTCGCCTGCGCAGGGGCCGGACAGAACGGCCAGTTTCTCCGCAACGCCTACCTGCCCGACCACCGATACTGCCATCCGATTGAACGCGACCCCTTGCTCAATCGTTGCCGCAAGGAAGGCTCAGCCGTCATCGACTTTCAGGAGGACGGTTCGCATCGGATTGTTTTCCCGGTCATGCGACTGAACGAACCGATCTACTTGATCGACCTCACGCTTTCCGACGAATTCTCAGCCGATCAGCGCGTCACCCTGATGGGGCTTATCGAATATTTTGGGAACCATATTTCGCTGCTTGATTATGGTGAAGCGGACACCCTGACTGGGCTGGCCAGCCGAAAGACCTTCGACAAACATCTTTTCGAGTTGCTCGGCAAGGCAGCCAGTGACGAAATGCTGGGTAGCGGAGCCCAAAGCAGGCGTCGCGGCTCTACCGGGGATAGCGCATGTCACTGGCTGGCCGTCTGCGACATTGACCACTTCAAGCAGGTCAACGACAACTACGGGCACCTGATCGGCGACGAAGTCCTGATCATGCTGGCGCAGGAAATGCGCCAATCCTTTCGCTTCGATGACCAACTGTTTCGCTTTGGTGGCGAGGAATTCATTGCACTGTTGCAGCCAACCGAAGACCAATTCGCCTTTGCCACGCTGGAACGCTTTCGAAAAAACGTTGAACGCCAGGCGTTCAGCCGGGTAGGCCATGTCACGGTCAGTATCGGATTCAGTGCGCTACTGCCCAACGACACACCGACCGATGTCATCGACCGGGCCGACGAAGCGCTTTACTACGCAAAACGCCACGGGCGGAATCGGGTTGATTGCTATGAAACGCTGGTCGCCGCCGGCGAAGTGGCGATCAAGGAAATCGCCAAGGGCGAAATTGAATTGTTTTAGCCCAGCGCAGCAAGCCTTGCTTTGGGCCCAGGCGGATGCCTGATGAAATATTGCTTGACGCCGCGTACGATCGCTCCTGCCAGCTTTTCCTGATAGGCGTCGTCATTCAAGCGAGCCTCCTCCTCCGGATTCGATATAAAAGCTGTCTCAATCAGCGCAGAGGGGATATCCGGCGCCTTGAGCACCGCAAAGCCGGCCTGTTCAACACTGGCCTTGTGCAGGGAATTGATTGCGCCGATTTCGCCGAGCAGGTATTTACCCAGCTTCAGGCTATCGTTGATGGTTGCCGTCTGCGACAGATCGAGCAGCGTACGGGCAAGGAATAGATCCTTGGCACCAAGATTGACGCCACCAATCAGGTCCGCGCGGTTCTCACGCTGAGCGAGCAAGCGTGCCTGGGTGCTGGACGCCCCCTTTTCGGAAAGCACAAAGACTGAAGAACCGTGTGCATCCGGCCGAATCCAGCCATCGGCGTGTATCGACAAGAAAAGATCGGACTGGACGCGCCGGGCTTTCTGGACGCGCATCTGCAAGGGCACAAAGAAATCCGAATCGCGGGTCAGCACAGCACGCATGTTGGGTTCGGCATCGATCCGCGCTTTCAGACGACGCGCAACTTCAAGCGTGACGTTTTTTTCGTAACTGCCGGCCTTGCCGATGGCTCCAGGATCTTCGCCACCGTGACCAGGGTCCAGGGTGATCGTCACCATGCGGTCGACAATCGGCTTGCCTGATTTTTTGCTGGTGTGAACTTCCGGCGCCTCGATTGGCGCTTTCTCCGGCTTGACGGAGGCTAGGTCATCCGACCGCCGTTCAGAAATCTGGAAATCCTGCTCGCTCCTGGGCGGCTCGACAGCATCTTTGCGCCCTTCGAGCAATGCCATCATCGGGTCAGGCGGATTGACCGGGTAGACATCAAGTACCAGCCGGCTACCGTATTCTCCGGCCGGCTCCAGCGTAAAAACCTGCGGGTTAACTTTGCCTTTGAGTTCCATCACCAAGCGGACGATACCCGGCTTGAAACGGCCGGCGCGCAACAGTTTGATATTCGGATCGTCGGTTGTCAGCTTGCGGGCCAGGCTGTCAAGAACACTATTGAATTCAACGCCTTCGATATCGACCACCAGGCGATCGGGATTCTCAACGGTGAAATGCGTAAATTTGAGCGGGGCGTCCGATTCAAGCGTGACGCGGGTGTAATCGGCTGACGGCCAAATACGGACTGCGAGGATGGACGGCAGTCTGGCGGCTGCGTCCGCCAGCGGCGTAATGGAAAGTATCAGCGAGGCGCCGGCATAACGGAGGAGCTGGCGGCGGCCATGGCTGGGATGAGCGTGTTTAGACATGCCTGCCCTTTCGGTGAATCTGCCACGGCTTCGAGGAGACGCCCGACACCTGCATGATGAATACGCAACCGCAAGTCTGGCGGCGGAACGCAGCCAGCAGCCCGCTCCGGCCATTCGACCAGGCAGATTGCAGCACCATTAAAGTATTCATCAAAGCCCGCATCGAGAAACTCCTCAGGTGACTCGAAACGATAAAAATCAAAGTGATATAAGTATAAGCTCGAAATTACGTAAACTTCAACCAATGAATAGGTTGGACTTTTCACCGGGCCGGAATGACCGAGCGCCCGGATCATGGCCCGCGACAGCGTGGTTTTGCCCGCCCCGAGATCTCCTTCGAGGTAAATCACCAGTCCAGGCTGTAATTGCGGCGCCAGAATTTCGCCGAGTCGCTGGGTTGCAGCCTCGTCGGGCAATTCAAAAACGGCGGTAACATCGGGGCTATGCACGATCAGGACTCCACGGTGGATTACGCGGCACTCAAGGAAAAAATCCGCGAGGCCGGAAAACAACTCGGCTTTGCTGCCGTCGGCGTGGCGCGGGCCGAACCCGGCCCCGCGGTTGAAAAACTGCGGGAATGGCTGGCGGCAGGCTGCCACGGTGAAATGGATTATATGGCCCGCCATGCCGAATTGCGCGCTGACCCGCAGCAGCTGCATCCGGGAACGCTGACTGTCATCAGCGTTGCAATCGACTACCTGCCCCATCGAAGATCGGCAGATCAAGCGCATCAGGCAGCCATTTCCCGTTACGCGCAAGGCCGCGATTATCACAAACTGATTCGGTCTCGACTGCAAAAGCTGGCCGATGCCATCACCGACCTGACCGGACCCTTTGGCTACCGCGTGTTTTCCGATTCGGCACCGGTGATGGAGGTTGAGTTCGCCCGCCAGGCGGGTCTCGGCTGGCGCGGCAAGCACACGTTGCTCCTTTCAAAGCAGGGTTCATGGCGTTTTCTGGGTGAGATTTACACCGACCTTCCACTGCCAGCAGACGAACCCATCGAGGAACACTGTGGCACTTGTACCGCCTGCATCGACGTCTGCCCGACACAAGCCATCATCGCGCCGTACAAGGTCGATGCCCGACGCTGCATCAGTTATCTGACCATCGAACTCGCTGGTGCCATCCCGGAAGCATTTCGCGCCCTGATCGGCAACCGCATCTACGGCTGCGACGACTGCCAGATGTGCTGCCCGTGGAATCGCTTTGCGCAAATCGGGGACCCGGATTTTTCGTCACGCCACGGATTGGATACGGCGACGCTGATTGACCTGTTTGCCTGGACCGAACAGCAATTTGACGTTCGACTGGCGGGAAATCCAATCCGCCGGATCGGACATGAGCGCTGGCTGCGCAATATTGCGGTGGCGCTGGGCAACGGACCTCCCACGGTCGACGCCAAAAAAGCACTAAAAATGAGAATAAGTCATCCATCCGCACTGGTACGAGAACATGTTGAATGGGCACTAAGCAACTTGACAACCGTTGATTGAATTAGCTTTTCACACCATCCACAGACGGTGCCGTTCAGCGTAGCGTGAATAAAATTCCACGACTGAACATCAATGATTTCATTTGTTTTATTTTTAATACTTAAGTAAATTGTCACCTCGAATTCACTGGGAGGTATTCGGCATTGGTCGCCCCCATTGAATCAGGGTGCATTCGTGGTCAGCACATCTGCCCATTTCCTCGCTTACTACCATTAGAAAAAGCCAAAAATGCGTACAAATCTCCCCGTTACCAGCCGAGAAGTACAGATTTCAGAGCATCACCGGATCGTTTCAAAAACCGATCTGAAGGGCCAAATCACCTACATCAACAAGGATTTCATCGACATTAGCGGCTTCACTGAAAACGAGCTGCTTGGCCAACCTCACAATATCGTTCGACATCCAGATATGCCCGAAGAGGCATTCGCGGACTTCTGGCGAAACCTGAAGGATGGGCGCCCCTGGGTTGGTCTGGTCAAGAACCGTTGCAAGAATGGCGATTATTACTGGGTTGAAGCCCACGCATCTCCAGTCTGGGAAAACGGCCAGGTCACGGGTTACCTGTCCGTTCGGCGCAAGGCCTCGCCAGCGGCCATTGATGCGGCTGCCAAGGGATACCAGGCTTTCCGCGATAAAAAGGCATCCGGTCAAGCCATCGTTCAGGGGCGTATCGTCAGCACCGGCCTTTGGGCGCGTGCCCGCCGGCGCCTGGCCGACCTCCCGATTTCGTTGCGCTTTCTGCTACCGAGCATAGCGCTGCTGGTGGTGGTCATGACTGCAACAGTCACCTTCATCGGCCACCAGATTACCCAAACGCTCAACACCTCGGGCGAAGAGGAACTGAAGCAACAGGTACAACTGGTGCAAGCCATGATTGCGTCCACCTTCGATGCCGTCGAGCGCGAATCGAGTCGCCTGCTGGATATTTATGCCGCACGCTACCCAGGAACATTTACGCTCGATGAGAGCAAGGACGCCGCTCCGGTTCTGCGCCACAACAAGATCGCAGTCAATGGACAGAGCGATGAAGAGGATGCCTTTGCCAAGGTTGCGCACGGCCCGACGGCAACGCTTCTGGCCCGTCGCGGCGACGAATTTGTCCGCATTGCCACCTCACAGAAAAATGACAAGGGAGAGCGGGTCGTCAACACGGTACTCGACAAGGAAAGTCCGGCCACCGCGAAACTCCTCGCCGGCAACCCCTACATTGGCCGGACGTCCAGCCAGGGCAAGGATAGAGTCTCCGCCCTCAAGCCGATCAAGGATGAAACCGGAAAAGTCATCGGTGCTTTTGGCATTGGCTATTTCATTTCCGACGAAATGAGCACCCTGCGTGAGCGCGTCAAGGCGGTCAAACTCGGGCAAACCGGGTATGTCTACGTGCTGGACACCCAGCCAGGGAAGCATCAGGGCGATCTGATCATGCACCCCGCCAAGGAGGGCAGCAACATTCTGGATGCCAAGGATGCCGGCGGCCATGCGTTCATTCGCGAGATGCTGGAACGGGGTGAAGGGATCATTCACTACCCATGGCAAAACAGCGAGCTGGGTGAAACCGCCCCGCGCGACAAGGTGGTGGCGTTCCAGAATCTTCCCAAATGGAACATGCTGATTGGTGGCGGCACCTATCTCGAAGAGTTTGACCAGGTCTCCCGGCGGCTCTATATCAGCCTGATGATGACCAGCCTGCTGGTGGTCATCATCCTCGCGCTGGCCATGGCCTGGATTTCCCGAACGGTCCTCACTGGCCGCTTGTCTGCGGCGCTTGCCAGCTTGCGCGCGCTTTCGAGCGGACATTACAACTCCAGCATCGAAATCTCGGCCAACGATGAACTGGGTCGCGTCCTGCAAGGCCTGGAAAGCATGCAAAACCGCATGGGATTTGAAGTCACCGAAACCAAACGTCAGGCCGACGAAATGACACGAATCAAGATCGGCCTGGACAATGTTTCCACCAATGTCCGCATTGCCAGTAATGACGGGGTGATTCTCTACGTCAATCATGCCCTTCAGAAAACGTTCCAGACCGACGCTGCCGCCTTCCGCAAGATGGACCCGGCCTTCAATCCGGAGGCGATTATCGGCTACAACGTCAGCATGCTCTATCCGGACCCGAAGGCGGCGGTGGAACGCCTGCGCCAACTCTCCTCCAGCGTGCAGACGCAGATGCAGCTGGGCAGTCGAATCTATCGGGTGACCACGACGCCCGTCATCAATGACAGCGGCGAACGTCTCGGCTCGGTGGGCGAGTGGCTGGACATCACCGACCAGCTCAACGCCGAAAAACTGCTGACAACGGTCATCCAGCAGGCCGCCGAGGGCGATTTCTCGGTACGCCTCGATCTGAACAGCAAGGAGCAGTTCTTTGCGCAAATGGAGCTGTTGATCAATCAGCTGCTGAGCAACGGGCAGTCGGCATTGGGCGAACTTTCCAGTGTGCTGTCCGCCATCGCTGCGGGAGACTTGACGAAGGAAATCACATCCGATTTCGGTGGTGTCTTCGGCGATCTCAAGACCGACACCAACACCACGGTTAATAGCCTGAAAACGATCATCGAGCAAATCAAGTCCGCTGGGGATTCAATCAATCTGGCGGCCCAGGAAATTTCAGTCGGCAATTCGGATCTGTCGCGCCGCACCGAGGAGCAGGCCAGCAGCCTGGAAGAAACCTCCAGCTCGATGGAACAACTGAACGCAACCGTTCGCCAGAACGCTGATAATGCCGCTCAGGCCAATCTGCTGGCGGCAAGCTCCAATGAATTTGCCACCCGCTCCGGGGCCATGGTCAATCAGGTTGTGGAGACCATGGGTGACATCCAGAGCAGTTCGCGCAAGATCGCCGACATCATTGGCGTCATCGACAGCATCGCCTTCCAGACCAATATTCTGGCGCTAAATGCGGCGGTTGAGGCGGCCAGGGCGGGCGAACAGGGTCGCGGTTTTGCAGTCGTCGCCACCGAAGTCCGCAATCTGGCCCAGCGTAGCAGCGTTGCTGCCAAGGAAATACGTCAGCTGATTTCCGAATCCGTCGATAAAGTTGACGGCGGCGTCTCCCTGGTCCGCGATACCGGCGAAATCATGGGCGGCATGGTGCAATCCTTCGAAAAGCTGACCAAGCTGATCACGGACATCGCCGACGCCAGCAAGGAGCAGAGTGCCGGCATTGATCAGGTGACGATTGCCATCGGTCAGATGGACGAAGTCACCCAGCAAAACGCAGCCCTGGTCGAACAGGCAGCCGCGGCAGCCGAGTCGCTGGAAGAGCAGGCGCGGATACAGGCTGACACCTTGAGTCGGTTCAAATTGCCCGGCGCTCCCGACCGCGGTCAAGCACGCCTGGCCGCGCCAACCCCATCATTGCGGGCCAGCAAACCCAGTCTCTCGGAAAATCGCCCCAAGGCGCCCGTCCATGCATT
>DAOLIO010000154.1:0-7435 GCA_035328505.1 Azonexus sp.
CTGCCCAAACCCGATTTTAATTTTGGCCGAAATTTCCGGTTGACCGTGGAAACGATGCCAACACCAAGCGGATGACCCAAGGCACTCCTGGGATGTGATGTGGCCGGTTCGCAGGCGGACGCTGGTGCCTATGGCGCGCTGGTAGAGATGTTTGCCCTGTTCGGGCTGATTCGCGTTGCAGCCGGAATCAGCATGATTGCCATCATTGCCTGTGCGGTCCGCTATTCAGCGCTCCGCTACGGCGTTGTGTTGCTGGCATGGGCAAGATGTCAGAACTGGGCAACGTGTTGAACAGCGACAGATTGGCCGGGGAAAACTAGGGTCTCGAATCCGGGGCGGCTATCCGGCAGGAATGGATCGGCAATCCAAAGCCAGCACATTTCTCGCGGGGTGCTACGCTCGGCTAGAGCGGTGATAAACGCTTCCAGCGTTGGGCTGGCTTTCGATTGCATACGTCAGCCTGCCCTGTCTCGTTTGACACTAATCCGACTCCTCGTCTTCGTATCCGTGCTCAACCTCGAGCTCCTCTGTGAATTGGCTCGTGAGTACAGCCCTTCCCTCTTTGGTCTTGATACGTTGGAGCAATCGCTCGAATGCATCATCGTCAATCTCACCGGCAGCGCGATTGACGGACAGGACATGGATCAAGAATTCGATATTTTCGAGATCCTCTCCGCTCCCCGGCGCATTGCCCAAAGCCGAAGTTAGTGCGTTCGCCAAGGAATTGTGTGGGTTGGATGCCGGTTTGGACGCAACGTCGTGATGTGCGGCCCGAACAATCCTAATTAAATCAGGATGGTTCTCTGGGAGGGTTTGTTCCATGCGATAAGTTCTTGATATCCTCGAGGCCACCAGTTTCAAGCCAAATGCCAAATTCGGCAAGTCGCTAACCTGACTTTCCCTTGGCAACAAAGCGCAGTTTTGTTGCTTGCCCTGAGGTTGATGTTTGAATGCGCTTCGTTTGCCATGCACCGTCGATTTCAACGGCAATCTGATAGCTGCCTGCAGGCAGTTTAATATACAGCAATGGTCCTTCTGTCACCCCGGAGGCTGTGACCTTTCCCTTGTGACTGACCGAAAATGGAACGCCAGCCAGATAATTCCCACTGGCGCCGGTCAGTAGCAGCTGAACATTGTAGGCTGTGGAAACTTTGTGCATTTCAGCCATGGCTTCGTCGCCAACACCACCACTGATCCAGGAAACGACTTTTTGAGGGCTACTGGTCACATTGCTTCTTGCGGCGTCGTCGATCTCAACTGCGATCACTGGCGAGCATTGCAAGGCAAACATCACCGCAATCCATCCAAACCGGCGTGGGAAAATCTGGGCGAATCTAGTCATGATCTACCTCACCGATGTTGGTCATGATTGTTGCCGCGATGGTCATTCCGCCATCCATGGTGACGTTCGGCCTGACCAGAACGATGGCGCTGCTGATGACGCGGAACGTATTCATTGTTGTACCAGCTATCGCGGACAAAATAGACCCGTTCATCGCAGGCATTGTAGGCGGCACAGTGCCGACGCCAGTTCCTGGCATGCCCCGGAGGAACATGCATGTAGACCGGAGGACGCCCGGATGGGCCACGCCGGATCATGCGTGGCTGTGAATACAAGATCTGCGGTCGAGGAAAATCGCCGATATCGAGGCGACCATAGAAACCGGGCTGACCAACTGAAACGGATACACCGACGTCGGCGGCACGTGCCGTTGCTGTTGTACCAACCAAAAAAACGGCTAACAGGAATAATTTTAAATTGACGCTGAATCTCCTTGGTTCGTTGCCGTGTTTATTTCTTGTCGCTCTGTACAGCATCCTGAATCTTGCTGCCGGCTTTTTCGATCTCCTGCCCCACTTTTTCTGTAGCCTGATCGACCTTCTTGCCCGCCTGTTCAACCGGCCCTTCTTTCTTCTGGCAGCCGCTTAACGGGACCAGCAACGCAGCCATCATGATGGCTGCCGCGATTGTTTTTCCTGATTTCATCATTTGTTTCTCCTGATGCCAGCGAGCAAAGGACGGCCCGACTGACTTGGCCGGGCGCATCACCTTTGATTGCCAGCCGTTACTTGTTGACTTCGTGACCGATAACGCCGCCAACGACAGCGCCACCAAGGGTTCCGGCGGTACTGCCGCCGGTCAGCACGGCACCACCAATGGCGCCGACACCGGCGCCGACGGCAGTATTCTGTCCCTGCGCCGACATCCCCGCACAGCCGCCCAGACCGACTACGGCAGCCACGACAGCGGCATTCAGCGACACTCTCTGCAAGGTTTTCATGGAATTACCTCCTCATAAACTTCGTGTTTGATGCCAGGTCTGCTCCCAGCACTGCCACACGGATTTACGGTAACAATGACTGCGATGGGGCCAGGACGAAGTGAGTTTATGATCCAAGCCGTCGCGCATCTGCCTCTTGGCGCACATAGCGAAGGAGTAGCCGTGGCTTCATGCGCGGACTCAGGACTGCGGCCAAAACCCGCATGTTGGGCTGCGCGCAAACTGCCCTGTTTGCGGAAGCGATGGGCATCGATGAATCCGCACGTATGGTTGCTGATCGGCCTTGAGAGTGAGTGGGGAAATCAGATGAAATTGACGCGGGGTTATACGGTGCTGCACAGGTCGATGAAGCAGAGGAAATTCGCGCCTGCGTCGAAAAAAAGCCCCACCCAAGGGTGGGGCCTGCGCTCAGCTCACGTCTGAACTGTTCAGATTAGCCAACGTTGCAATGACCTAACTGCCAGCTTCCGCCCATACCGCGGCATTTTTTCTTGTTTTCCCTGTCTTTTTGAGTTTCTGGAACGATTGCTTTTTTAGCCTTGGGGCCAGATGTCCCTGTCCCGGGTTTGGTTGCTTCCTCTTGGGAGGCCTGCTTCTCGCCAGTGCCCGGAATCTGAGGCTCCACCGCAATGGATAACGTGGAGTACGCCAAAATCGATGCGGCCAGCAAACCAATATGCTTTTTCATAAGTCATTTCTTCCTGTGAAAAGTTACTTCAATCAACGTGATTGTCTGAACACCTCTTTGTCCGCCCGCAGGTTGCCACTCACAAGGATGGGCCATGCACTACGGACGCGCCTAAAGGATAGCGCGAGACGCTTCGATTCCAATCTCTCGAATGGCAATTAACAATTGCGCACGGACGAGTGGGTATTATCTCAACCGTATTCATGGGCAATTGGCCTGGATTGCTGTGGCGCACGGCAATCATTCCCGGACTGTGCGCCGACTAGTGCACTCGACAGGCGGGTTGTCTTCTCACCGTAGTCGCCTCTGAACTCCTTGAACGCGTCTTTGTCTTAAACAAGGCTTCTGCAGGCATTTTCAGTTGTTTGTATCGCACTCGAAAACCAAGGGAAGCGTTGGTCAATGACGTCATGTCACGCGCAGCCGATACCGAAGTCATTGCCTTGAGATGCCCTTCCATGTTCTCCGAGCGCTGATGTACAGGGAAGTTGGGTTCTATTGACAGCTGGTGGGGTTGTTATTGTTGTTCTGCCGGGGAGCATCATGAGCAAGGCACTTCAAGGTTTGTTGATTTTAGCGCTGGCTGGATTGAACTATCTTCCTCAGGCATGTGTAGCTGAAGGCTCGCCGGAATGGGCTTATCCAGTCAATCCTCCCGAATTCAAATTGGCACCTGATGATGGCGTGATGCGTCATGTGCCAGGCAGCACCGTCGAATACTTGTTACCCCAGTTGCGGGATCGATTTCTTGCGCCAGACTGGCATCCCGCCGAGCATCAGCCAATGCCATCAGTAGTCGCCAAAGGCCGGAAGCCGGACGTGTCGGCTTGCGCTTTCTGTCATCGCGCAGAGGGCACGGGTGGCCCCGAAAATGCGAGCATTGCCGGCCTGCCCTTTGCTTATATCATGCAGCAAATGGCCGACTTCAAAAGCGGCGCCCGATCGACCGCGGTATCAAAGCGCGTGCCTCAGACTCTGATGATTGCAGGGGCCAAGGCCATATCAGACGAAGACGCAAGGGAAGCTGCAAGCTATTTTTCCAGCCTCAAGCCAAGGGCCAACATAACGGTCGTCGAGTCCGAGACAGTGCCAAAGACCTATGTGACCGCCTGGATTCTTGCCAAATCACGCTCGAATGAACTTGAGCCGATTGGTCAGCGAATCATTGAACTGCCGGATAATCTGGAAGACTTTGAGCATCGAGATGGCTATGCCACCTTCACCGCTTACGTGCCGCCATCGAGCCTCAAGCGCGGTGAAATACTGGTTTCTGGCCAGAATGCTGCAAAGGCACCCGCGTGTGCCCAGTGTCACGGTCAGGATTTACGTGGCATGGGTGAAATTCCATCAATCGCCGGCCGCTCGCCAACCTATATTTTTCGCCAGTTACACGAAATTAAAACGGGTGTACGGGATGGTGCGGGAATACAGCCGATGAAACAAAATGTGGCCAATCTGAACCACGAGGACATGATTGCCATTGCGGCCTATCTCGCCTCGCTTAAGCGCTGACATGATCGCTGTACGAAGGACCCTGCCTGCGGGGCGAAGGGATGCTCCTCGTGCGTTGCTAAAGCCATCACGCAATATTCCTGAAAGTATTCCTGAATCCACGGACCTGCCCTGGCGCAATGTCAAAGCGCAGCAGACCGCAGGTCAAACTGAACCTTCGCAAAATAAAAAATCTCACGATGCATTACGCATCGTGAGATGGACGCCGTCTATCCGACAGCGCGTTTGTTAACGCCAATCCTTCTTCGCTAATCGTCGGGATTGGCGTGTCAATTATTTGATGCGCATGTCGTTTTTGACCGAGGTTACACCCTTGACTGCTCGCGCCAGCTCGACCGCCTTGTTGGCGGCTGTCTGAGAACTGATAAAGCCGCTCAGCTGAACAATGCCCTTGAACGTTTCGACATTGATTTCAGCAGATTTCAATGTGGACTCGCCAAGGATGGCTGCCTTGACCTTGCTGGTGATCATCACGTCATCGACGTATTCGCCTGTGCCTTCTGATTTGGCGGTGGAAGCGCAACCAACGGCGCTGAGTAGCGTGAGGGCCAGGAATGTGGCAGAAAGATATTTGCTAAATTTATTCATGATGGGCTCTCTAGATAGGGGTGTGACGAAGGTTCTCGGTTTCGGCACCGTTCCCTGAACGAGATTCGACGCCTCAGATACGGAGTGTAGTGACCGGCCATGTAGGCGTCGGTGCGGTGGGGAACATAAGAGGATGGCCATGGCGATTGCAGAATTGGCGAACTGGAAAGTCGACTGAACGCAATGGTGCGAACTTTTTACGGGAATTTTTCCTGCCGTACATTTTTGGCGTCGGCAACGCCGTCGTCACGGTTCGTGATGACAGATCACGGGAGAATTGAGTAGCCTGACCGGAGTGTCATTATCGATGCCTAATAGACTGCAGGTAGATCGGCAACGGCCAACAGGCCTTTTTGCCGAGCGATTTCAGGAAATTGGGCCAAAAGACAAGCCGCCCATCCGAACAACTGTATGGGAGGCATATCGAACGGGATCGGGCTAAAACTGTCTAGAGGACTCTGCCACCGCGGATTACGCGGAGGAGGATTGCGATAATCGCAATGACCAGAAGAATGTGGATGAGGCCACCGGCGGTATAGGCCGTAAGCAAGCCCAGCAGCCACAGGATAATCAATACAACAGCGATCGTATAAAGCATGGTGTTTCTCCTTTTTATCGGTCTTTGGATCAGGATTTCAGCTTAGGAGAATGCTGGCCTTTGCACTGTTCGGTAGCGCACACAATGATGTGGTTGCAGCGCCGTCCAACCATCTGGGAAGGCTATCTGCCTCGGTTTGAGAGTGGCTTGCCGGAAAATTTCGCATTTGGTCAATTTTTCGGGTTGACCGTGGTCGTCAGCGTTACCCTGTTGGCGATCGACGACAGGCCATCGCAGGCCAGCTTCACTGGCTGGCGCATAAAGGATTCCGGGATTATATTGATTGCCCAAGTGCCGGCTTGCAGGACATCCTGGAAGGTGTTGACAGCTCTGCCATCCACGTGTGCCAAGTACCCTGCGCTGATGACATCGGTGATTCTGCTATCCGCAATACTTGAAAATCCAAAAAGGAAATGTCGTGAAAAAACTAGTCGTATTATTGATTGCCATTACCAGCGTCTTATCCGGCTGTGTCATCTACGATCCCCCTTATCGGGATGGCCGCCACCGGGGCGATCACGATGGCTCGTGGAATCGTGACCGTGACCGTGATGGTGTTCCGGATCGACATGACAGACGCCCCAATGATCCGAACCGCTATTAATCAAAAAATACCGAATCGCTAAATCTGCAGCCCTTCCCGGCCATGATCGGTATTTGGTGCATGGTCGGGGGCGAGCTCCTGTCAATTCTAGAATTGGAACAGTGTCAGTCCCAGCCCAAGGCTGGTTTGCCGGTGGTTGTAATCCAGCAGCGTCTCTCCATAACCGTGGAACAATTGCACGTACCAGCGTAGCCCGGCTGGCTGGTCGGAAAACACCGGGTAGGTCCAGTCAAGCTCAAGAGAGCCACGACTAAGCGACTTGTAATTGGTGCGCCACGTCACGCCGAGCGTTGAGGCGCCTGGCGACCAGGCAATATTGACCTCACCGCGCCCGATGTAATTAACGAGATCGGGGTTGTCATCCTTGCCCTGAACGCGGATACGTTGGTTGTCACGCACCTGGAGGCTGAAGTCCCCATGTTCAAACCCGGCACCCAGAACGATCCGGTTCCAGCTACGGGATAGTGGATCGCTCTGTCCGTTAGACTGGTGGGCAAAGCTCAACTGAAGCATGCGCAGGTTCCAGCCCAAGGGCAGCTTTCCCAGCTTCTGGGGCACGGGCACGACATAGATCAGTTCTGGCTGATAGTCGGTGCTACGGAACGGCGACGAATCGCCGGAGTCCCAAAGTTGCCAAAGCGAATGCTGGGTATAAGCGGCCCACAGATCGGCGCCCGGCAGGAGCAGATCTTCCACGACTTTGGCGCGAAGGGAGATTTGCAGCTTGGCTTCTACGCTGCTGTAGCCACTATTGGTCGTGCTGGCCGGCTGGGTCGGACTGTGTGGCGCTCGGTTCATGCTCGTCGTGTAGTGCATGGGCAGCAAAAAATTGGGCAGGTAGGTACGCACAACGAAGGTGTTGCGCTTGTCGGTAGGCCCAAGCTCCCAGGTTTTCGACATGAGCGAGGATTCACGCTGGCTATCGCTGGTGGCCACCTGAGCGTCGACCTGCGCATCACTGACTGTTTCGCTACCAGCTTTCAATCGTTTGTAGGCGTTGTCGTAGCACGCCAGTCGCAGGCGATCATCCCCTTCTTCGGCACATCCCGCAGACGTATCCGCGGCCATGACAGAGCCTGCCAGAAAGGCCTGCATGATAATCAGCATATTCTTGTTCATGTTTCTTCCCCGTTGCCTTCCGTGCCTTTTTGGCAGTGGGTGCA
>DAOLIO010000155.1:0-7292 GCA_035328505.1 Azonexus sp.
AGCAATAGTTTTCCATGAACTGCGACGGCAGTTCGACGGCATCCCATTCGACGCCGTGGATGCCCGAAACGCCGAGCTCTTCACCGCGCGTCAGCAAATGGTGCAGGCCGTGGCCGGTTTCATGGAAGAGCGTCGTGACGTCATCGTGCGTGAAGGTGGCGGGCTTGCCGCCGACCGGGCGCGAGAAGTTGCAGTTGAGGTAGGCGATCGGCTTCTGGATGCCGTTGAGCACCCGGCGGCGCGAGCGGGCTTCGTCCATCCAGGCGCCGCCGCGTTTGGTTTCGCGGGCGTAGAGGTCGAGGTAGAACTGGCCGACCAGCTCGCCGGCCGGCGTTTCCAGACGGTAGAAGCGGACGTCCTCGTGCCACACGGGCGCCGTGTCCGGTTTGACCTTGACGTTGAACAGGCTCTCGATGACCTTGAACAGGCCGCCGAGCACCTTGGGTTCGGTGAAATACTGCTTCACTTCCTGCTCGGAGAAGGCGTAGCGCGCCTGCAGCAGCTTTTCCGACACATAGGCGGCATCCCAAGGCTGGAAGTCGGCCAGGCCGAGTTCATCCTTGGCAAAGGCGCGCAGTTCGGCGATGTCCTTCTCGGCAAACGGCTTGGCCTTGGCCGCCAGTTCGCGCAGGAAAGTTAGCACCTGGGCCGGCGTGTCGGCCATTTTGGGGGCCAGCGAGACTTCGGCGAAGTTGTTGAAGCCGAGCATCTTGGCATCTTCGACGCGCAGTTCCAGCATGCGCTGGATGATCGGCGTGTTGTCCCATTCCGGCTTGCTCGTGCCGTCGGTGAATTCGGCGGCGCGTGTGGCGTAGGCGCGGTACAGGCGGGCGCGCAGCTCGCGGTTGTCGGCGTACTGCATGACCGGACCGTAGGAGGGGGCCTGCAGGCTGAAACGCCAGCCTTCGACGCCAGCTTTTTCGGCAGCGGTTTTCGCGGCTTCCTTGGCATCGTCGGGCAGGCCGGCAAGCAGGGATTCGTCGGTGATAACTTCAGAAAAGGCGTTGGTCGCGTCGAGCAGATTTTCGGCGAACTTGGCGGAGAGTTGCGACAACTCTTCCATGATGGCCTGAAAGCGCGGCTTCTGGTCTTCCGGCAACTCGGCGCCGGACAGTCGGAAATCGCGGACTTCGTTGTTGACGATCTTTTTCTGTTCGACCGTCAGCGTGGCGTACTCGGCGCTGTCGCGCAGCGCTTTGTATTTCTCGAACAGCTTGAGGTTCTGGCCGAGTTCGGCGTAGAAACGCGAGACCTCCGGCAGCATTTCGTTGTACGCCTCGCGCCAGGCGGGAATGTCATTGACCGAATGCAGGTGGCCGACGATGCCCCAGGCGCGGCCGAAGGGCTCCAGGCCGTCGGACAAGGCGCCGGCAAAATCGGTCCAGGTGGCTGGCGTGGTGTCGGCCGTCAGGCGCTCGACCAGTTCGCGACCTGCGGTCAGCAGCGATTCAATGGCTGGTTTGACGTGTTCGGGTTGAACGGTGTCAAAACGGGGCAGGTCGGAAAAATCGAGAAGGGGATTGGCAGTCGTCATTTATATTCCAGGCAAGAAAAACGGGCGGTCAGGCCGCCCGTTGAATCTGGGGGCAGACCCCCTATTCTACAAGCTCGCGGTAGGCATGCCACGACGCATGACCGAGAATTGGCATGATGACGATCAGGCCGAACAACAGGCTGGCGAAACCCAGCAGGGTCAGCGCGACGAGCAGGGCTGCCCACAGCAGCAAGGGCCCGGCATTGCGTGCGAAGGTGCGCAGGCTGGTCATCATGGCCGTGGCTACGTCGGCATCACGGTCGAGCATCAGCGGCACCGAAACCACCGCCAGTGCGTAGGCGAATAGCGCCAGAATGCCGCCGAGTGCAAACCAGGTGGCAGTAAATGCCAGGTGCTCCCCGCCAAAAAGGACCTGGTTCAGATAGAGGCTGGCGCTGGGGGCGGAGGTGACGCCGATCATGGCGAAGGAGATGGCGGAAAAGCGCTCCCACATCAGGGCGATCAGGGCGAGGATCAAGCCGAAGAGGGCCAGCGACCGCCCGTTGCGTGCGAAACACTTGAGCGAGTCGATGAACAGGATTTTTTCGCCGGCTTCATGGCGCCGGCTTAACTCATACAACCCGGCCGCCAGTAGCGGCGCGATCAGGAAGAAGCCCGAGATCGAGACGGTGAGAAGATGCGGCGTCTGGAGGAAAGCGAGGATGATCAGGTCGCCGCCCAAGGCGAACAGCAGGCCATAGGCCAGCGATGGTAGCGGGTTGGCGCGCACGTCCTGCCAGCCTGCCTTGAGCCATGCCAGCGGACGGCCCATGCTGATCCGCTGAATCGCCGGCAAGGTTGTGCTGGCGGGCGATAAGGGGTTGCTGCTGTCTTTCATGGCTGTTTCCCTGTGAAGTTGCAGCCTTTGGACCCGGCCATGGCGGCCGGGTTCAGGCAAAAGTGATTACAGCGTCTTGCCGGTCAGGCGTTCGTACGCCTCGATGTATTTGGCGCTGGTGCGGGCGATGACGTCCGCCGGCAGCCTGGGGCCGGGGGCAACCTTGCCCCAGTCCAGCGTCTCGAGGTAATCGCGGACGAACTGCTTGTCGTAGGACGGCGGGTTGCTGCCTTCCTGGTACTGGTCAGCCGGCCAGAAACGGGACGAGTCCGGCGTCAGCGCTTCGTCGATCAGGTGAAGCGTGCCGGCGGCGTCGATACCGAATTCGAACTTGGTGTCGGCGATGATGATGCCGCGACCGCGGGCGTAGGCAGAGGCCTCTTCGTACAGCTTGATGGCGGCGATACGGGCTTCGTCAGCGAGTTGGGCGCCGTTCTTGCCGGTGCCGGCCAGGGCCTCGGCCAGGTCGGCGGCGCAATTGGCCTGGGCGACCGCCAGGGAAACGTTCTCGTCGTGATCGCCGACGGCTGCCTTGGTCGCCGGCGTGAAGATCGGGGCGGGCAGACGGGCGGCCATCTTCAGGCCGGGGGGCAGGGCGATGCCGCAGATGGCGCCGGTAGCCTGGTAATCTTTCCAGCCGGAGCCGATGACGTAGCCGCGAACGACGGCTTCGATCGGCAACGGACGCAGTCGCTTGACGACGACGGCGCGTCCCCTGACCTGCGCGCGTTCGCTGTCGGCAACGACAGATTCGGGATCAATGCCGGTCAGCTGGTTCGGCACGATGTGGCCGAGCTTGCCGAACCAGAAATCGGCGACGGCAGTCAGCACTTCGCCCTTGCGCGGAATCGGGTCCGGCAGGATGACGTCGAAGGCAGACAGGCGATCGGACGTGACGATCAGCAATTTATCGGCGTCGACCCCGTAAATGTCGCGGACTTTGCCCTTGGATAGCAGGGGCAAGCTGGTAATGGAGGACTGGAACAGCGGAGCGGACACGGCAGATTTCCCGAAAGCAAAAGGCCGATTATAAATTAATGCGGCGTTTCACCGACTTCTGCTGCAAGTTTCTTGCGCATGCGGCGAGTGCCCCAGGCCAACAGCGACGCGATGATGGGAATGGAAATGGCGGTGATGACGTCGGTGTTCAGGTGGTGCAATTCCTTCGTGCCCTTGGCCAGATACTGCACCAGTTGCGAGCCGTAATAGGTGAGGACGACGACGGAGAGGCCTTCGACCGTTTCCTGAAGGTGCAGCTGCATCCTGGCGCGGTTGTTCATCTGGCCGAGCAGTTCCTGGTTCTGACGCTCCAGCTCGATGTCGACGCGGGTGCGCAGCAACTGGCTGTTGCGGGCGACCCGGGCGGAGAGTTCTTCCTGCCGGCGGCTGATGGCTTCGCAGGAGTTCATCGCCGGCAACAGGCGGCGTTGCATGAATTCGACAAAAGTTGGGAGGCCGGAAATCCGCGTTTCGCGCAGTTCCTCGATGCGTTGCATGACCAGCCCGTGATAGGCATGCGAGGCGCCGAAACGGAAAGTGGTGCGGGCGATCGAGTGTTCGACCTCGGCGGCCAGTTTGGACAGGATGCCAAGCACTTCGCGCTCATCGTTCATCGAGCGGGCCTGACCAATGCGGTCCATCAGTTCCGCCAGCTGCTTTTCGCCCTTGTACAGCCATTTGCCGACTTCCTTGGCAACGGGCAGGCCGAGCAGGGCCATCATCCGGTAAGTCTCGATTTCAACCAGACGCTGTACCGTGCGGCCGGCCTGGCGCTGAGTCAGTTTTTCGTTGAGGACCAGAAACCGTGAAAAGCCGTTGTCGATCTTGAAGTCGGTGAAAATCCAGGCGGCCTCGTCAGCCACCTTGGCGGCAACCATGGTGCGGCCGTTCGGGGTCAGACCGGCGAGCACCGATTCCGGGGTGATGTCCTGCGTCGACCGCAATTCGACATGGATGGCGACCATCAGCTTGCCGGGAATGCCATGCAGCCATTCCGGATGCACGGCGTCAAACGCGGTCGCATCCGGATGCAGCTGTTCGCCGGTTTCGAGCGGCCGGAAGAAGGTGTAGCTGGAGAACTCGGTATGCAACTCCCAGCGCATGCGGAAGGTGCTGGTCTCGATCATCAGGTGCGAATCGGAGCTGTCGATCGACGTGCAGACGTGGCCGTGACTGAGCGTCGTCAGATTGTCGCGCTCTGCCTGCACGGTTGTCGCGCTGTGCTTGAAGACCAGGTGCGAAACCAGCACCGCGCCGACCAGGGGTACCGGCGGGCGGGCATGAAATTCGTTGTTCAGGCGCTGGCGGAGCGGGTGCTCTTCCAGTTCGGCAAGCGTCAGGCGAGGATGCATGATCGTAGCGTCCATGAAATGTTGCAGTGCAGCAGATTGTAGCCCAACAATTTTGGGTTCCAGTGTGAGGTTCCAGAGTTTAACGCGGCTGTTCGCGTCATTCGCAACGAATGGGTGTTGCCACGGTCAACCGGAAAAAATGTGCAAAATCGAAATTTTCCAATCCTGGAATCTCGCCGAAAGGCGGCCGTGGCAGCGGTGTTGGCCGAGTGCCATGTCACCGCCAGTCGTTCAGGGCGACAGCAAAGAAGCATTGTTCGCTCAGTTGACGGATAATTCGCCTTTGGCCTTAAGGCGTTGTTTTTTGTGATCGATTCGCGCATTGCCGACAAACGCCGACCCTGACCACTGATAAAGGCACTATGAAAGACTATTACGGCTTGCTCGGCGTTGCGCCGGATGCCAGCGCTGAAATCATCAAATCCGCTTACCGGAAGAAAGCGGCGCAGTTTCACCCCGATCGCAACCCGGAACCGGACGCCGCCAGCAAGTTCAGGGCGGTGCAGGAAGCTTACGAAGTACTGGCTGACCTCGATCGTCGCAAGGTTTACGACGAGACGCGGCGCAGCAGCCTGATCGACGACCCGCTGGTCGTGGCGCGCGAAATCTGGTCCAGCCATCTAGGAAACATGCAAACGTGAAAAAATCTTATTACTTCGCCGAATTATCCTCGTCCTACGATGCTGAAATTCAGGACTTGCTGAACGATTCGGAAGGCAACTCGGCGCTCAAGGCCCGGCTCAAGGAAAAACGCCAGGAACTGAAAGCCATTCTGCCGATGATTGAATTCAGCCCGGAAATGGTGGTACCCGTCTTCTACGACGCGTTCAGCTTTCCCAACAGTCACGCCATGGCGGCCGCGGTGATGTGTGAGCCCGATGACGGCGATTTTCCGGTCTGGGAGGACATCAGCGCCCACATCACACTGGAGGCCTGGGCCGCACCCTACGTGACCGCCGTTCTGACCGAAGGGGCCGGCGAGGACTTCATGGTCACCGCCGCCTGCCTGGAGTTCCTGCGCAAGTTCGATCATGTCGCGTCGGCGCCCGTCAAGAAAGATGACGACGATGAAGCCACCGGTGACGACGAGACCCGCAGCCATCAGAACAGTGATGACGATGATGATGACGATCGCGATCTGGCCGAAGCCGGTGACGACTGGCTGGGTGAGCAGGGCTTCGACTCGCTCAAATCCTGATCCGGTCCGACGCAGTACCCAGCATTCGAATTATTGACAAGGCATGACATGACACACCCCGTCGTACTCAAGACATCCCAACTCATCCTCGCCGGCGACGTAAAAGGCGCCGAAACGGCCCTCGCCAACATCGCGGACACCGAGGGTGATGGCGCGCTGGTCGAAATTCTCGACGACATCGCGCCGAAGGATCTGCTCGCCATCATGCGTGGCTTTGATGGCTCCAGGCAGTCGGTGGTCAATATGGTGGTCATGCCCGAACAGTTTGCCCGGGCTGTCATTCTCGAAGTGCGCTATCGCGACCAGACCCATGCCGCGCTGCACGGCATGATGAACGCCGTGCTCTACCGCGACGAGGAAATGACCGCCGAATACCTCGAAGCGATTGGCGAGATTGAAGGGGGCTACGAAGTGCTGGCCAACTATTTTGGTGAGCGTGACGACGAACTGCTGGCCTTCGCCATGTCGGGCGTTTTCACCGAAGATTACGATGGCGATGGCGGCCACGAATCGAAATCGATCTCCTGGCTCAACGAAAAAATCGACGAAATCGATGAAGCGTTGCATGAAGGCAATTCCATCACCGGCTCGCGCCCCAAGGTGTCGCGTTCGGAAATTGCCGATCGCGACTGGATGGAAACCGCCTGGGTGCTGCGCTACGAGCTGCCGGATATTTTCGAGCAGATCGTGATCACCCTGCGCGACCGCCTGCTCCGCCGGGTCGAAGTGCTGGAAGATGGCGAACCGGGCGACAGCGCACCGAAGACCGCTGCCGTGTCGTCGGCGCCGGAAGAGGAATCGGCGCTCTAGACATGGCTTCCGTACAACACGCGATGGCGGTCGTTGATGACCGCCCCTATTTTGCAAGAGCGGTGCGTTTCGGGCTGGACAACGGCATTCTGACGCGCGAAGACATCGCCCGGATGGAAGCAGACGGCCCGAAAGGCATCGTCCAGATTGCCGATCATTTCGGCACCGCCTATCTTCGCACCGATCTCGAAAGCGCCGTGGCGCGGATGGCCAACCTGATCAGCCTGTATCTCGAAGACTTTTCGAACGGCGATCTGCGCGCTGCCGCCATCTCCTTGCGCGACAACACGCTGCTCTCGCATTCGCGCGGCGGCTCCGAGATGCTCAAGCGCCTGCACGCCATGCCCGGCGACACCAGCCTGCATGTCCGCAAGGTTGATCCGGCGGCGCAGAAAATTTTCGTCAACGAACGGACGCTGGCTTTTCCGCTGACCGTGGCCAGTTACCGGGCGCAGGTGGCGCAGTGTCAGGCCAACCAGATGCGCATCGATTTTGCCCGCTGAAGATACGAGACGCCTCCGGTTCGCCGATTGCCATCGTCATGCACCCTTCAGGCGTGTC
>DAOLIO010000156.1:0-7288 GCA_035328505.1 Azonexus sp.
GCTCGTGAATCTTGCCGTAATTGTGATTGACGCGTTCGACCTCCAGCCAGTTGCCATCCGGGTCGACCATCTTCCACCAGGCCAGGTTGTCGAGCGCGGTACCCCACAGCACGGCCTTCTTGCCACCAGCGTTCATGGCGATGTTGCCGCCGATGCAGGACGCTGACGCCGACGTCGGGTCAACGGCAAAGACGCGACCCGCCAGCGAAGCGGCTTCGGAAACCCGTTCGGTCACCACGCCGGCGCCGGTGCGGATGGTCGCATAAGGCGTTTCATGGCCGGCCAGCACCAGCTCTTCAACCGGGCCGATGTCGATCAGTTTTTCGGTGTTGATCACCGCTGCGTAAGGCGTCAGCGGCACGGCGCCACCGGTGTAACCGGTCCCGCCGCCGCGGGCGATGATGGTCAGGCCGGCTTCGATACAGCCGCGTACCAGATGACCGATTTCCTCCTCGGTATCCGGATTGAGGACGACGAAGGGGTATTCGACGCGCCAGTCGGTGGCATCGGTGACGTGCGAAACGCGGGCCAGGCCGTCGAAGGCGATGTTGTCCTTGCGCGTGTGCTTGCTCAGGATGCGCGTCACCTTGCGGCGCAGATCCCAGGTTTCGCCAAAACGCTCGGCAAAGCGGTTGACCGCGACACGGGCTGCATCCACCAGTCGCTTGACCTTGGCGGCGCGCTCCGGATCGTCGACTTCGGTCGCTTCGCGACGTTTCTCGACCTCGGACAGACGATGATGCAGGGCATTGACCAGCGCGTCCCGACGATCACGATTGTCGAGCAGGTCGTCTTCCAGATACGGATTCCGCTGCACGACCCAGATGTCGCCCAGCACCTCGTACAGCATGCGGGCCGAACGCCCCGTGACGCGCTCGGAACGCAGTTCGTCGAGCACGGCCCAGTTGTCGGCGCCGAGCAGGCGGATGACGATCTCACGATCGGAAAACGAGGTGTAGTTGTAAGGTATTTCGCGCAGGCGGGCGGTCATGGGAGCAGCCGGTGGTCCGTCAAAAGGGGGATTTTAGCGTATTGCAGCGCAAGACGCGGGCACAGGTAGACGCAACACCGTCCTCAAAGGTTCAGCTTCCTTGAACACCGCTGACCTGGAGCAACAATCCGAGCAGCGCACTGGCGGCGATCACGCGCATGACGCTTTGCTTGAATCGGAATAGAACCAGCGCAGCGACCAGCGCGATTGCCGCCGAAACAACGTCAAAATGACCGGCAAAGCCCTGCGGCCACAGGACGTGATAGGCAAAGAACAGGGCCAGATTGAGAATCACGCCGACCACGGCCGCGGTGATCGCCGTCAGGGGCGCCGTGAATTTCAGCTGGCCATGCGTCGTTTCAACCAGCGGCCCGCCGAGCAGGATGAACATGAAGGAGGGCAGAAAGGTGAACCACGTGACCAGGCCAGCTGCCAGCGCCCCGGCCAGAAACAGACCATCCGGCCCGAACATCGCCTGCATCTGCGCCGTCTGGGTGCCGCCGACGAAGCCCACGAACGCGACCACCATGATCAGCGGCCCCGGCGTCGTTTCACCCAGGGCCAGGCCATCGATCATCTGGGTCGGGGTCAGCCAGCCGTACTGCGTCACCGCCCCCTGATAAACGTAGGGCAGTACGGCGTAGGCGCCGCCAAACGTAAGCAGCGCCGCCTTGGTGAAGAACCAGCCCATCTGCGTCAGCGTGTGATCCCAGCCGAGCCGGGCGGTGAGCAGGCCCATGGGCAGCGCCCAGAGCAGGGCGCCGCTGGCGGCCACCGCGAGCAGCCGGGACCAGCAGAAAAGGGCGTGTTCCGGCGTTGGCGTGTCATCGTCGATCAGCGCCGGCATTTTGTTTTTGACGGTTTTCCCCGGTTGACCGTGGGAACTGCCAAACCAGGCCGGCCGCAGACGCCCGCCGACGTAACCAATCAGCGCAGCAGCCGCGACAATCGCCGGAAAGGGCGTGCCGAAAGCAAAAATCGCAACGAACGCCGCCGCCGCAATCGCCCACAGCAGCTTGTTTTTCAACGCCCGCGAACCGATTCGCCAGGCCGCCTGCAGCACGATGGCGGTCACCGCCGGTTTGATGCCGAAGAACAGCCCGGCCACCAGTGTCGTATTGCCGTAGGCGATGTAGATCCACGACAACGCGATCAGGATGAACAGAGACGGCAGTACAAACAGTGCACCGGCGACGATGCCGCCCCAGGTCCGGTGCATCAGCCAGCCGATGTAGGTGGCCAGTTGCTGTGCTTCCGGCCCCGGCAGCACCATGCAGTAATTGAGCGCGTGCAAAAAACGCCCTTCCGACAGCCAGCGGCGCTTGTCGACCAGCTCCTGATGCATGACCGAGATTTGTCCGGCCGGCCCGCCAAAACTGATAAAACCGAGCTTGAGCCAGAAGCGGAAAGCTTCCCAGAATGAAACGGCAGCGGGTGGCGTCGAATCGGGCATCATCAAGGCAACGCCGTTTGGGCAACCAGCCAGTAGCGCGCGAACTTGCCGATGGCCATGAACAGGCAGCAGGGCAGCCAGTGCAGGCGCAACCAGCCGGCGGCGAGGCACAGTGCGTCGCCGATCAGCGGGGCCCAGGCGAGCAACAGCGCCGGGCTGCCCCAACGTTCCAGCTGATCCTTGTGCGGCAGGTTTTCCAGCCGCTGCCAGCGCGGCAGGTAGCGGCCACACCACCACGACGTCATGCCGCCCGCGGTATTGCCAAGGGTGGCCAGCATCAGCGCCGGCCCAACCTCCGCCGGATGCAGGTGCAAAAAGCCCCACAACAGCGCCTCCGAACCGCCGGGCAGCACCGTCGCCGAGAGAAAACTGGCCGCCAGCAGGCCCCAAAGCCCACTTTCCGCCGTGACGTTTAGCCACTCCACCCGTAGAATCTCCCTTTTGCCTTAATGAGTTGCGCCCAATGCACCCGGATTATCTCGAAAAAGTTCTCAACGCACAGGTTTACGACGTGGCGATCGAAACGCCACTCGACCTGGCCAGCAACCTTTCCGCCCGGGTCGGCAACAAGATCATTCTGAAGCGCGAGGACATGCAGCCGGTTTTCTCCTTCAAGCTGCGCGGCGCCTACAACAAGATCGCCAGCCTGTCGGCCGAGAAAATGAAACGCGGCGTCATCTGCGCTTCGGCCGGCAATCACGCCCAGGGCGTCGCCCTGTCGGCCAAAAAGCTGGGCTGCCGGGCGGTGATCGTCATGCCGACCTCAACACCGGGCATCAAGATCGATGCCGTCCGCTCGCGCGGCGGCGAAGTCGTGCTGCATGGCGACTCCTTCGACGAAGCCTATGCCCACGCCGTCGAACTCGAAAAAACCGAGAAACTGACCTTCGTCCACCCCTTCGACGATCCCGAAGTCATCGCCGGGCAGGGCACGGTTGCCATGGAAATCCTCCGTCAGCATTCGCGCCACAACGGGCCGATCACCGCCGTTTTCTGCGCCATCGGCGGTGGCGGGCTTGCGGCTGGCGTGGCCGCCTACATCAAGCGTCTGCGCCCGGAAATCAAGGTCATCGGCGTTGAAACTTTTGACGGCGACGCGATGAAGCAATCGCTGGCGGCCGGCCACCGCGTCCGCCTCGAGCAGGTCGGCCTGTTTTCCGACGGTACCGCCGTTAAATATGTCGGCGAGGAAACCTTCCGCCTGTGCAAGGAATACCTCGACGAAGTCATTTTGGTCGACACCGACGCCATCTGCGCGGCGATCAAGGACGTTTTCGAGGACACCCGCTCGATTCTCGAGCCGGCCGGGGCACTGGCCGTGGCTGGGGCGAAAGAATATGCCCGCCAGCACAAGCTGAAGGACAAGAACCTGATCGCGGTGACTTCCGGCGCCAACATGAATTTCGACCGCCTGCGCTTCGTCGCCGAGCGCGCCGAGTTCGGCGAGCAGCGCGAAGCCGTTTTCGCCGTCACGCTGCCCGAGAAGCCGGGCGCCTACAAAAAATTCCTGTCGCTGATCGGCAAGCGCAACGTCACCGAATTCAATTACCGCTACCACACCGCCAGCGAAGCCCACGTTTTCGTCGGCGTCCAGGTCAGTGACCGCAAGGAATCGCTCAAGCTGGTCGACAGCCTGCAAAAGCACGGCTACCCGACGCTCGACCTGACCGACGACGAAATGGCCAAGAACCATATCCGGCACATGGTTGGCGGTCATGCCCCGGCGGTCTGCGAGAAGGGCATGCACGAATTGCTTTATCGCTTTGAATTCCCCGAAAAGCCGGGCGCACTGATGAATTTCCTGACCCAGATGAGCGCCGGCTGGAACATCAGCCTCTTCCACTACCGCAACCACGGCGCCGACTACGGCCGGGTGCTCGTCGGCATGCAGGTGCCGCCGGGCGACATGGGCAAATTCGAGGAATTCCTGCAGAAGCTCGGCTACGCCCACTGGGACGAAAGCCAGAACCCGGCCTACAAGCTGTTCCTCGGCTGACCCCGGCCTCAATTGCCCGCTGCGAACGTGTCAAATATCGTTCGTAGCGGGCGGCCCTGACTCAGCAGCGACCCTGGCAGGTTCGATAGGCCAGGTTGCACCGGGCGATTTGCTGGGTTCCGTCAGCCATATCCAGACACGCCGCCTGTCGGGTTTGGCAGGCAGCAAGGCATTGCCGGTTGGCGGGCAGACGCGGCGGCTTGGGCGGCGCCAGCACGACGCCGGTCGGCACGGTACAAGCGCCTCGCGAATTCAGGAAAATTGGCGACACCCTGTAGTTCCCGTCAGGCGCGCCCGTCGTGCTGTACGAGGCCGGCGTGCCACAGGCGGCCGAATCCGAAACCTCGTCCGGATTGCAAAACTGGCTCGCGCTGGATGTCCAGGCCCAGGGCGCCAGGCCATTGGCCGCGGGCGGCACATGCCCGATGGGAGAAATGGTCGATACCGGAATCCGCACGCCGTTGCACTGAACATTGGCGCCGACCACCGGTGGCATTTCGACCAGCACCGAATCCGGATTGGTCGTCGCCTCGACAATCTCGTGGGTCGCCATGAACGTGATCGCCTCAAACGTCGACACGCCGTGACTGCACCGCGGCGGCATTCGGCTGGCATCGGGAATCACGGCCATTCGAATCTTGGGGCCGAAGACGGCGATACCGGGGATTGGCGTCGGCACTTGCGTACGCGCTGAAAAGTGGTAGGCGCAGAAGCCGATGCCCGCATCGCCGCCGACCGCCATGCCAAAAAGATTGCTGCCCATGACGACATCCATGAACTGCCCGAAATGAATCACGTACAAGGTATTGGCCGTGGGAAAAGGCAACGTCCCCGCCAGAATCTGACGGTCGATCTCCCGCGCAGTCTCCACCGTATCGACGTGGATTGCGCCGTCATTGGGTCGAATCGCCACGCTTTTGACATAGCTGGCGCGGCCGATCTTCTGGCTGGGCGTACCGTATTCCGCCAGCACATTGAAGTAGGGACTGCTCGTCAGGCGCTGGTAAAACTGATCCAGACGCTGGGCTTGCCCGGCCGTCTGCAAGCCCCAATACACCACCACGATTTCAGGGTTGGCGATCACCTCGCCCCCGCCGTAGGTATAGGTCTGCGCATGGGCATGCCCCAAGGCAAAACTGGCCACCAGCATCAGCCAGCGGACCAGACGCTGGAAAACAGCGGCTCGGCGGATCGTCATCGGAATTCCTTTCCATGTCATTTTGGACGCCGCGGCAACTGCACGCGGCCGCGGGCACAAACAATCGATCGGTGATTGCGCCTGACCCCCTGAAACCCTGTCAGTCAGCCGTGCCATGGTAGGGCTTGATGCATCGCGTCGCAAGCACGCGTTGCGCAAATGTCATTTTCAATTTCCGCCAAATTTTCCGGTTGACCGCAGCAAGCGTTCCCCAATCCCGATGGCATCGCTACACTGCGCCTTTCGCCCATCCAAGCGCCCGCCATGACCCCTGAAGCCTTCATCGCCCACTGGAAGAACAACGCCACCACCGAACGGGCCGGGGCGCAGCAGCATTTCAGTGATTTATGCGACCTGCTCGGCGTCGACAAACCGCGTGACCCCGACCACTACTGTTTCGAACGCGGCGCCGGCAAATCCAGCGGCGGCAACGGCTGGGCCGACGTCTGGAAGCGCGGCCACTTCGGCTGGGAAAACAAGAAACCCGGCCGCGACCTGAACGCCGCCCTCAAGCAACTCACCGACTACGCCCTGCAGCTTGAAAACCCGCCGCTGCTCGTCGTCTGCGACCGCGAACACATCATCATCCACACCGCCTTCACCGGCTACCCGGACGAACCACGCACCATCCGCATCGAGCAACTCGTCGAGCCGGAAACCCGCCAGCTCCTCAAATGGGTGTTCACCGACCCCGAAAAGCTGCGCCCGGAAAAATCCACCGCCGCCATCACCGCCCACGCCGCCGGCCAGTTCGCCCAGCTCGCCGCCGGCATGCGCAGCCGGGGCGCGTTTGCCGAAAACTGCGGACAAAAAGTCGCCCACTTCCTCGTCCAGTGCCTGTTCTGCATGTTTGCCGAAGACGAACAACTGCTCCCGCTCGGCATCTTCACCGACCTGCTCAAACACGCCGGCAGCGACACCGACAAAGCCGCCCGCCGCATCGACAAACTGTTCACCGCCATGCAGAAAAAAGGCGGCGACTACGGCGACCACGACATCGCCTGGTTCAACGGCGGCCTGTTCAAATCGATCGATGTCCCGCCCCTGACCGCCGCCGACCTCGCCGCCCTGCACCGCGCCGCCGCCGACATGGACTGGCGCGCCATCGACCCCACCATCTTCGGCACCCTCTTCGAACGCGGCCTCGACCCCGCCGCCCGCGCCCCGCTCGGCGCCCACTACACAGACACCGGCACCATCGCCAAACTCATCCAGCCGCTGGTCAGCGAACCCCTCGCCGCCGAATGGCAAGCCACCCGCGCCAAAATTGCCCAACTCGCCCCCAAATTCGGCATGGTCAAAGGCCGCAAAAAGAACGAATACCGCCCCAACGACGCCCTGCAAGCCGGCAACGCGCTGCTCCAGGGCTTCTTCAGCCGCCTCAACGCCTTCCGCGTCCTTGACCCCGCCTGCGGCTCCGGCAACTTCCTCTACCTCGCCCTCAAAGCCCTGCGCGACATCGAAAAGCGGGCCCACATCGACGCCCAGGAACTCGGCCTGCAACCCGAACTCGCCATGCATTCCGGCCCGCACAACATCCTCGGCCTCGAAATCAACGAATTCGCCGCCGAACTCGCCCGCGTCACCGTCTGGATCGGCGACATCCAGTGGTGCCGCCGCAACGGCTACCCGCACGCCATCAACCCGATT
>DAOLIO010000157.1:0-5083 GCA_035328505.1 Azonexus sp.
TGACTTCCTCGCCGAGGTAGTCTTCGGCGGTCTTCTTCATCTTGCGCAGCACTTCAGCAGACACCTGCGGCGGGGCGATTTTCTTGTCGCGCGCTTCAACCCAGGCGTCGCCGTTGTCGGCCTTGACGATCTTGAAGGGCATCAGGGCGATGTCCTTCTGCACTTCCTTCTCTTCGAAGCGGCGGCCGATCAGGCGCTTGACCGCGTACAGCGTGTTCTTGGGGTTGGTCACGGCCTGACGCTTGGCCGGGGCGCCACAGAGGATTTCGCCGTCTTCGGTGTAGCCGATGATGGACGGGGTGGTGCGTGCGCCTTCTGCGTTTTCGATAACCTTCGGCTGGCCGCCTTCCATGATGGCCACGCAGGAGTTTGTCGTGCCGAGGTCAATACCAATGATCTTGCCCATGATTCGTTCCTTAATAAAGTGAATTGCTGATGTTCGTGAGTTGGGGGCTTCCGTCCTGATTTCAAGCCGCCGGGTTCTGAATTCCTGCGGTCAACCGGAAAAAACGCCCAAAATTGGAATGTGTTATTTGCCCTTGGCGACCATGACCAGCGCCGGACGCAGCACGCGGTCGGCGATCATGTAGCCCTTTTGCAGCACGGTGACGACGGTGTTCGCTTCCTGCTCCGAATCGACCATGCCAATCGCCTGATGCTTGTGCGGATCGAACTTCTCGCCCGCCGGGCTGACTTCGTTCAGCGCATTCTTTTCGAAGGCGGCGTTCAGTTGCTTCAGGGTCAGTTCGACGCCGGACTTGAAACTGTCAACGGTCTGCTCCGGCACGGCCAGAGCGGCTTCAAGGCTGTCCTTGACGGCCAGCAATTCGCCGGCAAAGCGTTCGACGGCAAATTTGTGGGCCTTTGAAATGTCTTCCTGAGCGCGACGACGAATGTTTTCGCCTTCGGCCTTGGCGCGCAGCCAGGCATCGTAGTGTTCGGCTGCCTTCAGCTCAAGGGTGCGGAATTGTTCCTCGACGCTCGGCAGGGTATCCGTGTGTACCTCGACGCTTGGTGCGGCCGCCGTTTCAATGGTGGTCTCAGCGAGCGGTTCGTTACCCAGGATGGGTTCCTGATTGCTTTCGGTGTTCGTCATGCGTGGTTCTCCCAAAAATCTGCAAACCTATCTGGGGGCCATGGCGGTATTTTCAAGAGCCCCACCGACATTTTTTTGCACGGCAAAATTGCTGCCGGCGTGTTGCTCGCGTGCTACGATAATTCCATGAGTTTTTTTAGCGCATCGTGAATGGAAAAAATCGGCAAATACCGAGTGGTTCGTGAGCTGGGCAAGGGCGCGACTGCCACGGTATACCTCTGTGATGACCCGGATACCGATCGCCAGGTCGCCGTCAAGGTGATCAGCTTCGGGCAGGATTGTGCGGCCATGTCGCGTCGCATGCGCAAGCTGTTCCAGAACGAGGGCATGGTTTCCAAGCGCCTCAATCATCCCAATATTGTGCAGGTTTACGAAGCCGTCGTTGAAGACGATTTCGCCTACCTGGCGATGGAATACGTTAACGGTTTCACGCTTGAAGAAAATTGCCGGATCGACAAGCTGTTGCCCATGCACCGGGTCATCGGCATCATTTTCAAATGCGCCATGGCGCTGGATGCGGCCTATCGTCAGGGCATCATCCATCGCGATATCAAGCCAGCCAACATCATGATTGCAGCCGGCGATGAGCCGAAAATCGCCGACTTCGGCCTGGCGCTGAACATGAACAAGGACATGGATCGCGACTCGACCTTCATCATGGGGGTCGGCTCACCCGCCTACATGTCGCCGGAGCAGATCAAGGGTTATCCGCTTAACCAGAAAACCGATCTCTATTCGCTCGGCGTCCTGATGTTCCAGCTGCTGACCGGCCGCCTGCCGTTTCGGGCCAATAATCAGGCAACGCTGATCTACCGCATCATCAATACCGATGCCCCGGCTGTCACGGCGCTCAATCCGAACCTGCCGGAAGGTCTTAACGGCATCATGCGCCGGGCGCTGGAGAAGGATCTCTACAGTCGCTACCGTAATGGCACCGAGCTTGCCAAGGACTTGTCAGCCGTGCGCTACCAGATCCTTAACGAGGATGAAACGGTCAACGACACCAGCCACTTCGAGACGCTCCGTCGGCTTGATTTCTTTACCGAGTTTGAAAATATCGAAATCTGGGAAGTCCTGCGGGTGTCAGTTTGGCGCGAAATATTGCCGAACGTGGCGCTGATTCGCCAGGGGGATCGAAACAAGTTCTTCGGCATCATTCTGTCCGGTTCAGTCGAAGTGTCGATTGACGGCAAGGCGCTCTGCCGCCTGGGTCCCAGTGAGCCGATTGGCGAAGCTGCTTATCTCCATCCAACCAATGATCTTCGTCATTCGACGGTGGTGACGCTGGAGCCGACTCTTTTCCTGGAAATCAACGCAGCAGCGCTGGCGTTGTCGTCGGAAGAATTGCTCGAACGCATGCGCAACGGACTGCTGTCGAGACTGATCAAGCGCATGCGCGAGGTCAATCGCATTGCCGCCGCCAAAGGAATGCCGGCGGTGCAGAGTACCAGCGACGCGCCTCCCGGTTCGTCATCACGTCCCGGTGGCCTGGACATGGAACTGGCGCCGATGTAAGAACCGCCTCGTTGAGGCGGTTTGGGTGGCTTTTGCGGTCTAGACCTTGAATCGTCCGACCAGTGCGGATAGCCCTTCAGCCAGTTGCTTCAGATCATGGGCGGCACCGGCGGTCTGTTCGACCGTTCCCGAGTTTTCGCGTGCCATGCCGGCAATCGATTCGATACTGCTTTCGACATCACCGGAAAAGCGGCGTTGCTGTTCAGTGGCCTCGGCGATGGCGTCGAGGCCGTGACCAACCTCGGTGACCGATCCATTGGTCGCGGCCAGAATACTGGACACGGAGTTGACAGCCGCCTGACTGCTTTCCAGATGTGCCAGACCAGCCTCAATGCTCCGCCGGACGGCGACTGACTGGGCGCTCAGGCTGGCCGTGATGGTATCGATCTCGCTGGCCGAGCGCGACGATTTTTCGGCCAGCTTGCGTACTTCGTCGGCAACAACCGCAAAACCGCGCCCTTGCTCACCCGCCCGCGCTGCTTCGATGGCGGCATTGAGGGCCAGCAGATTGGTTTGTTCGGCGATGTCTTTGACTTCGCGTGTCATCGTCGTGATCGCTTCGGTATTGCGCACGAAGTTATTGACCGAATCCGCCATTTCCTTGACAGCACGTTCGACGACGTTCATCTCGCCGAGCAACACGCTCAGGTTGCGGCTGCCTTCGTTGGCTCGTGCCAGACTTTCCTGCGATTGCAATTGAACGTGCTCCGCACTTCGGGCAATCGACGAGATGCTCGACACCAGTTGCTCGACGGCCGTTGCCGCCTGGTTCGATTTTTCGTTCTGCTGGTGCGAGCTTTGCGTCACCCGGTCGGCACTGTCGGAGAGCGCCGCAACACGCACAGTCACCTGGCTGGCGGATTCCCGGACCTGGCGGACAAGCTGGTTGAAGTTTTCCATCATTTCGTTGAAAACCAGTGCCGCCCGGCCCACCTCGTCCTGTCCTTTGACGGTCAGGCGACGCGTCAGGTCGCCTTCGCCACGGGCAATATCACTGAGCCCCTTGCGCAGATTTTCGAGCGGAGTCGTCACGAAATAATGGGTGATCAGATAGATGATGATGAGCAGGGCGCCCAGTGCAACGATGGCCGCACCAATGATTTTCAGGCGGAAGGCCGACACTTCAGCTTCGACGGAATCCAGCGAGACTTTCATGCTGACAACGCCGAGTACGGTGCCTTCGGGCACCTGATGGCAGGCGATGCAATCCTTGCCCAGATAGTTTTTCGACGCTTTGGTCGGGTTGATGACAGTCAGGAAGGCGCTGCCATTCGTCGATTCGACCGCCATGTAAGGCGTCCCTGAACTCATGACCTGATTTTCCAGCGCGGTCAGCTGGCGCGTGCTCTTGGTGTCCGGGCCGAAGATCTTGACGACGGCATCACTCCGCGCAACCTCCAGGTCCTTGATGATCGACAATTGCTTGATCTGGTCCAGAAAGACTTCGCGCTGGCCCACGGTGCCGGTAATCATCATGCCGGTCAGGCCGGCCATGGTCATTTCGTGGATGCTTTTGGAAAAATCCTGGGCCTGGCGAATGGCTGTCTCGCGATTGACCTGCGTGGTCCATACGATGGTCCCCGCCCAGATGATGGCCAGTACCACCCAGATGGCGGCAGTCAGGCGTATCCAGATCCTTGAATCGGAAAATCTTGGCATCTTGTTTCCTCAGGGCAGCCGCCTTGGAGCCAGGCAGTCAGATCAATTGTCTGAATTGTGCCAGTGCCAACCTGTTTCTGCAAAATATTCCATAAATACAAACTTCATCAAATATCTGTCTTGCATTTTGCTCGGGCGAAATCGCAGAGCTGCTCTGGCTTGATACGATCGCAGTGAGGCGCGTGCACTGCAGCGAACTGGCCATGTTTTCGGGCAACATTATGCGTTCAAGCGGGAAACCGGATGGCTACCGCCGGGGCCAGTGGGGGAGGTATCCATGCTGATGGCGGGCTTTCACGACAGACATGTCTGGCCCGCACCCAACGGACCAGACTTGAAGATACTCAGCCTTGCTTGAGATGGGGCTGTATCCAGCGCTTCAGCGAGCCCAGGTCGAGTGCGCCGCTCTGGCGGGCGATTTCGCGGCCATTTTTGAAGATGGCCAGGGTTGGAATGCTGCGGATGTTGAAGCGGGCAGCGAGTGGCTGTTCGGCTTCAGTATTGACTTTGACCAGGCGCGCGTAGGGTTCCAGGTCAATGGCGGCCTGATGGAAGTTGGGCGCCATCATCCGGCATGGGCCGCACCACGGTGCCCAGAAATCGACGACGACCGGAAGGTCGTTGCGTGCGATGTGGCGGTCGAAATTGGCCGCAGTCAATTCGGCAGGTTCGCCGTTGAACAGTGGCTGTTTGCAATGGCCGCAGTTCGGCGAATCTTTCAATTTTTGCGCAAAAATCCGGTTGACCGTGGAACAGTGCGGGCAGACGAGGTGCAGGCTTTCTTCAGACATCGCGAACTCCAAATATCAGGTC
>DAOLIO010000157.1:5183-7283 GCA_035328505.1 Azonexus sp.
TGTTGAGGATGATGCCGTTCAGGATCAGCCACCACAGTGGCTTCGGAATCTCGACCACGCGCGGGTCGGACAAGAACTGCTTCAGGTAACGCCGCAAGGCAGGTGCCGTCGGTGCATCGGGCGTGCCGAGGTTGACGAGTACGACAGCGGTAGTCGCCGCGGTGCCGTGACGGTGCGGCGGCTCAGGAAGAAAACGGGGCATTAGTGGTCAGTCTTGTAGGAAAGTGCGCTGGAAAGCAGGCGGGCGGTGATGTCGACAATGGGGATGACCCGTTCGTAAGCCATGCGGGTGGGGCCAATGACGCCGACCGAGCCGACGATCATGCCATCGACCGAATAAGGCGCAGCAATGACGCTGCATTCATCAAGCGGGGCGATACCCGATTCCCCGCCAATGAAAATTTGCACGCCCTCGGCGCGATGGGAAATGTCGAGCAGGCCGATCAGGCTGGAGCGTTGCTCAAAAAGGTCGAACAACTCGCGCAGGCGTTTCATGTTGGACGATAGTTCTTCGACGTCGAGGAGGTTTCTTTCACCGGAAATGACGTAAGGCGCCGCACTTTCCGCCATGGCCGCGTCGCCGGCATCGAGGGCCAGAGCCATCAATGGTTTGATGTCTTCACGGAGCTGCTTGATTTCGGCCGACAGGCGGTGGCGAATCTGCTCGAAATCGAGGCCGGCGAAATTTTGTGTCAGGTAATTGCCCGCGCTGACCAGTTCCGAAGACGAATAAGCCTTGTCGGTCGTGACGATCCGGTTCTGCACGTCGCCGTCGGCGGTGACGATGATCAGCAGGATGCGCTTTTCGGACAAGCTGAGAAATTCGATCTGGCGGATACGGCTGGCCTTGCGCCGCGGTGCGATCACCACACCCGCAAAATGTGACAGGCTGGACAGCAGTTGCGATGCGCTGGCAATGATCTGGCCGGATGGCCGGCCGTGCAGGGCTTCTTCCATCTCTCCCATCTGCCGCGCTTCGAGCGGTTGCACGGTCAGCAGGCTGTCGACAAACAACCGGTAGCCGCGCGCCGTCGGAATGCGCCCGGCCGAGGTATGCGGGCTGGCGACAAACCCCGCTTCTTCGAGATCAGCCATGACATTGCGGATGGTCGCAGGCGAAAGATCGAGGCCGGAAAACTTGGAAAGCGCACGCGAGCCGACCGGTTGCCCGTCGGCAATATAGTGTTCGACCAGGGTTTTCAGGAGGGTGCGCGAGCGTTCATCAAGCATGAGTGGATTGTACAAAAATCTGGCGTCAGCGCCGCAAGACGTTTTTTATGCAAGAATTCGATCCCATGAATAGAAGCTTCGCTTCCGCTAGTTCCCCGAGGACCATCGCACTGGTCGGCAAATACCATAGCATGGAGATTGCCGAGTCGCTGCGTCGTCTGGCTGAATATCTTTATGAGCGCGGGATTACCGTTTTCATTGAACGCGAGACGGCGGAACATATTGGCAAAAAGGTCGATCTGTCGCGCTGGGTGACTTGCGGTTTCAACGACATCGGCGCCCATGCCGACGTCGCCATCGTGCTCGGCGGCGATGGCACCATGCTCAATGCGGCGCGCCGTCTGGCCCGTTATTGCGTGCCGCTGGTCGGCGTCAATCAGGGGCGACTCGGCTTCATGACCGACATTGCCCGCGAAGACATGCTGACCTGCATGGACGATCTGCTCGATGGCCGCTTTACGCCGGAAAACCGGATGTTGCTGGCGGCGGAAGTGACGCGCGACGGCAAGGAGATTGCCTCGAACATGGCGCTCAATGACGTCGTGGTCGACAAGGGTGCCATTGGTCGACTGATCGAATTCGAGCTGTTCATTGATGGCGAATTCATCTACAACCTGCGCTCCGACGGCCTGATCGTATCGACGCCAACCGGTTCGACCGCCTATTCGATGTCGGCCGGCGGGCCGATTCTGCATCCGACCACCGCCGGCATCGCCCTGGTGCCGCTCTGCCCGCATGCCTTGAGCAACCGGCCGATTATCGTCAATGACAGTGCCGACATCGAATTGCGCATTGCCAGTGCCGACGACCCGCGGGTGCACTTTGATGGCCAGGTGACGCTCGACCTCGAGCGCGGCGATTGCGTCCGCT
>DAOLIO010000158.1:0-4861 GCA_035328505.1 Azonexus sp.
ACCGACATCCGGCTCGCCATGACCGGCGCCATCCGCCGCTACATGGCCGAAAACCCGTCCAAGTTCGACCCGCGCGACTACCTCAAGCCGGCCCGCGAAGCCGCCAAAAAGATCTGCCTGGCCCGCTTCGAAGCCTTCGGTTGCGCCGGCCGCGCCAGCCAGATCAAGCCCATGTCACTCGAAAAAATGGCTGAACGCTATGCCAAGGGCGAGCTGAACCAGATCGTCAAATAAACGGAATAATCCCCGAAAAAAATGGCCGCAGATTGCGGCCATTTTTTTGAGGTGCGACATGCCGGGAAAGCGCTCTAGCGAAGCTGACCTTTGCTTCCCGACGAGGCCATCTTTTCGAGCCCGTTGACGACACCGATACTGGCCCGCTCCATACGGGCAATCGCCTGCACAGCAGCGCGAATATCGCCGGACAGACGCAGCGTCAGCGCCTCCTTGCCAAAGGCGTGTACCTCCTTGTGCGGCGTTTCGATATCGCGATAGCCCGGCAATTTTCCATAGAGCGTTCGCCCTTCGCCCTCGTAATACCACTTGCCCAGACGGCATCCGGTGTGGGCAGCAAGGTCGTTGGCCGCCTTGTCGGACAGCCCGAAAAATACCTTGTAGATCTCGAACTTGAAGATCAGGTGGTCCAGCTTGGCCAGTTCGACGAAAGTCCGCAAGGCAGACGTACTGATCGCGTTTTCCATCTTCTGGGCCAGATCGAGGGCCTGCCCCATGTCGCGCGCCATGCCATGCCCGTTGACACTGAATTCCCGGGACTGGGAAGACAGCGTATCCATGCGCGCCTTCACTTGCGTCGATTCGCTCTGGATGGCACGGACCAGCGGCGTGATTTCCTTGGTTGCACCATCGGTTTTTGCCGACAGCGCCTGAACCTCCTTGGCCACCACCGCAAAACCACGTCCCTGATCCCCCGCCCGCGCCGCCTCGACCGCAGCATTCATTGAGAGCAAATGAGTCTGCGCAGCGATTTGCTGGATCAGTTCGACAATCTGGCTGATTTTCCGGCTCTGCGCATGCAGTGAATCGACGTCTTCGACCGTCGCTGACGAATCATCCGCCAGCGTTTCCAGCTTGCCGGACATTTCCTCGACGGTCGCCCGCGTTTTTGCCGACACGCTGGCCGCGTCGGATGCCCGATCACGCTCGCTTTGCATCGAGGCGGCCATCTCGGCCATACTTTTCTGGGATTCGGCAAATGAAACGCTGAACTGCGCCAGGCATTGGCCCAGCGCCCGATACATGCGGATCTGATCCCGCGCCTCGGCAAGTTCCTCACGCAGTCGTTCGTTTTCGTAGGCCAAGCCGTGCGTCGGATCAGCGTCGTCGAAATCCGTGGCGTCGATCGCCTGAGAATCAATAGTCATAATAGGATAAGCACCCTGAACAATTCGAAAATACGGCCAAGCCGCAAAATTCATTAATAATGATAAAAGCACTCTATCAGGCTGGCGATTCAATCGCAATCAATTGGACTGCTTCATGACGCAATGGCCCCGTAAAATAGCTAGGCCGGACTCGATCTCATGCTTCGCGTCACCCGATTTGAATTCGGGTCATTTTTTCCGGTTGACCGCAGCGATCCGATCACGCAGTCATCAACAGCGCACTCACGGAACAATCAGCGCCCAAAGCCGTCGACAGAGTCATCCGCAGCAATGCACCATCCAGTCTTGATCGGCAATTCCCACCTCCCATGCTCAGCCCCGACCTCGCGCAGCTCTTCAAGTACCGCTCCTTTGCCTTTTTCTCCGGCTCGCGCTTTATCGGCATGGTCGCCAACCAGATGCTGATGGTCGCTGTCGGCTGGCAGATGTACGACATCACTGGCAGCGCCTGGGATCTTGGGCTGGTCGGCCTGTTCCAGTTCGTTCCCGCCTTGTTGCTCACCTTGCCGGCCGGTCATGTCGCCGATCACTTCAACCGTGGCCGCATCTACGCCGCCTGCATGTTCAGCCAGGCGCTGGTCGCGGTCAGCCTGCTCATCGCCACGCAGAGCGGCAGCGAATCGCGCGCGTTGATTCTCGGCCTGTCGATCATTCTTGGCGTCGCCCGCGCCTTCCAGATGCCGGCGCAGCAGGCGCTGATCGCGCTACTCATTCCGCAACGCCTGCTCGGCCATGCGATTGCCATGAACGCCAGCGCCATGCAGGCGGCAATCATTGGTGGCCCGGCTCTCGGCGGCGCGCTCTATGTGCTCGGCGCCACGGCCGTCTATTCGGCCAGCACTGTCCTCCTGCTGGTCGCCGGCGGACTGATGCTGGCCGTCCGCTATAGCCAGGCCCCGCCACCCGGCCAGACCAGCCTGCGCACCGTGCTGGCTGGTGTTCATTTCGTCTGGCAGAACAAAATCCTGCTCGGCGCCACCACGCTCGACCTGTTTGCCGTGCTGCTCGGCGGCGCCACCGCTCTGCTGCCGATGTTCGCCCGCGACATCCTGCACACCGGCCCGGAAGGCCTCGGCCTGCTGCGGGCAGCCCCCGCTGCCGGCGCCTTCCTGATGTCGCTCGCGTTGCTCCGCTGGCCCGTGCATCGCCGCACCGGCCACATCCTGCTCTCCTCGGTGGCCATCTTCGGCATCGCCACCATTGTCTTCGGGCTATCCACCCACTTCGGGCTCTCGCTCCTGGCGCTGGCCGTTACCGGTGCGGTCGACAACATCAGTGTCGTCATCCGGCAAACGCTGGTCCAGGCGGACACGCCGGACGAGATTCGCGGCCGCGTCTCGGCCGTCAACTCGATTTTCATCGGTGCTTCGAACCAGCTTGGCGAATTCGAATCCGGCGCTACGGCCGCCCTGCTCGGCCCGGTCGGCTCTGTAGTCCTGGGCGGCGTCGGCACCATCGCCATTGCCCTGCTCTGGCTCAAGTTTTTCCCCAAACTGGCGGCGCGTGACCGTCTGGTCGAATGAAATCAAGGTGAGGGTGCATTGCGGCTGACACAGCGTGATCGGTATTTCATAAATCCGGGAACTGACCGTGCTCGCCACGGTCGCATGATGACTGCACACTTCCAACTTTTTCCCCCGGCCCCCATGAAAACAGCCTTCAGCGTCGACTACGTAAAACCCTTGCACCAACAACATCAACAAACAAGCTGGAGCATGGCCTGCCGTCCTTCACGGGCAGGGACATCGAACGCCGAACAGCCATTCAGTCTCAGTCAGCAGAAACAAATCGAACATCAGGCGCGCAACCAAAGTGGATGCCTGTAGCCTGGCAGCCTTCGACAGCCCCCACAAGTACCGCACGTACGGCTGACCATGCTGCTCCGGCAGCGACCAGCATTCGGCATTGGCCACATCGGAGATGGCGCGTTTCGCCACTACCTGATCGATGCGTGGTTGTACCACCTACGTCAGTCCGACCGCGCCTTCCCGCATCGGGCCCAGCCGCCAGACTGATCGCCAGCCCGCTTCCCCGGGCTGAATGGTCACGAAGAACATTTCAAATCCGGCCCTATTTTCCGGTTGACCGTGGACGTCCCCTGCAAGCGGATTTTTGCTCAAGCGTCGCTCAACGCGGCCAGCATTGCCGACCGGCCTTTCCCCCAATCAGGCCATGGTCAGCCGCAATACGGTGATTTCCGATGGCGCGCCGAAACGCTTGGGCGGACCCCAGTAGCCGGTACCACGGCTGGTGTAAACCATCAGTTGACCCAGGCGGTGCAAGCCGGCCGTAAAAGGCTGCTGCAAGGGGACGAAGTGATTCCATGGCCAGAACTGGCCACCGTGGGTGTGGCCCGAAAGCTGAAGATCAAAGCCGGCCGCTTCGGCAGCCGTCGCCGAGCGAGGCTGATGCGCCAGGAGAATGCGCAGCACATCGGGCGGACTGCCAGCCAGTGCCGCAACGGGATCGCTGACCTGCGCCGCATCATAGGCCCCGGCCGAAAAGTCTGTCACACCGGCCAGCACAAAGCGGGCGCCATGGTGGCCGATGACGACATGACGGTTGTGCAACCCGCGCAGGCCGATACGTTCAAATTCGCGTATCCAGTCCGCCGCACCGGAATAATACTCATGGTTTCCGGTCACCACATAGCTGCCATGCCGACTGTGCATGCTGCCAAGCGGCGCGGTATGTGGGCGCAACTGCTCGACGCTGCCATCGACCACATCGCCGGTGATGACGACCAGATCAGCATCCAGCGCATTGACGCGGTCGACAATGGCCTGAACGTAGTCGCCCTTGATCGTCGGCCCGACGTGAATGTCGCTGAGCTGGACAATCCGGAATCCCGCCAGCGCTTGCGGCAGACCAGCCAGCGGAATATCGACATGAACAACACGAGCCACCCGCCGCGCATTGACATAACCGACCAGCGACAACAGGCTGGCCAGGCCAAGGACGGCAATCGCCGTGGGCTCGGCCAGCGACGGCGCATCAGCGACCAGCCGAACGAGGTCGCGCAGCACCGTCAATACCAGCACCGAAGAAAACAGCCCCATCGCCAGCCCCCCCAGCCAACTGAGCCGGTCCGCCAGTGTCTGACGAGCCACCAGAAAGCGCCCAAGCAGGCCAAGCGGCACCAAAAAGGTCGATATCACCAACCCGCCAATGGCCAGCGTCAGGCCTGCCGCGCCAAGATCAAAAGCAGGCAGCAGGCGCCAGCCAATGTAGGCATGCAGGCCACCGATGAATGGCAAAAATCGCCATAGCGCACGGCGCAGGCGGCCCGGCAAGACATCATGGCGGGATGACGGTGAATGAACAGTGGCGGCCTTGGCCATGGAATTCCTTTTCGCATCGGACGGGCCCCTGCCTTGCACGTGCAAGCACACGGCGAAAGGCTGAATTCGGGGGAGGGCTGTTAACAGATACCCAGTTCTCGCAGTAGTTCAATCCCG
>DAOLIO010000158.1:4961-7127 GCA_035328505.1 Azonexus sp.
TGCAGCCATCCGCCCAGGAACTGATACATGAGAAAGTAACGCATGTGCACGACTTTATTGTCCGAAATCAGCTACATGTCTGTTGCTCAGCCACCGTGGCACCGCTCCAAATATGACAACAATAACAAATAGATCACAATCAATTTCCGCTGTAGAATGGATTAAGGTCCCGCGACCGATGTATGTAACAAGTATTACCTCATTTTTGACAAGGCTTCCCGGCAATGAGCAATTCGGAAACCAATCTATCGAACGAGAGACTGCGTGATTTTTCACGCAGTTCGGCTGACTGGTTCTGGGAGACGGATACTGACCATCGATTTACCTACCTGTCCAATGATATCGAGTCGAAAGTGGGCGTCCCCATTGACTACCTGATGGGGAAATCTCGATGGGAGCTGGCCACACAACAGGGCGACAATCCCCCGGGACATTGGGAGCAACATTTTGCGGCGCTGAACGCGCAACTTGCTTTTCGGGATTTCGAATATTGCGTCGTGGCGCCAACGGGCGTGACCTATTGGTTCAGCATCAGCGGCATCCCCTTCTTTGACGAACAGGGCGAATTTCTGGGCTATCGGGGCGTCGGGCGGGATATTTCGGACACCCATTCAATGCAGGTCGAGCTTCAGCGCTATCGCAGCTTGTTGGAGGAGGAAGTCCGCAAGCGCACCGAGGAAGCCTTGAAGGAGCGAGAACGCGCGATATCGGCATCACAGGCAAAGTCGATTTTTCTTGCCAACATGAGCCACGAAATTCGCACCCCGATGAATGCGATCGTCGGACTCACCCATTTATTGCGCAAAGAGATTACAACGCCCGGACAACTTGAAAAACTTGCACAGATTTCCGCTTCGGCCGACCATCTGTTATCGGTCATCAACGATATCCTCGATATCTCCAAAATCGAGTCCGGCAAGGCTTCCCTGGAGGAGCTCGATTTCGAACTGGAAGGCATGATCCGGCGGGTCAGTAGCGTCATCGGCATGCGCGCCCAGGCCAAAGGCCTGGAACTCATCGTCGATATCAGGACATTACCCGTGGTCCTGCATGGCGACCCCACCCGACTGAGCCAGGTCTTGATCAATTTCCTCGGCAATGCAGTCAAATTCACCGAGCATGGATCGATTACCTTGCGCGGTCAGATCGATGCGGAAACGGCCACGGATTTGATTGTCCGGTTCGAGGTTGAAGATACCGGCATCGGCATTCCGACGGACGCCCAAGCAAAAATCTTTGAGGTGTTTGAGCAGGCCGATCAATCCACCACGCGAAACTACGGAGGAACAGGCCTGGGACTGGCAATTGCCAAGCATGCGGCACGCATGATGAATGGTGATGTCGGAGTGCGTAGCACGCCGGGGGTCGGAAGCACCTTCTGGATTACCGCCCGACTCGGAAAAGTCAAAACCGCCGGCCCGGAATTCATTGTGCCGGAAGCGATAGGCGTGTCGGCTCTGGTCGTGGACGACTTGCCATTGACGCAGGCGATCCATTCACAGCTGCTCAAACGTATCGGACTCAACCCGATAGCGGTGATGTCCGGTCAAGAGGCACTAACCGCCATACAAATTGCCGACCGCGAACTGCATTCGTTTGGAATCGCCTTTATTGATCTTCACATGCCCGATTTGAACGGGCTGGAAGTCATCGCGAAAATCCGGGCCTTGCCGCTGAGACACCAGCCACATTGCGTATTGATCACGGCCGCAGCCATTCACAGTATTTGTGACGAAGCCAAATCAGCCGGTTATGCGGCGGTATTGCAGAAGCCGGCTAGCCTGACCTGCCTGCGTGAAATTGTCGGCCAGCTTTTGATCGCTGAAGAAAACCAGAACCCGCACCTGAAGGAAGAAAAGCGTCCCTGGGACGCCTTGCTCCGAGAACACAAAGCGGGTAGCCGTATCCTGCTGGTTGAGGATGAACCGATCAATCAAATGATTGCCCGCGAAATGCTCGAAGAAGCATCACTGGATGTGTATGTGGCTGACAACGGTCAACAGGCCGTTGACATGGCACTGGCAAGCCCCTTCGATCTGATCTTGATGGATGTGCAGATGCCGATACTGGATGGCATGGCAGCGGCTCACCGTATCCGCGAACAGCGCCCGGACCTGCACACCCCGATCATCGCGCTAACGGCAAACGCCTTCTCTGATGACCGTC
>DAOLIO010000159.1:0-7100 GCA_035328505.1 Azonexus sp.
ACGACAACACGGTGCATTTCCGGCAACAAGGCCGTTGCCCCACCAAATGCCACCGCGGAAAGCAGCACAAATTCGAGAAATAGCTCAATGACCATCATTTTCGGCCCAGTACCCAATAAGCCAGACCGCCAGAAAGCAGCAAGCCGACCACCATGACGATCGGCATCGGCCAGCGAAACACGGCAATGGCGACGACGGTCAACACAGAAAATGGCAAAAAAAACCGCTTTTCCTTGAGCGCCGCCCCCATCCGCCAGGCCATGCTGAAGAGCAGCCCGCAGCCAACTGCCGCAATGCCACGCAACATCGACTGGACCTGTGGCAAGCTACCATAGTGGTCGTACAGCAAGGCCAGCATCAGAACGATGATAAACGGTCCGGCCAGCAAACCCAACGCGGCCACGACAGCGCCCGGCAAACCGCCATAACGTTTGCCAACGACGACCGCCAGATTGACGACATTGGGCCCCGGCAAAAACTGACATAGTCCGAGCTGGGCGTTGAACTCCTCGGCGCTCATCCATCGGCGCTCTTCAACCAGCATGCGCCGGGCAAAAGGCAGGACACCACCAAAGCCGGAGAGGCCGACCGACGAAAACCCCAAAAAAAGCGCCCGGAGATCCGGGCGGCATTGGGGTTCTTTGACGTCCACGGTCAACCGGAAATTTCGCTCAATTGTCGAGTCGGAACTCGGCCGACTTGGCGTGTGCCGGCAAACCCTCACCGTGCGCCAGCGTCGAGGCAATCCGGCCCAAAGTCTGGGCGCCCGCTCGGGACACTTTGATCAGACTGGTACGCTTCTGGAAATCATAGACGCCCAGCGGCGACGAGAAACGCGCACTGCCGGAAGTCGGTAGAACATGGTTCGGGCCAGCACAGTAATCGCCAAGCGCTTCGGAGGTGTAGTGACCAATGAAAATGGCGCCGGCATGATGAATCTTGGCAACCCATGGGTCAGGATCCGCCAGTGACAACTCAAGATGCTCAGGTGCCACGCGGTTGGCGATTGCGACCGCCTCGTCCATGTCACGCACCAGAATGAAGGCGCCGCGATTGTTGAGCGAAGTACGAATGGTGTCGGCACGCGGCATGGTCGGCAACAATTTCTCAATGCTGGCCTGGACCTGATCGATAAACCCGGCGTCGGTGCAGATCAGAATCGATTGCGCCAGTTCATCGTGCTCCGCCTGCGAAAAGAGATCCATCGCCACCCAGTCCGGGTTACCCGAGCCATCGGAGACAACGAGGATTTCTGATGGGCCAGCCACCATGTCGATTCCGACGATGCCAAACACGCGGCGCTTGGCAGTAGCCACATAAGCATTGCCGGGGCCGACGATCTTGTCGACCTGCGGCACGCTTTCCGTACCATAAGCCAAGGCGCCAACTGCCTGCGCACCACCGATGGTGAATACGCGGTCAACTCCAGCCAGACAGGCGGCTGCCAAAACAAGTTGGTTCTTTTCACCATCCGGCGTGGGCACCACCATGACCAGTTCCTTGACGCCAGCCACCTTGGCCGGAATCGCGTTCATCAGCACGGAAGACGGATAGGCGGCCTTCCCACCCGGCACATAGAGCCCCACGCGGTCGAGTGGCGTGATCATCTGGCCAAGCAGGGTGCCATCGGCCTCGGTATAAGACCATCCCTCGAGCCGCTGACGCTCATGGTAGGCCCGCACGCGCCCGGCCGCTGCCTCCAGCGCAGTACGCCGCTCTGTGGACAGTCCGTCCAGAGCGATCTGCATTTCAACTCTGGACAGCTCAAGGTCAACCATACTGCGAGCAGTCAGGCGATCGAACTTGTTGCTGTACTCAACAACAGCAGCGTCGCCGCGACTCTTGACGTCAGCAAGGATGCTGGCCACGGTTCGTTCAATGCCCTCATCAGCCGCCGCCTCGAAAGCCAGCAGGGCATTCATTTTTTCCGTGAAATTGGCGTCGACCGTAGCAAGACGTTTAATGGCGACCATTTACTTCTCCACCGCCTGTGCGAAGGCATCAATAATCGGCTGCAGAATTTCGCGCTTGACCTTGAGCGCAGCCTGATTGACGACCAGCCGGCTGGAAATATCCACGACATGCTCTACCGCAACCAGCTTGTTGGCCTTCAGCGTACCACCGCTGGACACGAGATCGACAATGGCATCGGCCAATCCAGCCAGCGGTGCCAATTCCATGGAACCATAGAGCTTGATCAGGTCAACATGAACGCCCTTGGCGGCAAAATGCTCTCGTGCGGTCTTGGTGTACTTGCTCGCCACCCGGAGTCGATTGCCTTGGCGTACGGCGTTTTCGTAGTCGAATCCCTCCTGAACAGCGACCATCATGCGGCACTTGGCAATTTTCAGATCAAGGGGTGCATAAAGGCCTTCACCACCGTGTTCGATCAGCACATCCTTGCCAGCAACGCCCAGATCGGCCGCGCCATATTGAACATAGGTCGGCACATCGGTCGCGCGAACAATCACGACGCGGACGGACGGGTTGTTCGTGCTGATGATCAGCTTGCGGGAGGTTTCTGGGTTTTCGCTAGGGACAATGCCCGCAGCAGCGAGCAGCGGCAGGGTTTCGTCAAAAATACGACCCTTGGAGAGTGCGATGGTAATGCCGGTCACGGGATTTCTCGTGGCAAAAGAGCGATTTTACCGCAAAGCCGCAAAACAGCCGGGTACAAAAGCAAAAAGCCCGGCAAGCCGGGCTTTCTTGAGTCAGGCGACTCCGCGAGCTTATTCAGCCGGGCGGATGTTTGCAGCCTGCTTGCCCTTCGGGCCATTGACGACGTCGAACGTCACTTTCTGGTTTTCAGCCAGGGTCTTGAAACCGTTGCCTTGAATTGCAGAGAAGTGGGCGAAGAGGTCTTCACCACCTTCAGACGGGGAGATAAAACCAAAACCCTTGGAGTCGTTGAACCACTTAACGGTACCGTTTGCCATTTGATAGCTTCCTAATAAAAAATACGGGCTTGCGCCACAAAAATACGAGAACCAAGACCGAGGAGAGCTGACAAACCGTGGTACGGCGCAGGAACAAAACACTGCCTGGAAATCCCGAGGCTCGAAGTATGGGCCAGCATCTCAAATACGCCAAGCATTTTTTGCACTTTTCTGCGATTGACTGCAGAAAAGTGCAAGCCTAGACGGCTAACCGATCTGGCTCAATGAACCCGGCGGACAGAAGCACCGAGCTTGGCAAGCTTCTCTTCGATGCGTTCATAACCGCGATCGAGATGGTAGATACGATCAATCACCGTCTCTCCCTGCGCAACCAAACCCGCGATGACCAGCGAAGCAGACGCGCGCAAGTCGGTGGCCATGACTGTGGCCCCTTCAAGTCTGTCGACGCCACGGACAATAGCGTTATTGCCCTCGATCTGAATGTTGGCACCAAGCCGCATCAACTCGTTGACGTGCATGAACCGGTTTTCAAAAATCGTTTCGCGAATTGTTGCCACACCATCCGCGATACAGTTGATGGCCATGAACTGGGCCTGCATGTCAGTCGGAAATGCCGGATACGGCGCCGTACGCAAACTGACGGCCTTGAGCCGCTGCGGTGCAACGATGCGCATCGCGTCACGCTCAACGGTAATTTCGCAACCCGCATCCATCAGTTTATCGACCACGGTATCGAGGTAGGCCGCCGATGTCTTCAGGAGACGGATGTCGCCCCCCGTTGCCGCCGCAGCACACAGATACGTGCCTGTCTCAATGCGATCCGGCATGACTGCGTGCGTTGCCCCGTGCAGCTTTTCTACACCGTGAATACGAATCACATCGGTGCCAGCACCGGAAATACGCGCCCCCATGCTGATCAGACAGTTGGCCAGATCGACCACTTCCGGCTCTCGCGCGGCATTCTCAATGATCGTTTCGCCGTCAGCCAGGCAAGCGGCCATCATCAGATTCTCTGTTCCAGTCACGGTGACCATATCGGTACAGATGCGCGCACCTTTTAGACGAGTTGCCTTGGCATGAACATATCCCTGTTCGACCTTGACGTCGGCCCCCATCGCCTGCAGGCCTTTGATGTGCTGATCAACCGGACGAGCGCCAATGGCACAGCCCCCCGGCAAGGACACGCGCGCTTCGCCGCAGCGCGCCACCAGCGGGCCAAGAACCAGAATGGATGCCCGCATGGTCTTGACCATTTCATAAGACGCAACTGCATTGTTCAGGCCACCACCATTGAGAACCATGCCATCAATACCGTCCATCGTGACACCTACCCCCATGTCTCCGAGCAACCGAAGCATCGTAGAAATGTCATTGAGGTGTGGCACATTGGTCAGATGCAGGGGATCGGCCGACAACAACGAGGCGCAGAGGATCGGCAACGCAGCATTCTTGGCACCAGAGATGGCGACCTCGCCGGAGAGAACTCTCCCGCCTTCAATCAATAACTTATCCACGCTGCGCGCTCCATTCTTCCGGGGTCAATGTTTTGAAGGAAAGAGCATGCAACTCCCCTGAGTCGAATTTTTCCTTCAGAATTTTGTTCACGTGCTGCTGACGCTGCACGCGGCTTTTTCCAGCAAAGTCATTACTCACGATCACAGCCTCAAAATGCTGGCCATCTCCATCCAGCGTCAGATGTTCACAGGCCATGCCGGCGAGAATAATGTGCTTGATTTGTTCAGGGTGCATCATATTTAGCCTCTAAGCTTCCAGCCTCGCTTTAACAGGCTCAGCGTCAACCAGGACACAGCAGCAAAGCAGGCAATAACGACCGACAGGCTAATTTCAGGCGCCACATCCGAGACGCCAAAGAAGCCATAGCGAAAGCCGTCAATCATGTAAAAAACGGGATTGTAATGTGACAACCGCTGCCAAAACGTAGGCAATGTGTAAATTGAATAGAAAACACCGGACAACATAGTCAGCGGCATAATCAGGAAATTCTGGAATCCTGCCAACTGATCGAACTTCTCGGACCAGATGCCAGCAATCATTCCCAATGCCGCAAATAGCGCACCGCCAAACAACGCAAAGGTCAGCACCCACAACGGTGCGACGATACCAATATCGGCAAACCATACGGTCGCAGCCAGAACCCCAACACCGACGAGAACACCACGAACGACCGCTGCCAGCACATAAGCAGCAAAGAAAACACTGTAGGGAATTGGTGGCAGCAAAACAAAGACGATTGAACCGGTAATCTTGGCCTGAATAAGGCTCGACGAAGAATTGGCGAAGGCGTTCTGGAGCACCTGCATCATCACCAGCCCAGGCACCAAGAAACTGGTGTAACGCACGCCGTGCACCTGGACGCTGTCATCAAGTACATGCCCAAAAATAAGCAAATAGAGCAAGGCTGTCAGCACCGGCGCCGCAACAGTCTGAAAGCTCACCTTCCAGAATCGCAGAAACTCCTTCTCGAACAGCGTCAGGAAGCCAATCATTGCTGCAAGGTCCGCACAAACACCTCTTCCAGTGATGCGCCCGGATAGGCAGCCATCAGATTGACCGTTGTATCCATGGCCACAACGCGACCCTGTTTCATCAGCGCCATCCGATTACATAACGCCTCGGCCTCTTCAAGATAATGTGTGGTCAGAATTATCGTATGCCCCTCGGCATTCAGACGTCGAATGAACTGCCACAAGCCCTGACGCAACTCGACATCCACCCCAGCTGTAGGCTCGTCAAGCACAATGACCGGCGGTTTGTGAACTAATGCTTGAGCAACCAGCACACGTCGCTTCATCCCCCCCGACAGCCGCCGCATATTAACGTTTGCCTTACTGGTCAAATCAAGGTTTTCGAGGATTTCATCAATCCATGCATCATTATTACGAATGCCAAAATAGCCGGACTGGATACGCAAGGTTTCACGGACATTGAAGAATGGATCGAAAACCAGTTCTTGCGGGACCACACCAAGCAAACGGCGCGCTTCGCGAAAATCGCGAATCACATCATGTCCAAGCACCTTTAGAACACCGGAATCGGGGCGAATCAATCCAGCCAATGATGAAATCAAGGTTGTCTTGCCCGCGCCATTCGGCCCAAGCAGACCAAAGAACTCACCTTGCTCTATTTCAATGGAGACTCCGGCTAGCGCTTGTAGCGAACCGAAACTCTTGACGACATCGACAATTGAAACAGCGGAAATCACGCCACCTCCTCAAACGAGGGGCAATAATTCGGTGACACCGTACAATTCGGCCAACGAACGAACACCGGATGGAATATTGGCAAACTTGACCGTTGACTGCGTCACTTCGGCAGCGCGCAACCACCCGAGCATTACGGCAAGCGCCGATGAATCCGCCTCAGTCACTTCAGAAAAATCAAACACCTGCTCGCCGGACAGTAAAGCAGAACGGCCTGCATCGAGCAGGCCGCGCGCATTACTCATAACGAGAGGCGCCTTAACAACCAAGCGCCCCGCTTGACGATCAATCATTTTTTTTCAGACTTGATCGAGTTAGATTCCAGCGATCTGTTCTTGGCAGCAATCGCGGCAATCAGACCGTCAATACCACCATTGCGAACCTCCTGATTGAATTGGTCGCGATAGTTTGTAACCAGACTGATACCAGCCACAACGACGTCATATACCTTCCAGCCCTGCTCTTGCTTTTCCAAGCTGTAATCCAGTTGCACGGGCTTACCACCCGGTTGAAGAACTTCTGTTCTAACAAGCACATCCGTCTCAGCAGAAGCCATCTTAAAGGGTTTGTATACAACCTTTTGATTCTTGTAGCTGGTTAATGCGTTCGAGTAAGTCCGCACAAGCAATGTCTTGAACTCTGCAGTCAACTGCGACTGCTGTTGTGGCGTAGCCTTGCGCCACTCCTTGCCAAGTGCCAGCGCAGTCATATGTGTAAAATTGAAATTAGGTAGCACTTTCTTGTCTACCAACTCAATTACCTTGCGGGTGTCGCCGCTCTGAATATCTTTATCCTTGCGAATGATTTCAAGGACATCTTCCGTAACCCGCTGGACCAAAGCATCGGGCGCCTCCTGAGCATACGCAACGGTGGCAATCAAACTAGCAAACAAGACAGCAAATAGCTTTTTCATCATTGAGTATCTAAAAATCAATCATCCAGTCGGGGGGGGCGGCCATCGAAAATCTGGTTGCGACGACGC
>DAOLIO010000160.1:0-7048 GCA_035328505.1 Azonexus sp.
TTTTTTGCCTTCTTCCATATATTGAGCGTTTCAAACCTGAATGACACTTCTTGCGCTCAACCTTTCAACTTCGGTCAGCGACCGTTCAGCGTAGTCATCCGTTCCCTGAACGGTCCCAATATCCCCCCTTAACCATAGGCTATACGCCATATGCTCTTTAGAGGTTCAGATTCGGGAACTTCGGCAGCGAGGACTCGTTCACGCCCGTGAGTTTCATGACCACATCGGACAGTTGCTGCACCCGCTCGGATTTGATGGCCTCAAACCCGTGGCCCAACACCGCATGGTTGGCGGCGTCGAGCAGCGGCTTCATCTTGGGCCAATCGCGAAGAAAGGCCTGCCCCATCTGATCGCCAAGACCGGCCAATACCCGGAACTGACTCTGCAACGGCAGCTTGTACTTCCCGTCCACATCATCGAGGTAACAGGTGCGGCAGGTGTCCCGCATCGATTCGGGCAATTGCTCCGGCTGCACATCCCAGGACTTGATCTTGTACTGTTTGAAAAGTTGCCGCTGGGCGCAGGCTTCCATCGCGCGCACGAGCGCCACCATGGCCCGTTCATAGTCATGGTCCACGTGGGCGCGACGATGGGCATGCGCGAGCAGATCGAGCACTACCCCTTCCTTCACGTCGGCGGGATCCAGTACCAGCTTTTCCAAGAATCCATTATTGGCCTTGATGAACGGCAGGAGCGCCTTTAACCCGGGCGGCCCTCCCCAGAGCGAGGCCATGTCGAGCGCCTTCAACGAGGTCTTCAGTTTGTCCCATGCCTGGCGGTAGTGAAACTGCTCCCACAACCCGTACCCCGACGCCAATTCGCCCAAGGCACGATAGAGGGGCTTTTGTCCCCCGCTCACGCGAGCTTCCAGGGTATGAAACAGCGTGGCGGCGGCTCTGAATGAACCATGATTAAAGGCGTCGCTGGCCTCACGGCGCACCACGACCGCCGACTCATCCCAGGGATTGCCTTGCAGCCAATACTTGGCGAGGCCGTCGATGACGATCTCCTCACCCTCTTCGCGGCCCTCCGCATCGACCAGGCTGATGACCCGCGAAGTCCAGGGTAGGCTCACCGTCGCCAGCGCCGCAGCCATGGCCGGCGTGGCGCCGGTCAAATCGACCACGACCTCACCCACCTGCACAGCCCAGTTTCGGAAAAGGTCGTGAATCGATCGTGACAGGGTCTGATGACAGGCGATGACGTCGGACGGGTCGGGCGTCACCACCCAGTCCCAACGCTTCGGCATCTGCTGCACCAGCGGTTGCACCGCCTCCTCGACCAGCGCCTTCGCCGACTCCGGCACAAAAAAACAGAGCAGTTCAGGCTGCAGGCGGTTGATGACATAGGCCGCGAGCGACGGCGCGTCGGTAAAGGCCAAGATGAGCGCTTTGACAGGAGTATCCGCAGGCATGACCGGCGGACTATACCATTGCAGTCCGGCCGCTTCAATGAACGCGCAGTAGGCAGAGGTGGTGGTGAAGGGCAAATGGTTTGTTACTTGGGGGCAATGACTCGTTCGCTAAAGGGGCACGATTACAGGAGGATCGACACCCGTATCTTCCTCGACCCCATTTATCGACCCTGCATACAGGACGATTATGGCAGAGGCGTTGAGAACAGGTTCCTCCCGCACTGATCCCTGACTCCTTGATTGAATGAACTCGACTCTGGTCATGATGGTTTCGTTTGGGTTTAGCACTCAAATTGACTTGGTGAATGGCCCTACCTAAATCGCATGGCCATTCACGACTACCGCGACACGATTAGTTACGCATATCCTTGAAAATTTTGACGCCACCTTCAAATCGCTTCTGAAAATCCTGGATCAGGGCACCAATCGATTTGCGCAGAGGCTCGGCAAACAATTCGTCGGGTTCCGGTATGGTGATGTCAACGTGCGCCTTGCCGTCTGCAGCTGCTCTCTTGATGGCTTCAGCCGGTTTCATCGTGGCCTCGACCAGCGTGCCTAGGACAACCTCTTCAAAAATATCCGGATCGATGTCGGGTTGGTCGAGCTGAGGCTTCAATTTTGTAAGGATATCGAAAGGCAACAGCTTACGCTCCCAGATAATGTCCCAAATATGTTCGGTCACCCAGCACGGTCCGTAGTACTTGATCAGATGTGTGCGTAGGCTGCGCCCGAGTTCACGCGTACTTAGGCCCGGCACAAATTCTTGAAAGCCAGGATATTCAAAATGACTCACCACCGCCGACAAATACAAGCAGCGTGTCGAAAAACCCGGCGGATTCAGCCAGACAGCGAGGTTGATGAAGTATCGACTGATTTTCTTCCAGTCATCGTTGTTGGCTGCTTTCATGTTATCAATATTCACATCCATCCAATGGTGCCACGTCGAATCTGTGGCGACGCGTCCTACACCAGCACGATGTCCGTCATACACAGAGATCATCGGGTTTGACGAACGAGCTGGCTGCGCCCCTTTACCAAAGTTATAAGGTGGATCACCAAGATTGCTGCCATAGGCAATCACCACCGGCGTCGGCCTAGACCCACCATCGATGGCATTCGGATATTCAGGCTGAGCGCCGCCACCAAAATTGTAGGTGCCACCAAGCGGAACAGCTGATGTGTCCACACACAGGCCCTCATGCGCATGATCCGGCATCACATCGATCGGTCCCAAGGTAGGATGGCACAGCACGGGATGAGGCCGTTTACGAATGCCGAACGGCCAGAAAGAACTTTGCCAGGTCACCCATTGAATCGGTTGCGGGGTCAAATCCCCCTGATGAGGAGAATTGTTCATATCAAGCGGCCCACCAGGCGCTCCGGGTTCAAAGGCCAGTGAAGGTGGGCGCAAGGTGTCAATCCTGTCTCGCGTGCCGATTGGTGGGACACCATCGGCATTTGTCCACCGACGCATCGTGCCCAATCGTGGAATCCGGCGGCACATCGAGGCACCTAAGAAATGGTGATCGCCCGTTCCGAACAGACCACCTTTTTTATCCTTCATCCATTGAGTCAGCCTGAGGAGTTCAGCGTCGCTCGCAGGAAACGCGTCAGCCTGATCGATTTCTGCATCATTTAGACTGCCAAAATTGTTCGGCTTGAAACCGAAACACCAGATCTGTTCGTATTTATCGATCACCGGCGTGGCGCCGTTCATCATATTAAAACGGAATCCCCGATACTTTGGTTGGTGGATCGTTGGAGACGCAACGACCGCAGGAGCGTCGCGGTTACGTAGGGCAATATCTACACGAAAGCGCATGCAGCCGACTGCGGAATTACGAATCAGCTCAATCACACTGGCAATGCCAAATTCAATCGCTGGGTCCGTCGATATCTCGGTGTCAACCACGACTAGAATATCAACGTAGGTATTCAGCTTCCATGGCTTCAAAGCCTCGATCAATGGACGCTTAAATTCAGGATTCAGTCGCGCATCTTTGAGAAATTCCTTTGCTGATAGCATAGCGATGTTCCTCTCTGCGCAATGGTTTTGTTGCTGCAGTAACTCAGGTTACACATGAGCCGCTGCATGGTCATTTCTCGTTTCTTGCCAACCTTCCCAACAGGTTCAGTTCCGGGCTCAGATATGAGAACGGGCAACCCCGCGCATACCCCCCATGGCTGTCCTTCGCCTCCTTATGACCGCGGAGGTACTGTAGATTTCTTGGGCGCTTTGCCCATCCCTTCGGCAAAAATATCCTCGGCGATCGTGACTCCAAGCGGGACGCCACCAATATTTTGAGTCAGGTCCGGCTCACCAGAACTGTCGAGTGCAAATGCATCAAACGACCAATGCACTCCCAAAAAAACACGCGAAAAACCGTTCTCTTCAATCATCTGCCAGAGACCACGTGGAAACCGTCGCGCGTGCTGTGGTCGAACAGTCCCAGCATTGTCCTGTGTCACCCCATTCAGCTCATCCGAAACAAACATGCCGGTAAAGACAGTGTCGTCGCTGTGGTCCCCCGCCGAAACACCATAGAACAACCGCACGATGTGAAACGCTGCTGCGCCAAACGTCGCGTGCCCAGAAGGATAGGCCGGAAAGGGCGGCGTGAAATTGCGGTCATGGCTGTTGCTCGCCGGCGCACCGAGTGGAAGCCAGCCTGGATCGCAATTATTATTGATGTTGGCCGTCGGCGTTGGGGCCGCCGGCCCCATAGATGCGTCGTGTTCGCGAATGCCCACTACAGGCCGCCATAAATCATGAATGTATTTCTGATCCCACGCCAGAATACCTGCATCACCCATTGCCGCATTGACGAACGCAAACAGACGGGCATTGTCGTCCACCGTATTGATTGTTCCCGTCCCAGGATTAACAACCTTCCTCGCAACTTCCCGGACGATCTGATTGTACAGGCGCGGCGGCGTCCCAATTTCCCGTGGGCCATCGTACGCCCAGTAGAGGCCGATGAGGGTCTCGTCCACTGAGCGCTTGCTGAAACCGGTAGGCAGCGTACCCATTAACTCAGGTGCGATGCCTTTGCCGCGTACTTGCCTCAGTGCAGCATTGTATTCAGTACTGCCATGTACCGGTGGAGCATCAAGCTCATGACGGTCTGTAATCGCAAAGCCTTTCGAGCGAGCGCCGTAGAACGGAGCATGGTAGCCTTGCGTGGGGTTGGCAGGATCAGGCCGATGGCCACCCGGATGCATCGATGCGGCATAACCATTGTCGCCGGCGTTGGGGTCTGATGCACGGTCAGCCAGCATCGCCGCGGCTACTGCCAACCCAAACGCGTGACCTTCAGCAAGGCCGGTACCACTCAAACCTGCTGCCTGATGAGCCGTGTCGAAGTAGGGTTTCTGTCGCGGATAGAGCGCGCCTAAACATGCATGCGCGGCAGCAGCCACGGCCGCTGCCGCATTGGCGCCTGGCGCAGGACTGGGCGGTGTGGGCAAGTAGCGTGGCAACCCTGCCCCGCCGACAACACCCGCATGTGCGTCATACATCGCTAGATGCACAATAGCCAACGCACGCGCGCTGAGCGTTGGCCCACCCTGCTCAGGACTAGGCTTCTCAGTCCCAGGTACATTGCTAAAATCGCGCCGATTTGCTTCCAACGCGACTTCGTTCCAATACAGTATGTGATCCATTTGCTCTCTCCTCTTCTGGTTTTTTGCTGGCAACCGGCCAGCGCGAATTACACTCTAGAAGCGTGTTGATGTCTCCACGAAGCATCTCGTGCGCCCTAACTTGAACTCTTCATGGATAACTGTTTGCCGCGATCACTTCGGATATCTGTCGAAACTGTCCGACTCCACATTCGTCAACAGCAAGGTCGATGCCAGCATGGGCACGAGAGCATCGAGTGATTTGATTGCATTTTTAACCTTTTGACTTTCGGCGTTGTATGTATTGCGGATTACGAATACACCTGCTACGCACATCTTCTGATCGTGGACGCCTGTATCGAAAGAGATTCATGAAGTGAATCAAATCCGATTCAATAGACGGCGCGGCAAATTTGTGGTTCGGCGATAGAGGGATGAAACGGGGATGACGGTCGTACATTGCACAAGACGGCGGATGTTCGAGCATGGATGGAGGCCCGTCTCCGAGTGCATGTTCACTTCACCCCGACCGGGGCCTCCTGACTGAACATGGTGGAGGCCTGGTTCAGTATCCTGACTCGCAAGTCGGTGCGCCGCGGGTCCTCTGACACGGTGGACGCGCTGATCACACATATTCAACGGTATATCGAACGGCGGAATGACTAACCCGACCCCGTTCGTCTGGACCAAAGAACCGGCCGCAATCATCAAGCAGGTCTTCCGGAGGGCACCTTAACCTGACTTTGGAGATGGGACACTAACCATAGCGACATATGCATTGCCGCATAATTAGGGCACACTGATGACCGGCCAAGGCTATGGAGGTACGGTCATGAGAAAATTGGTCATTGCTGATGCGGACGTCATGCGTCTGGCCATCCAACAAGAAATCGCTCGGTCCGATGAGTCGCGGTCCGACCATCGGTTGCACGGGTTGCTGCTGGTCACCGACGGCCACAGCTGCCAGCAGGTTGCCGACTTGTTTGGGGAAGATCGACGAACGGTGCAGCGCTGAGTGACACGGTTCGAAACCCATGGACTGACCGGCCTGCGCGACCTGGCGAGTACGGGTCGGCCCGCCACGCTGAACTCCACGCTATGGGCGGCGCTGGGGCGTGACTTGCGACGCGAGCCGAAGAAATTCGGTCATGCCGGTCAGCTGTGGGACGGCAAGCTGCTCGCGGCGCATCTGCGCCTGCGCTACGGGGTGGCGCTGGGGGTGCACCAGTGCCAACGCATCTTCGGCCACATGGAATTCCGGCTGCACAAGCCCAGCCCTCAAGTCGCCCAGTCCGATCCAGTCAAGGTCGCGGCGTTTAAAAAAACTGCATCGCCTGGCACGGCGCCGGGGCGTTGAACTGTGGAGTCTGGACGAATGCCACTTCCCGCAACATGGCACGCGCTGCCGCATGTGGGTGCCGCCCGAGATCAAGGATCCCGTCCTGCTCCATGCGCCCACCCGTACGTCGGTGGCCTGCTTTGAGGCCGTCAGCTTGCGCACCGGCACGTTCGTCCGCTTCCTGTAACACGTTCAACGCAGCCACGTTCGCGACCTTCCTGAAGACGCTGCTGCGGCATCGCGCCCGCAACACACGGATGGTGCTGGTGCTCGACAATGCCCGGTACCACCATGCCATTCTGCTCAAACCCGTGATGCGAACATATCGCGCCGTGCTCCGCTTGCTGTTTCTCCCGCCGTACAGTCCGCAGCTGGCTCCGATCGAGCGCGTCTGGAAGCGGGCCCGCCGCCTGGCCACGCACAACCGATTCTTCGCCACCTTGGCCGACGCGCTGACCGCCATCTCCACATGCTTTGACCGCTGGGGAACACCCAACTCCGTACTAGGGAGACAGCCTATGCGGCGTGAGCTAAGACGCTATCCTTAGCTCAGATCAATGAGTTACAACGATGCCGGCGAACAAACGTATTGCCTTTGTTCAAATCCTTGACGGTCTTAGGAAAGACGCATAGACTTCCGCGTGAATCACGAGACAACCCGCGCCCGTGACGGC
>DAOLIO010000161.1:0-7026 GCA_035328505.1 Azonexus sp.
GCCATCAGAGAGAGTATCAGGTAGGGGAGACTGAGCTCGCCTTCTTCCATGAAGCCAATGACCCAGACCGACAGCGTGAGGATTAAAGGGTCAAGAACCACTTCGATGACATTGATCAGATGGTCGCGCCCAACTTGCAGACTGGCGACCCTGCCAAAACGGGAGGTGCTTCCAAGATGCGGGACTGACCCTGCTGAGGGCAGTGTAGAGCATTCAGTTGTTGAGGCAATGGTACTCATGGTTTGATTCTGCAAATACGACTGGGCGAACGCTGAAGGGCAAAGATTGCCCAGACAGACAAATTGATTTCTGTCACCAAAGACAATCGCGACAGTTTTCCTTGTGGAAAAGCTGCCGCGATCAAGATCTGCCTGTTGATTGGAATGTGGGCTACCGGAAATAAACAATACGCGTAGTTTATTCCAAATTCATTATGTTTTTGTTAAATGCTATAGCAATGAATCACAATCTCCAGACGCGTACCCCGGCTGCATTCAGTGAAGCCTTGTCGAAGGTCGATTTGACATCAATGAAACAGCCATCCTTGACCAATCGACGTGCCAGATCTTCGGCACTCAGTGCCAGGTACTCCTTATGTGCAACAGCAGCAATAATGGCATCAGCACGAGGCAGGTCTTCCCAGGCAAACAGGCGCACACCGTATTCATGCATGGCCTCGTCAGCATCTGCCGACGGATCATGGACAAATACCTCGATGCCGTAACTCTTCAGTTCGGCAATAATGTCTGCAACCTTGGAATTGCGCAGATCAGCGCAGTCTTCCTTGAAGGTCAGGCCCAGCACGTTAACACGGGCACCTTTAATATAGCTGCCGCCAGCGATCATCTGTTTGACGGTCTGTTCTGCAACAAACTTTGCCATGCCGTCATTGATGCGGCGACCGGCCAGGATCACCTGTGGGTTGTATCCGATCATTTCCGCCTTGTGGGTCAAATAATATGGATCAACGCCGATACAATGGCCACCCACTAGGCCCGGTTTGAATTTCAGGAAATTCCACTTGGTTCCGGCAGCCTCCAGCACCTCGGTTGTGTCGATATCGAGGCGGTCGAAAATAATGGCCAGTTCGTTCATTAATGCAATGTTCAGGTCACGTTGGGTATTCTCGATGACCTTTGCGGCCTCCGCAGCCTTGATGCTACGGCAACGATGCACGCCTGGCTTGACGATGCGTTCATAAAGCTCGGCTACCTTTTCCAGTGTTTCCGGCGTATCGCCGGAAACCACTTTGAGAATGCTCGTCAAGGTATGTTCTTTGTCGCCCGGGTTGATGCGCTCAGGTGAGTAACCAACATTGAAATCCTGCTTCCATTTCAGGCCTGATTCCCGTTCCAGGACAGGGATGCAGATTTCCTCGGTGGCGCCTGGATAAACAGTTGATTCATAGACGACGATGGCGCCTGCCTTCATGTGGCGCCCTACGGACGTGCTGGCACCAATCAGCGGCCTAAAATCCGGAATATGGGCTTCGTCGACCGGGGTCGGTACCGCAACGACAATGATGTCCGCCTCGGCCAGCATTTTTGGATCAGCTGTATATTCAGCGTGAATCGCCTGGGCCAGCACCTCATCCTCGAGTTCCCGTGACGGGTCGGTGCCAGCGATGCACTGGGCGACCTTGCTCGTGCTGATGTCAAAGCCGATGGTCCGGCCTGTTTTGCCAAATTCAACGACCAGCGGTAAGCCAACATAGCCGAGGCCGATAACTGCGACAACTGACATGATTTCTCCAAAATTTGATGGCCGTTGCCGGCATAGAACGATTGTGCTGCAACCTAATTATACCGAGTAACTATTGCGCCTGATTTTTGCCCGCTAAAAAGCGCGGGCCGAATCCAAACTACCTGCCGTAGGTATCCTCGAAACGCACGATGTCGTCTTCACCCAGATAACTGCCGGATTGTACTTCGATCATTTCTAGCGGCAGCTTGCCTGGATTTTCCAGACGGTGCGTTACACCCAGCGGAATATAGGTCGATTCGTTTTCGGAGATAAGGAAATATTCCTCGCCTCGCGTCACTTTGGCGGTACCGGACACTACTATCCAGTGCTCGGCGCGGTGGTGGTGCATCTGCAGCGAAAGCTGGGCGCCCGGGTTTACGACAATGCGCTTGACCTGAAATCGCTCGCCGGCATCGACGCCATCGAACCAGCCCCAGGGCCGATGAACCTTGCGATGCAGTTGGGTCAGGTTTGGCCGGCTGGTCTTGAGTTGATCGACAATCTTTTTTACATCCTGCGCCGCATCGTGTTGGACGATGAGGAGGGCATCATCAGTTTCCACTACGATCAGATTATTGACCCCGACACAGGTAACCAGGCGATTCTGCGAGAACGCCAAGGTATTTGTACAGGCTTCCAGAATTACGTCTCCGCGCGTCGTATTTCCGGAAGCATCCTTGTCCAGCACTTCCCACAACGAATCCCAGGATCCCACGTCCGACCAGCCTGCATCCAGCGGGATTACCACGCCCTGTGGCAAGCCGGCGATGCCCTGGTTCAATCGCTCCATCACGGCGTAGTCAATGGAGTCCGATGGGCAGGCTTCGAAAGCTGCCTTGGCGGCACGCACGAAGTCGCCATCGGTCTTGACCTCTTTGACCGCCGCGCGACAGGCATCCAGAATGTCCGGACGACATTGGGCCAGCGCATCAAGCCAAGTCGAGGCTTTCAATACAAAAATGCCGCTGTTCCACAAATACTGGCCCGAATCCAGATATGACTCCGCGGTCTGCCGGTTCGGCTTTTCAACAAAGCGCGCCAGCATGAAAGCGGCACTTTGCGCAGCCACTGGCTCACCAACCTGAATGTAGCCGTAGCCGGTCTCCGGCGCATCCGGCGTAATGCCAAAGGTAACTGCCTTGCCGGAGGCAGCCAGTTCGACGGCACTGGTCACCGACCTGCGGAAAAGCGCCTCGTCCAGAATCACATGGTCGGCCGGCATCACTACCATGACCGGGTCGGCGCCATCGTGCCGGGCCATCAAGGCTGCCAGTGTCAGTGCCGGCGCGGTATTTCGACCGGCAGGCTCAAGTACGATGGTGCCATGTCGTCCCTCCTGACGAAGCTGCTCCGCCACCGCAAATCGATGGTTTTCGTTACAGACCAGTAACGGTGCCTGAACGTCCGGCAAGCCATCCAACCGGGCAACCGTCAGTTGCAACATCGACTCGCCACCCACCAGCGGCAGCAATTGCTTTGGATGCTGTTCGCGGGAAAGCGGCCATAGCCGAGAGCCGGAGCCCCCGGAAAGAATGACGGGAAGAATGGAGGTGGTCATAAAGTTGCGATCAACCGAAAATGTATGTGATAGGAATGAATTTGTTTTAATGAAAATAGGCTTGGTGTCTTTAGGAACGGAGAATCAGACGCCCAATTCGGTGGCCAATATCGCCACGATCCGCTCCGCTGCCTTGCCATCCCACAGCTGCGGACGGCGGCCCTGTTTGCCCTTGCCTGCCAGTACCTTGCGCGCCTCGGCGACAATGCGCACCGGGTCCGTTCCGGCCAGCACGTTGGAGCCTTCATCCACGGTTACCGGGCGCTCCGTGTTTTCGCGGATCGTGATGCAGGGCACACCCAGCGCCGTTGTTTCCTCCTGCAAGCCGCCACTGTCCGTCAGCACTACCAAGGCGTCCTTCCACAAACTCAGAAAAGCCATGTAGGCTTGTGGGCCGACCAGCGTTACGTTCGGCCCGAGATCGACGCCAAATTTTTCCAGATTGCCACGGGTACGCGGATGCACCGGGAAAATCAGCGGCAGCTCGGTCGAGATTTCGCGTAACGCACCGCCAATCTGCGCCATCATCACAGGATCGTCGACGTTACTTGGCCGATGCAGCGTCACCACCCCATAGCTGCGGTCAACCGGAATATTTGCCGAAATTTCAAAGCTTGATGGATCAGCGTCCGTCAGTTTTTCAGCCTGATACAGCAAATTATCGACCATCACATGGCCGACATAATGAATCGCGGAATCGGGCTTGCCTTCACGACGCAGATGCTCGACGCCACTCGGTTCCGTCACGAAGAACCAGTCCGAAATGCTGTCGGTCACCAGACGATTGATCTCTTCCGGCATCGTCCTGTCGCCGCTACGCAAACCGGCCTCGACGTGGGCCACCGGAATGTTCAGCTTCTTGGCTACAATCGAGCAGGCCAAGGTCGAATTCACATCACCGACCACCAGTACCGCGTCCGGCCGCTCAGCCTGGCACAACTCCTCGAAAGCCACCATGATCTTGGCCGTCTGCTGCGCGTGCGAACCACCGCCGGCGCCCATGAACACGTCCGGCTGTGGAATGCCCAGTTCCTCGAAAAACACATCGTTCATCTCGCGGTCGTAATGCTGGCCGGTGTGAATGATCTTGAAAGCCAGCCCGCCATGGGCTTGCAGCGCCCGGACGATCGGTGCGATCTTCATGAAATTGGGCCGGGCACCGGCAACGAGATAGATTGTTTTCATCAAAATTTGAAATCCATGCAGTAAAGCTGTCTATGGTCAGTGCAGCGCGTTCACCCTAGATGCAGCTGGTGTTTCATGTCCAGTTCATGCACTGCCGAACCTGATGGCGCGGCATCGCAAAAGCCAATAGTTCAGAAATAGGCAGCATCCACAAACCTGACCCCCGCCAGATCCTTTGCAGAAAGTGCAACGTCGCCGGTCACCGGCCAATTGATCGCGAGATCAGGATCATTCCAGGCGATGCTGCGCTCGAATTGCGGTGCGTAGTAGTCGGTGGTCTTGTAGAGAAACTCTGCCGTTTCCGAAAGTACGACAAAACCGTGAGCAAATCCGGCAGGAATCCACAATTGCTTTTTATTTTCTGCAGAAAGATGTTCGCCGACCCATTGCCCGAATGTCCGGGAGCCTTTTCTCAGGTCAACCGCGACATCGAAAACCTCACCCTGAACGACGCGAACCAGTTTGCCCTGGGCTTGCTCAATCTGGTAGTGCAGGCCGCGCAGCACGTTCCGGACGCTTTTGGAATGGTTGTCCTGTACGAAAGTCGGGTTCAATCCTGTCGCTTCGCAGAAAGCCTTGTGGTTGTAGCTTTCAAAGAAGTAGCCACGATCATCCCCGAACACTTTCGGTTCAAGCACCAGCACATCCGGGATGGCAGTGGGTGTCGCCTTCATCAGAACACCCGTTCCTTGAGCAGGCTCATCAGGTACTGGCCATAGGTATTTTTCACCATGGGCTGGGCCAGCTTTTCCAGCTGCTCGGCCGATACCCAGCGCTTGCGGAAGGCAATTTCCTCCGGGCATGCCACCTTCAAGCCTTGCCGTTTCTCAATCGTGGCAATGAACTGGCTGGCATCCAGCAAGGACTCATGGGTGCCTGTGTCCAGCCAGGCATGTCCGCGGCCCATCACCTGAACATTTAGCTGCTGGCGTTCGAGATAAATGCGATTGACATCGGTAATCTCCAGCTCGCCGCGGGGTGATGGCTTCAAATCGCGCGCGATGTCGAGCACCTGATTGTCGTAGAAGTACAGGCCGGTGACCGCGTAATTGGATTTCGGCACCGTCGGTTTTTCTTCCAGGCTGACCGCCTGGCCGGCGGCATCAAACTCGACCACGCCGTAGCGTTCCGGGTCATGCACGTGGTAGGCAAAGACGGTTGCGCCGTCTTTTTGCTGGCCGGCTGTGGTGAGGTCGTTGGCAAATTCATGTCCATAAAAAATATTGTCGCCCAGGACCAGCGCGCTATCGCCATGGCCGACGAAGTCGCGACCGATAATGAAGGCCTGCGCCAGACCGTCAGGGCTGGGCTGGATAGCGTAGGAGAGGCTCAAGCCCCACTGACTGCCATCGCCCAGAAGCTGTTCGAAACGCGGTGTATCCTGCGGCGTGGAGATGATGAGAATCTCGCGAATGCCGGCCAGCATCAAGGTCGTCAGCGGGTAGTAGATCATCGGCTTGTCGTGAATCGGCAGCAACTGCTTGGAAACTGCCAGGGTCACCGGATAAAGACGGGTGCCGGAACCGCCGGCGAGGATGATGCCTTTACGCATGGTTTGATCCTTTACAGAATTTGTTGAAGCACATGATCCAGCCCGCTTTGCCAGGCGGGAAGTTCCAGCCCGAAGGTTTCGCGCAAAAGCTGGGTGTCGAGTCGCGAATTGGCCGGGCGTGGCGCTGGAAGCGGGTAGTCGGCGGTAGCGATCGGCAGCACCTCATCGGCCGTCAGCTTGAGTGGTTTGCCCGCCGCCAACGCAGCCCGCACCACGGTTTGCGCATATTCATGCCAGGTCGTGCACCCACTCGCCACCAGATGATAAAGCCCGAACGGGAAGCCTGTCCTGCCCAGACGCTTGTATTGCCCCAGTACCTGCGCCGTCACGTCGGCGAGCAACGCGGCCGAGGTCGGGGCGCCGAACTGGTCGGCGACAATCTTCAAGCCCTCGCGCTCGGCCGCGAGACGCAGCATGGTCTTCGCGAAATTCGTGCCGTGCGCACCAAAAACCCAGCTCGTGCGAAAGATCAGGTGATCGGCGCCACTGGCCTGCAAAGCCTGCTCACCCGCCCGCTTGGTTTTGCCATACACGCTTTGCGGATTGGGGGTGTCCGACTCACGGTAAGCGCCGGACATGGTCCCGTCGAACACATAGTCGGTCGAGTAATGAACCACCAGCGCGCCCAGGCGAGCGGCCTCCTCGCCAAAGATGCCCGGTGCGGTGCCATTCACCGCCTGGGCCAGCTGCGGGTCGGATTCTGCCTTGTCCACCGCCGTGTAGGCAGCCGGATTGACAATCACCTGCGGTGCCACGTCAGACACCAGTTTGCGAATCGCCGCCGGATCGGAAAGGTCGCAATCAAGGTGGTCAACCGCCACAATGTCGCCCAGCGGAGCGAGGGATCGCTGCAATTCAAAACCGACCTGGCCATTCTTGCCCGTAATGAGAATTCGCATGCTCAAGCCCCGTACTGCTTGCCCAGCCATTCGCGGTAAGCACCGCTCGTCACATTGGCCACCCAGGCCTGGTTATCCAGATACCACTG
>DAOLIO010000162.1:0-7020 GCA_035328505.1 Azonexus sp.
GCAGCAGCAATACCCTTTTCATCAAGGATCTTGCGTGCAGAAGGGCTGGCTGTACCGGCCGGTGCGGCAGCAGCGGCAGCAGCGGCAACCGGGGCTGCGGCGGGAGCGGCAGCCTTTGGTGCATCAGCAGCCGGAGCAGCGGCGCCTGCCTTGGCTTCGGTATCGATGCGAGCGATCAATTCACCGGATACAACAGTTTCGCCATCTGCCTTGATGATTTCGACCAGAACCCCGGCACCCGGTGACGGGACCTCAAGAACAACCTTGTCGGTTTCGATATCAATCAGGATTTCGTCGCGTGCAACGGCATCTCCAACTTTCTTTTTCCAGGATGCGAGTGTGCCTTCGGCAACGGACTCGGACAGCTGGGGAACTTGAACTTCGATAATGCTCATAGTGACTCCACTCTGTTTTAGTTATTAGTACTCAATCTTGCCCAACGCGGACTCGACCAGTGCCTTTTGTTGCTCGTTGTGCTTGGCCAGATAACCAACAGCTGGCGATGGTGATGCCGGGCGCGAAACCAGCAACAATTTGCGCTTGGCACCTATTTGCGAATCGAGGTGATGACGGGATGCAATCCAGTACCAGGCACCTTGATTGCGCGGTTCTTCTTGACACCAGACGATTTCGGTTGCCTTCGGGTACTTGGCCATTTCTTCCTGCAGCGAAGCCTGCGGGAACGGATACAACTGTTCTAAACGAACCAGCGCAATGTCCGTAATTTTCTTCTCGCGTCGCGCTGCCAGCAAGTCATAGTAAACCTTGCCGGAACAAAGAACGACACGCTTGACCTTCTTGCCATCCAGATCATCGACTTCACCAATGACCCGTTTGAATTCACCATTGGCAAGATCTTCAAGCGGCGACGCTGCATCCTTATGGCGTAGCAATGACTTCGGAGACATCACAACCAAGGGCTTGCGCTGCATGCGGAGCGCCTGACGACGGAGCATATGGAAAACTTGCGCAGCCGTCGTAGGCACGCAGACCTCCATATTCATCTCTGCGCACTGGTTCATGAATCGTTCCAGACGCGCCGATGAATGCTCAGGGCCCTGGCCCTCATAACCATGCGGAAGCAACATGACGAGACCACATGCACGTCCCCACTTCGCCTCGCCAGACGTAATGAACTGGTCGATGACAACTTGCGCGCCATTGGCGAAGTCGCCGAACTGGCCTTCCCAGATCACCAACTCATACGGATTTGCTGTGGCATATCCGTAGTCAAACGCAAGAACAGCCTCTTCCGAAAGCACCGAATCATAGCAGTGGAAACCGGACTGCTTTTCCTGCAGGTGCTTCAACGGGATATAGGTGCCCTTGTCCCAGCTCTCCCGATTCTGATCATGGAATGCTGCGTGACGATGGAAGAAAGTGCCACGACCCACGTCCTCACCGGAAATACGTATGCCATACCCCGAAACAAGAAGCGAAGCATAGGCAAGATTTTCTGCCATACCCCAGTCTACAGGCAGCTTTCCCTCGCCCATGGAGGCACGGTCCTCAACAATTTTTTTGACCCGAGAATGGAGCGTAAAGCCTTCTGGAAGAGTCGTCAAACGTTGAGAAAGACGCTTCAATTCGGTCATCGGAACTGTGGTATCACAGTTTTCAATGTATTTCTTGGTGAGGAACGGCGTCCAATCGATCATGTTTGGATGCTTGTATCCGGCCAGAACCGGGTTATAAAGCAACTCGCCCTTATCCAGATGCTCACGATATTCCTGAATCATCTGATCCGGGCCGTCCGCCGGCAAAACACCTTCTGCGATTAGCTTGTCACCGTACAAACGGCGAGTTCCTGGATGTTTGGAAATTATCTTGTACATCAATGGCTGCGTCACCATCGGCTCGTCTTGCTCATTGTGGCCAAGCTTACGGAAGCAGACGATATCGATTACGACATCCTTACTGAAGGTTTGCCGATATTCAACAGCAATCTGAGTCACCAAGGCAACCGCCTCTGGATCATCACCATTGACGTGGAAAATAGGCGCATCCGCCATCTTGAATATGTCGGTGCAGTAGTGGCCCGAGCGGTAGTCACGCGGGTCGCTGGTAGTGAAACCAATCTGGTTGTTTACAACGATGTGGATCGAGCCGCCCGTGCCATAGCCACGAGTTTGGGCGAAATTCAACATTTCCTGATTAACGCCCTGACCAATGACCGCCGAATCACCGTGAACAATCACCGGTAATATTTTCGCTTTACTACCGTCTCCGCGACGGACTTGACGAGCATAGACCGACCCCTCAACCACCGGATTGACAATTTCAAGGTGAGATGGGTTGAAGGCTAGCGTAAGGTGGCAAGGACCTTGCGGTGTCGAAACATCCGACGAAAAGCCCATGTGATATTTGACATCGCCAGCAGTCAGATCGACCTTTTTCTTACCCTCAAACTCGGCGAATAGCATGGACGGGGCTTTACCCAGGGTATTAACCAGCACGTTAAGGCGGCCACGGTGAGCCATACCGATCACGATCTCATCAACACCGCGAGTTCCACTTGAGCGGATCGCCTCGTCCAAGGCAACGATCAGAGACTCACCTCCCTCAAGAGAGAATCGCTTCTGACCAACGTATTTTGTATGGAGATAACGCTCAAGTGTTTCAGCTGCGGTCAAACGCTCAAGTAGGCGCTTTTTCTGATCGGCAGTATACGAAGGACGCGAGCGAATACCTTCCAATCGCTCCTGAAGCCAACGCTTCTCACCGTAATCAGCCATGTACATATACTCAACACCAATGGTGCCGCAATATGTTTGCTTCAATGTTTCCAGGATATCAACCAACTTGGCTGTTTCGGGCAATCCTTTGAGCGAGCCAACGCTGAAAGTCTGGTTAAGATCTGCGTCAGAAAATCCATAGAAGGACGGCTCTAGTTCATCAATCGGGGGACGCGCCAATCGCTTGAGCGGGTCCAGATCAGCCCAGCGGGTTCCCATCGAGCGGTATGCGGTAACTAATTGCCCCACCGCGGATTGCTTCCTGTTATCACCACCAACGGCAGGCGCAGGCCGGAATCCACCGTCTTTGGCTAGCTCAGCAAAGGCGGAAACGACCGGAGCATGTGCAACGTCACGAGCGACAAAGCCAGGCATTTGAGCCAGGCGATCAAAATATTCGCGCCACTCTTCCGGCACCGCAGTCGGATTATTTAGATAGTTTTCGTACAGCTCTTCTACAAATGGCGCATTGCCACCGAAGTACATCGTGCTGTCGAATAGATTATTCATTGTAGTCATAGGCGTCCCCTCGAGGGTATTTTTTCCACTGTAGTCCCGCTTAACCGGGTCAGATTTTTTGCAGGTAAAAAAAGGGCGGCCACGCGGCCGCCCAAATTGCTAATTAGCCGCGCTGGGCAAGCGGCACAACATCGCGCTTGGCTGCACCCATATACAACTGGCGTGGACGGCCAATCTTGTATTCCGGATCAGAAATCATTTCTTCCCATTGTGTCATCCAGCCAACCGTACGTGCCAAGGCGAAGATACAGGTGAACATTTCCGTCGGAATTCCGATGGCCTTTTGGACGATACCGGAATAGAAGTCGACGTTCGGATACAACTTTTTCTCAACAAAGTACGGATCTTCTAGTGCGATCTTTTCCAGTTCCATGGCCAGCTTGAAGAGTCGATCGTTCTGAAGACCGAGCTCAGAAAGCACATCGAAACAGACTTTACGCATGAGTTTGGCACGCGGGTCAAAATTCTTGTATACGCGGTGTCCAAAGCCCATCAGCTTGAAGGAGTCGTTCTTATCTTTGGCGCGGTTGATATACTCGCCTACCTTCGATACATCTCCGATTTGCTCTAGCATTTGCAGGCATGCTTCATTTGCGCCGCCGTGAGCCGGACCCCATAGACAGGCAATACCGGCAGCAATACACGCAAACGGATTAGCGCCCGAGGAACCTGCCAAGCGTACGGTCGAAGTTGACGCGTTTTGCTCGTGGTCGGCGTGGAGTGTAAAAATAGTGTCAAGTGCATTCACTAAAACCGGGTTTGGCTTGTATTTCTCACACGGATTGCCAAACATCATTCGCATGAAGTTGGCGGTGTAATCCAGATCATTGTCCGGATACATGAATGGCGCACCGGTGTTGTACTTATAAGCCATTGCGACAATAGTCGGTAGCTTGGCTACGAGTCTGTTGAAACTGACGTTGCGATGCTCAGCATCCGAATAATCCATCGCGTCGTGGTAAAACGCGGAAAGCGCGCCAACCACACCAACCATCACGGCCATCGGGTGGGCATCACGACGGAAACCGCTATAAAAGCGTGTCAGTTGGTCATGCACCATCGTATGTTTCTTGATGGTAGTTTCGAAAGTCAGCTTATCGCTGGCATTAGGCAGCTCACCATTTTTCAGCAAGTAGGCGACTTCAAGAAAGTTGCAATTCTCAGCCAATTGCTCAATCGGGTATCCACGATAAAGCAACTCACCCTTGTCACCGTCGATGAAAGTGATGGTCGACTTACAACTAGCGGTAGAAAGAAAGCCTGAGTCATAGGTGAACAAACCAGTCTTGCCACCCAGCGTCCGAATATCAACGCAATCGTTGCCGTGCGTCGGTGACATGATCGGAAAATCTACCGGAGCCTGCCCATCGATTGTTAAAGTTGCCTTGCGTTCAGTCGTCATGGAGTCTTCCCTTTATAGGTGTTGGTTGTCACTGCAATGCAAAAAAAGCGGTCAACATTCCAAAGATAGAATGAAAACCTTACTCAACTCTTACGAAGCAGCGCCACAATGGGCGCCAAACGAAGATCATCGATCTCGGCCTTGCCCGTTAACAAGTCCCAAAGATCATAATCCTCCATGTCGGCAAGTTCCACAAACGCCTTCTGTTCCTCATCGCTAAGTCTCTCGAAACCATCATCGAGAAAACGCGTCAGCGTGATATCGAGCTCAAGTAGCGCTCGACGAATACATCGCCAACGCAGGCGTTCATAGTCCTTGCGTTCCATCAGACAGCGCGACGAACCATCATGTCCTTGATTTTCCCGATAGCCTTGGTCGGGTTCAGGCCCTTGGGACATACGTCAACACAGTTCATGATGGAGTGGCAACGGAACAAACGGTAAGGATCCTCGAGGTTATCCAGACGTTCATTTGTCGCTTGGTCACGGGTATCAGCGATAAAGCGATATGCAGCCAGCAGGCCGGCCGGACCGACGAACTTGTCCGGGTTCCACCAGAACGACGGGCAAGAGGTCGAACAGCAAGCACAAAGGATACATTCATAAAGACCATTCAATTCTTCCCGATCATCCGGCGATTGCAGACGTTCGCGCTCAGGAGGAGGATCGTTGTTGATCAGATACGGCTTGATCGAGTGATACTGCTTAAAGAACTGGGTCATATCGACAATCAGGTCGCGAATGACTGGCAGCCCAGGCAGCGGACGTAACACGATCGGCTGCTTCAGGCTGTCGATATCGGTCAGACAGGCCAGACCGTTCTTGCCATTGATGTTCATGGCATCAGAGCCACAAACACCTTCTCGGCAAGAGCGACGATAAGAAATCGCGTCGTCCTTGGCCTTCAGTTTGGTCAGGGCGTCAAGCAACTTGCGGTCAGTCGGTTCGAGTTCAACCGAGATGTCCTGCATGTATGGCGCGTCGTCCTTGTCCGGATCGTAGCGATAGATACTGAATTGAACCATGCGTTTGCTCATTCTGGACTCCAATTAGTACGAGCGCGTCTTGAGGGCTACGGCCTCGACGGTCAGGGGTTGCATGTTGACCGGCTTGTAGCTGATCGAGTTATCAACGGGTGAAAACAGCGTGTGCTTCAGCCATTCCTTGTCGTTTCGGCCGTTCGGGAACTCGGCGGTATCCGGAGCATCGTCGCGGACGTGAGCACCACGGGACTCCTTGCGAGCTTCGGCAGAGATCATAGTGGCCTTGGCGACTTCGATCAGGTTTTCCATTTCGAGCGCTTCGGTACGGGCCGTATTCCAAGCCATCGATTTATCCTTGATTTCGAGCTGGCGGGCAGCCTTCTCGACTTCGAGGATCTTGCTGACACCTTGCTTGAGCATATCGCCGAAACGGAAGACGCCAGCGTGATCCTGCATCGTGCGCTGCATGGCCAGACGGGTTTCGTGCACGTTAGCACCACCCTTACGGTTGTCCAGCGCGGATATGCGTGCCAGGGTCTTGTCGGCAACGTCCTTCGGCAGTTCGCGGTGGGCGCGGCCAGCCTTGAGATCTTCGACAGCCGAGTCACCGGCCGATTTACCGAATACCAGCAGGTCAAGCAGCGAGTTGGTACCGAGACGATTTGCACCATGTACCGATGCACAAGCACACTCGCCCCCGGCATAGAACCCGGGAACAATACTGCTCATATCGCCATCTTTAGGCATTACGACACGACCAGAATAATGGGTCGGGATACCGCCCATCTGGTAGTGACAGGTCGGAACGACCGGAAGCGGCTCTTTAAGGCAATCGACACCGGCGAACTGCAGGCCGATTTCATGAATGCCCGGCAGGCGTTTCATGATGGTGGCGGGATCGAGGTGGGTAATGTCGAGCAGGACGTAGTCCTTGTTGACACCACAGCCACGGCCTTCCTTGATCTCGGTCGCCATGGCACGGGAAACCACGTCGCGTGACGCCAAATCTTTGGCGTTTGGCGCATAGCGCTCCATGAAACGCTCCTTGCTGGAGTTGCGCAGGATGCCTCCTTCGCCACGCACGCCTTCAGTAATCAGCACACCAGCACCGGCTACACCAGTCGGGTGGAACTGCCAGAACTCCATGTCTTCGAGCGGGATGCCTGCACGCGCCGCCATACCCAGACCGTCACCGGTATTGATGAAGGCGTTGGTCGAAGAATAGAAAATGCGACCGGCACCGCCGGTTGCGAAAATCGTGGCACGAGCATGGAAAATGACGATCTGGCCAGTTTCCATTTCCATGGCGGTAACGCCAAGGACATGGCCCTCTTCGTCACGGATCAGATCAAGTGCCATCCATTCAACGAAGAACTGAGTGT
>DAOLIO010000163.1:0-7002 GCA_035328505.1 Azonexus sp.
CGGAAGCCCAGTGTCCCGAAAGCAATCAGCCAGCAGGCGGCCGACAGGTATATCCAGCTGAGATAGGCCGTGGACAGGATTTGCGGCACCACAATACGCGTGACCAGCGCCAGGATCATGATGTAGAGCACCATACGATCCCATCGATCGAAAACCACTTTGCGCCCGGTATGGCCTTTTGAAATACGGATGATCATGGCCGGGATGACGCAGCCCATGGCACCGAATGTAAACAGGTGAACGGAGACCGAACCGACCCAGACAAAGTCAATGGTGTGGCCGAGTGCTTCGATCAGCAACTGGCCAATGATGGCCAGGTACCCGATGTACATGATTCCGATGTCAATTCGCTTGAAGGCCAGTTGCGGCTTCCAGAAGACAAGCCGAACGCTCAATAGTCCGGCCAGAATCAGCGAGAGCGCTGCGGTCAACGGACGGGGAAGGATAAATTCGAAGACAAGTATCAAACCCAGAAGCTTGATCGGCATGTCCAGCTTCGGCTGGCGAAGGATCTGAATCTGGAAGGCCGCCTTCATGAAGCCGGTCAAGGTGCGTTCCAACATGACCAGGAAGGCCAGCCGGAACAGACCGATGGCCATGCCGTAGCCGGCCATGAAATCAGCGCCTTCCAGCATCATGTACTTGGCCATCAGAAAGCCAGGCAACACAATCAGAAAAAATGCGTTGTCACGGTAGCTGTCGGTGGCGCGATGGCGGATCAGCGTCCACAACAGCATGGCGACGATGCTGCCGAGAAACAGGTTATTTGATATAAGAAAAAGGATTTTTGGCCAGCTGCCGCCGAATGCCATCCCGACCCGTTCGATGATCCATGCGCTGACCAGCAGCTGCAGCGCTGGTCCGTGGTAACCGCGGATGTTCACCCAGTTCTTGGTAGACGTCAGCAGGAATCCACCTAATACGGCCCAGCCGAACCCGAAGAACATTTCGTGGGCATGCCATTGCACCGCACTGAACGAGGCGTCCGGTGCCGGGGCGGCGCCACCGAAAATCAGCGCCCAGGTTATTGGCAGGAGCATTCCGGAAAGGCAGGCAAGTGAAAAAAATGGGCGGAAGCCGACCAGCCAGATTGGATGATTCGCGCGTTGCATGAGAACCTATTGCCGGTAAGATTGATCAAACTGCCAAGTTTAGTCACTCTCGGTCCCTGCAAATTTGATTTATCCCTGAGTCGTCACGCATTGGACTTAACATTGGCGTAAAATTCGAGACTTGGCCGCGAGTGAGGGGTATCGGCCGGCATACATAAGGATAATGATGAAGCGTGTGGACGATTTCCGCTTGCGGCTTGGCAAGCACGAGCTGGTGCCGATCATGGTCGGCGGCATGGGGGTTGATATTTCGAGTGCCGACCTCGCCCTCGAGGCAGCTCGACTTGGCGGCGTCGGACATATCTCCGATGCGATGATCAAGACCGTTTCTGATCGTCGTTACGACACCAAATTCGTCAAGGCAAAGCTCAAGATATACAAGTTCAACGTCGAGAACGAAGACAAATCACCGGTCAAATTCGATCTTGGCAAGCTGATCGAGGCAACTCGGCTTCACGTTGAGTCAACCATGTCGCGCAAAACCGGCAGCGGCATGATTTTCATCAACTGCATGGAAAAGCTGACCATGAACGCGCCGAAAGAGACGCTCAAGGTCCGCATGGAAGCAGCGATGGATTCCGGTATTGAAGGAATTACGCTGGCTGCCGGCTTGCACCTGGGATCCTTTGCGTTGATCGAGGATCATCCGCGTTTCCGTGATGTCAAGCTGGGCATCATCGTTTCATCGGTGCGCGCCCTGCAACTGTTCCTGAAAAAGAGTTTGCGTACTGGCCGTCTGCCCGACTACATCGTCGTTGAAGGTCCGCTGGCTGGTGGTCACCTCGGCTTTGGCATGGACTGGGCTCAGTACGATCTGGCTACCATCGTTGCCGAAGTGATCCAGTTTTTAAAGAATGAGCATCTGGATATTCCTGTCATTCCGGCCGGGGGTATCTTTACCGGTTCAGATGCGACAGCTTTCCTTGAAAACGGTGCGTCGGCAGTACAAGTGGCGACCCGATTTACAGTCACGGACGAGTGCGGTCTGCCAGCAGATGTCAAGCAGGAGTATTTCAAGGCAAGCGAAGAGGATATCGAGGTCAATCAGATTTCCCCGACCGGTTATCCGATGCGCATGATCAAGAGTAGTCCGGGTATTGGCGCCGGCATCCGTCCCAATTGTGAAGCCTACGGCTATCTGCTGGATGCCAATGGCAAGTGCGCCTATGTCACTGCCTACAATCGGGAAATCGCGGCGCACCCCGACGCCCGCAAGATTTCGGTCATGGACAAGACTTGTCTCTGCACACACATGCGCAACTTCGACATCTGGACTTGCGGTCAGCTCACGTACCGTCTCAAGGATACGACACGTCGACTGGAAAATGGCAGTTATCAGTTGCTGACGGCTGAACATGTCTTCAAAGACTATCAGTTCAGTACCGACCAGAAGATTGCGCTTCCGGAATAACTGCTGGCCTGACTGATAGACATACGTCCCCGCTACGGGGCGTTGGTCGGGTATAGCCCCGTGAAAATTTGACTTCATGACCATTGCCAATCTGTGTAGTTGGACAACAGGGGTGTATCTGTTTAGAAGGGCCATCCTTACGGGGGGGGCAATGCTGCTAATTGCATTGTCCGCGATGGCACAATCTGATTCGGCCTTTTCTTTACAAGGGTTTGGAACGCTCGGTGTTGCCCGGACCACAACAGACAACGTCGAGTTTGTCCGAGATTTGTCGCAACCACGAGGGATCGGCAAGGAGTGGAGTGGCCTGGTGGATAGCGTACTTGGGCTGCAAGGTTCCTGGCACCTGGATCCACAGTGGGATGTCGTGGTTCAGGCAACGAGCCGCTATCGCTATGATCAAACTTTCTATCCCGAAATAGCTTGGGCTTATCTCAAGTATGATCCAACGCCGAATCTGAGTCTGAGAGTCGGCCGCTTGGGGACTGAGTTTTTCATGCTGGCAGATTCCCGCTGGGTAGGTTATTCCTTTTTGACGGTCCGTCCGCCCGGGGACTATTTCTGGTATTTGCCGTTTTACAGCATTCATGGCGCCGATGCCGCGATTGCAGTGCCACTTGGCGAAAATGTCTTGCGAGCAAAGGCCTTCTACGGGCGTTCGAATGGCCAGATTCCTCTGGCCGATGAACAGTGGGATATTTCCGGTTCTCCCATGGTCGGTGGCTTCCTTGAGTATCAGTTAGATGCCTGGCAGGTGCGAGCAAGTTACGCCAATATTCAGTTCAAACATGACCTGCCAATTTCGGCGGTGATGCAGAAAATTATCGGGCGGGGCACAACGAGCGCAGAAGCTGCTTTCCTTGCTACGCGAAATACGCGTACGCACTATTATTCAGTGGGGGTCGTTTACGATCAGGGGCCGTGGCAGGCCCAGTTGATGTTGAATCATATCGAGCAAGGCAGCAATGCACTTGAAAGCTCTGACGGTGGCTATCTGCTTGCCGGTTATCGGGTCGATCAGGTAACGCCTTACCTGGGTTATTCGTGGGTTCGTTCCAGGCAGGATGTCAAGCCGCTGAATTCGCTTGCCGCCTACGTGATGGCCGATTCCCATTCCGATCAGCATACGACTTTCCTTGGTATGCGCTGGGACGTTGCCAAAAATCTGGCGCTCAAGGCTCAATGGGATGCGATCAGGGGTGATTCAACCTCGATTTTCCCTTATCGTCAGGACCGCCGCGCATTATGGGATGGCAGCATGGATGTCTTTACGATGACCATGGATTTCGTGTTCTGAGTCGATGCGCGGGGTCCGCTTATTTCCCGTTTTGGCATTGTGCTGGCTGCTCATGGAGCCAGCGGCAGAGGTGCGCGCCGAGCTGGTTGTAGTGGTCAATGCGCGCTGTGGCGTGGCTGCCATGACGCGTAACGAAGTAGTCAATGTATTTTTCGGTCGTAATCGCCAATTTTTCAATGGTGTTGAAGCACAACCGGTTGACATGCCGGATGGCCATCCCGACCGTGCTCGCTTTTATCGTGCATTGGTTGGCAAGGAGGTTTCCGAAGTCAATGCCTACTGGTCACGGCAGGTATTTTCCGGACGTATGCAACCGCCTACCAAGGTGAATACGACCGAAGATGTCGTGAAATGGGTCACTTCACATCCTGGCGGCATAGGATTTGTTGATCTCTCCAAGGCAGATGCTCGAGTTCGTGTGGTATTCGAACTGACGCCTTGACTAATTTTTTGATTTTTTCATTGAACCTTGAGGTGATCGGCATGGTCATTATTTTCGTGGCCATAGCGGTGATTGTCATCAAGACCGGGTAATCTTCGCATGTGCTGTGGTTCGCGGTTTCAAGGGCCACATCATTGATTTCTAATATAACGAAGGAGATAAACATGCCCAATCGCATCATTAGCAACATTATCGCCGGCCAAACTGTCGTTTCCTCCGCCAAGGAATCTACAGTACGGTCTGCTTGCACCTTGATGGCCCAAAAGCGGATCGGGGCTATTCTCGTTGTCGAAAACAACCGGATCGTTGGCATCTTCACTGAACGTGATGCACTCAACAAGGTCCTGGCAGGCAATCTGGATCCGGACAAAACGACCTTGGCGCAGGTGATGGTTGCCAATCCGCAAACGATTCGTGCCGACAAACCGCTTGGTTATGCCTTGCAATTCATGGTCGACGGTGGTTTCCGCCATGTGCCGGTGGTGGACGAGAATGGTGCTCCATTGGGCATGGTTTCTGCCCGTGACGCCTTGGGGCAGGATATTGTTCAGCTTGAGCGCAACCTGGAGTTCCGGGAGCACCTCGAGGAAAATATCGCCTAAGGATTCTCAGGCAGCCAATCGAAAAGCGCCAGTGTGGTGGCAAAATCGCCTGACACTGGCGTTTTAATTTCCAGACGTCGTCCATCAACAGGATGGTTGAACGCGATACGCACGCAGGCAAGCAACATCCGGTGACAGCCCAAGTGTTCCGCAAAATATCGGTTGTGACGCCCCTTGCCATGCGTGGCATCGCCTATGATTGGGTGGGCAATATGCTTGAGATGGCGCCGAATTTGATGTCGACGTCCGGTAACAGGTTCCACTTCAAGTAGTGCATATCGGCTACTGGGGTAGCGGTCGACCTTAACTGGAAGTTCGATTTCAGCCAGTTTGCGATAGTGCGTGAGCGCAGGTTGCGCCAGTGTGCTGCAGAGATCTCCCCGGAACGCATAGGCATCGTGTTGGCGGGATAGTGCGTAGTCAATAGTGCCTGATGCGGGTGGGTGTCCGCGAACGACCGCCCAATAGAGTTTTTCTATAATTCCTTGCTCGAACTGTTGCCCGAGCTGGCTAGTGATTTCCCTGCTAAGCCCAAACAGCAGTACGCCAGAGGTGCCTCTATCGAGGCGATGGGCGGGCCACACGTACTGGCCAATCTGGTTGCGCAGAATCTGAATCGCAAAGCGCGTTTCGTGGCGATCGATTTCCGAACGGTGGACGAGCAAGCCGGGCGGCTTGTCGATTGCGACCAGATGCTCGTCGCGGTAGAGAATGGGGAGTTCTTCAGCCAAAAAAACGCTGCTTTACGGCGCTTGGCATTTCCATACCGGTGACGTGAGCGCGATCCAGCAATTCCCAGTAGTAGCGATAGGAGGCGCGGTCGTGCAGTTTTCCGTCGTGTTGGATCGGCCCCCAATCGTTGTCCTGAGCGGCTATCAAGATTTCAGCGGCCGCCTGCACTTCAGAAAAATCGGGTCGCATGGCTTCAACGATAGGCACAATCTGGTTCGGATGAATGCTCCACATGCGTAGATAACCAAATTGCGTTCTGGCACGTAAGGCGTCAGTGCGAATGTATTCGATGTCTTTCAACTCGGTGGTCACGTTGTGCGATGGAATGACCCCGCACGCCAGTGCTGCGGCGCTGATTTCACATTTGGCACGGGCAATCAGCGGGTGATCAAACTGCCCGGGACTCTTCATTGCGCTGCCGGGAATCGCACCGTGATGGCCGGAGACAAAATCCATCAGGCCGAAATCCAGGCTCTCGACCCCGGGCAGTGCAGCGATTTCCCATACTTCGCGAAGGGCGCCGTGGGTTTCGATCAACACATGCACCGGTATCCTGCGGTCAACGCCAAAATTTTGCTCAATTTCACGTAATGCTTCGATTTGTACTTGAACATCCCCTGCGCTGCATGGCTTGGGCAGTGTGATGAACGGGAGGTGGCTGCCAGCAATGCCGACCAGGATTTCCATATCTTGCCGCCAATGCGGGTGGGTGACGTCATGAACCCGTGCCCCAACGCGGTTAAATAGGTTGTCGCCGCTCATGATGACGCCGGCAGCCATTTCTGCATGTTCTCGTTCCGCGCCAGCATGAGCACCATCCTCACAGTCGCAGGTAATGTCGAATATTGGTCCGAGCTCCTTCTGTAGCTGTAGTGCTTTTCGCATCAGCTTTTCTGAACCCGCGTAATGGTCGACTACCGGCAGGACTGGAAATGGCTTTTCGCCGGCAAAAAGTACCGCTTTGGGATGGCGCATGATTTTCAGAACCGGAAATGAAAAAGGCCGCAGTATTTTACCGCGGCCTTTGAATGAAGCTGAGAACTAATGCTGGATTACAGCATGTCCTTGACGGCTTCAGCTTCGTCGGTCAGCTCTTTCAGCGTGAAGTTCATCTTCTCGCGGCTGTATTCGTCAATCTCCAGACCCTGGATGATCTTGAACGAACCACCCTTGCACTCGCATGGGAAACCGTAAACGATACCGGCCGGAATGCCATACGAGCCATCGGACGGAACACCCATCGTGACCCAGTCGCTGGAACCCAGAACCCAGTCGTGGATGTGGTCAATGGCAGCATTGGCAGCAGAGGCTGCTGAAGACAGACCACGAGCTTCGATGATCGCAGCACCGCGCTTGCCAACGGTCGGCAGGAATACATCGTTGTTCCAGGCGTGATCGTTGATCAG
>DAOLIO010000164.1:0-6959 GCA_035328505.1 Azonexus sp.
TTCGCACCTACATCCTGTCGCTGGTCTCCGAGCGCATGGGCCGCGACCTGCGCACACAAACCTATGAACACCTGCTCGGGCTGTCTCTTGAATATTTTGGTGGTAAACGGACCGGCGACCTGATGGCCCGCATCGGCAGCGAAACCGACCGCATCAACATCTTCCTGTCGCTCGACCTGCTGAATTTTGCCACCGACGTGCTGATGATCGTGATGACCGCCGTCATCCTGCTCAGCATCAACCCGTGGCTGGCGCTGGTCACCCTGATACCGTTGCCGATCATCGGCTGGCTGATCCACGTCGTGCGCGAAAAGCTGCGCACCGGTTTCGAGAAGATCGACCGTGTCTGGGCCGAAGTGACCAACGTGCTGGCCGACACCATTCCCGGCATCCGCGTGGTCAAGGCCTTTGCTCAGGAAAAACGCGAGGCCGAGCGTTTCCGTAGTGCCAACGAGCATAACCTGACGATGAACGACAAGTTGAACAAGACCTGGTCTCTGTTCACACCGACCGTCACCCTGCTCACCGAAATCGGCCTTCTCGTCGTCTGGATCTTCGGTATCTGGCAGATTTCCAAGGGCAACAGTTCGGTCGGTGTACTCACCGCCTTCCTCGCCTACATCGGCCGTTTCTATGCCCGCCTGGATTCGATGAGCCGCATCGTGTCGGCCACCCAGCGCGCCGCATCCAGCACCAAGCGCATTTTCGACATTCTCGACCACGTTTCCAGTGTGCCCGAGCCAACCAACCCGGTGCATCTGAGCAAGGTGACCGGCCAGCTTGAATTGAAGAAAGCCAGCTTCCGCTATGGCACGCGTTCGGTCACCCGCGATGTCGACCTGGTCATCCAGCCCGGCGAAATGATCGGTTTGGTCGGCCATTCCGGCTCCGGCAAGTCAACGCTGGTCAATCTGATCTGCCGCTTCTACGACGTCTCTGAAGGACAAGTGCTGATCGACGGCGTCGATGTCCGCTCGGTGCCGGTGGCCGAATTCCGCCAGCACATCGGCCTCGTGCTGCAGGAGCCGTTCCTCTTCTTCGGCACCATCGCCGACAACATCGCCTACGGCAAGCCGAACGCGACGCGCCAGGAAGTCATCGCGGCCGCCCGCGCCGCCCACGCCCACGAGTTCATCCTGCGCCTGCCACACGGCTACGACTCGCTGGTCGGCGAACGCGGCCAGGGCCTGTCCGGTGGCGAGCGCCAGCGCATCTCCATCGCCCGCGCCCTGTTGATCGATCCGCGCATCCTGATCCTTGACGAAGCGACGTCCGCCGTCGATACCGAGACCGAGAAGGAAATCCAGAAAGCGCTGGACAATCTGGTCAAGGGCCGCACCACCATTGCCATCGCCCACCGCCTGAGCACGCTGCGCAAGGCCGACCGCCTGGTCGTCATGGATCGCGGGCGGATTGTCGAAATCGGCAACCACGATGAGTTGATGGCCGTCGAAGGCCATTACTACAAGCTCTACATGGCCCAGGCCCGCAATGTCGATACCGAACCGGAACTGCCCCGCACTCCCGATTTTCCCAAATCCGTTACTGTCTGATTGCCATGGCCAATACAAAATTCGAATTGCAACGCGATAGCTACGGTCGACTGGTATTAACCGCCGAAAACGGAGACATCCACACAGGGGTCACGCCGGTACGCGCCTTCCCGATTGCCGCCCCCGACGAAGGCTTGTCACTGGTCAATTACGAAGGGCATGAAGTCGCCTGGATCGACAACATCGCCGACCTGCCGCCGGCTATCGGCCAACTGATCGAGGCCGAACTGGCCAGCCGCGAGTTCGTACCGGAAATCGAGCGCATCGAGGCAGTCTCCAGCTTCGCCTGCCCAAGCACCTGGCAGGTCGTGACCAATCGCGGCAAGACCGAGCTGCTGTTAAAGGGAGAGGAAGACATCCGACGCCTGTCGCAGAGCCGACTGCTCATCGCCGACAGCCACGGTATCCAGTTCCTGATCCGGGACCAGACCCAGCTCGACCGCCAGAGCAAGAAGCTGCTCGATCGCTTCCTGTAAGACTGCGCCTGTAACGCCCTGTACCAAGTTGTGACATTTTTTCGTTGCGGGTAATCCGCGACAGCGCGAAAGCGTTAATAATCTCAAGTTGCCCCATAACAATTTCTGACAGCGGAACGGAGCAGGGCCTGACAAGCATGAATAAAAAAGACATCATCATTCGGGACATCATCAATCTGCGTGGCCCGAACATCTGGACCTACCGACCGGTCTTCGAAGCCTGGATCGACATTGGCGAATTCGAGGACTATCCCACCAACAAACTACCGGGATTCACCGAGCGCCTGACGGCCTGGTTGCCCTCACTGATCGAACATCGTTGCAACTATGGTGAGCGCGGCGGCTTCCTCCGTCGCCTTGACGAAGGCACCTGGATCGGCCATGTTCTTGAACACGTCGCGCTGGAGCTGATGACGCTGTCCGGCCTGCCTGGCGGGTTCGGTCGCACCCGTGAAACCACGGAACGTGGCGTGTACAAGCTGGCCATCCGCAACTGGCAGGACGACATCACCAGGATTGCGCTGGAGCAAGGCATCGCCCTGATCCTCGCGGCCGTGGAAGACCGCCCCTTCGATCTGGCGGACGTCATCCACACGCTCAAGCGCAAAGTTGACCGCAAATACCTAGGCCCATCGACCGAGGCCATCGTCAATGCAGCCGATGACCGTGACATTCCGGCCATCCGCCTGCTCGATGACGGCAATCTGGTTCAGCTCGGCTACGGCGCCGCCATGCGCCGCATCTGGACCGCCGAGACGGACCAGACCAGCGCCATCGCCGAAACCATTTCGCGCGACAAGGATTTGACCAAGGAACTGATTTCCTCGGTCGGTGTACCCGTGCCGGAAGGCCGTGAAGTCGACAGTGCCGACGATGCCTGGGATGCGGCTGAAGACATCGGCCTACCGGTCGTCGTCAAACCCACTGATGGCAACCATGGTCGCGGCGTCTTCATCGACCTGACCACCAAGGAAGAAGTCGCCAAGGCCTACGCCATCGCTGTCGAAGAAGGCTCGGGTGTCCTCGTCGAGCGCTCCATCCAGGGCATTGAACATCGCCTGCTGGTCGTCGGCGGCAAGCTGGTCGCCGCCAACCGGAGCGATCTGATTACTGTCATCGGCGACGGCAAGTCCTCGGTCCAGCAATTGATCGAAACCCAGGTCAACACCGACCCGCGCCGCGGCACGACCGAACTTCATCCGCTGTCGATCATCCGCATCGATACCGCCGCCAAGATCGAACTGGAACGCCAGGGGCTGAACGCCGACAGCGTGCCGGCCAAGGACCGCGAAGTGCTGATCCAGCGCAACGCCAACCACGCCTTCGACTGTACCGACGAAGTGCATCCCGACACCGCTCAGGTCGTTGCGCTGGCCGCCCGGGTGGTTGGCCTCGACATCGCAGGCGTCGATCTGGTCTGTGAAGATATTTCCAAACCGCTCGATGCGCAGGGTGGCGCCATCGTTGAAGTCAACGCCGGCCCCAGCCTGCTGATGCACATCAAACCGGGCATCGGCAAACCGCGCCCGGTCGGCCAGGCGATCGTCAACAACCTGTTTCGTGAAAGCCAGAGTGGCCGCGTACCGCTGGTTGGTGTCACCGGCACCCATGGCAAGAACGCAGTTGCCAAGATGGTGGCTCACCTGCTGTACTTGTCCGGACAGCATGCCGGCCTGGCCTGCAAGGATGGCATTTACCTTGGCCGCCGCCACGTTCAGAAGGCCTGCGCCGCCAACTGGGAAGGTGGGCGTCGCCTGCTCCTCAACCGCGCCGTTCAGGCTGCCGTCATAGAAAACGGCGCTCCGGTCATTCTTGGCGAGGGCCTGCCCTACGACCGTTGCTCAATCGGCATCGTGACCAATATCGCCTTCGACGACGAAGACCTGTCGCGCTGGAACGTCCAACCGACCGGTGGCGAGTACTACACCACCCCCCGCTCGACATACCGGACCCAGATCGATGTCGTTTTGTCGAACGGTCATGCGGTACTGAATGCAGAGGACGATCTGGTCGCCGACTTTGCAGAACTATGCGACGGTGAAGTGATCTTTTTCGCCTGCGATCCGGCCAATCCGACCCTGGTCGCCCATCTTGCGGCTGGCAAGCGCGGCGTCACGGTGGCCGATGGCCGCGTCGTACTGCGGGCAGGAACCGACGAAATCCGCCTGAGCCGACTGGTCGATGCCCCTTACATCGGCAAAGCCAAGCAATCGAAAAACATCGCGAATGTGCTGGCAGGTATTGCTGCCGGCTGGGCCATGGACCTGGGCAAGGAAGTGCTGACGACGGGGATGAAGACCTTCGGTATCGAACTGGCCGACCCTGCCGCGCTGATACCGCAACTTGCCAAGAAATCACAAATCGCAAAAAAACCGGCCACTGCCCGGAAATAACAAGGATCAAGCGTCATGGACGTTTCCCGTATTCGTGCCCTGCGCGGCCCCAACCTGTGGAGCCGGCATACCGCCATTCAGGCCATCGTTTCCTGCGAGGGTAGCGAGGTCGCCATTTCGGATCTGCCCAATTTCGAAGCCCGCCTGCGCGAACGCTTTCCGGAGCTGGGCGACCTGATTCCCACCGACCACCTGGACACAGTATCGATGGCACATGCCCTCGAATTCGCTGCCCTCGGTCTGCAAGCCCAGGCCGGGTGTCCGGTCACCTTCAGCCGTACCGCACACACCGTGGATCAAGGCGTCTATCAGGTCGTCGTCGAATACACCGAAGAAGATGTGGGTCGCCTCGCATTCGAACGTGCGGAAGAGCTTTGCCTGGCTGCATTGAACGACACCCCGTTTGATCTGGATGCCACGCTGAAGGAATTGCGCGATCTGGACGAAGACATCCGCCTTGGCCCCTCGACGGGCGCCATCGTCTCGGCCGCGCTGGCGCGCGGCATTCCCTACCGTCGCCTGACCCAGGGCAGCCTCGTCCAGTTTGGCTGGGGCAGCAAACAGAAACGTATTCAGGCGGCCGAAACCAGTCAGACCAGCGCCATCGGCGAATCGATTGCACAGGACAAGGAACTGACCAAAAAGCTGTTGCACGCCTCGGGCGTTGCGGTGCCTTATGGCCGTCCGGTCGAAGATGAAGACGACGCCTGGGTCGCTGCGCTTGAAGTGGGCCTGCCGGTGGTCGTCAAGCCGCAGGACGGCAACCAGGGCAAGGGCATTTCGGTCAATCTGACCACAGAAGAACAGGTCCGCCGCGCCTACCGCGTCGCCATCGAGTTCCGTGACGACATCATGGTCGAGAAATTCCTGTCCGGCCACGACTGGCGCCTGCTGGTCATTGGCGACAAGCTGATCGCCGCAGCCCGCCGCGACCCGCCGCTGGTCATCGGTGACGGCACGCATACCGTGCGCGAACTGGTCAATATCGTCAATAGCGATCCGCGTCGCTCGGATGGTCACGCCACCTCGCTGACCAAGATCCGCTTCGACGAAATCGCCCTCGCCCGCCTTGAAGAACAGGGTTACAGCGCCGACTCCGTTCCCGGCCGCGGCGTTCGCGTCGTGCTCCGCAATAATGCCAACCTGTCCACTGGTGGCACCGCGACCGATGTCACCGACGATGTGCATCCGGAACTGGCGGCCGCTGCCGTTGCTGCAGCCCAGACCGTCGGGCTCGACATTTGCGGCATTGACGTCGTCTGCGACACGATGCACAAACCGCTGGAAGAACAAGGTGGTGGCATCGTCGAATGCAATGCTGCCCCTGGCCTGCGCATGCACCTTGACCCCTCGTTCGGCAAAGGTCGTGCCGTTGGCGAAGCGATTGTCGGCATGATGTTCCCGGACGGCGATAACGCCCGTATTCCGGTCGTCGCCATCGCCGGCACCAATGGCAAGACCACCACCAGCCGCCTGATTGGCCGGATTTTTGAATCGAATGGCCTGCGTGTCGGCATGACCAGCACCGACGGTATCTACGTTGAGGGCCGCCGTATCGACAGCGGCGATTGTTCCGGCCCGCGCAGCGCCCGCAATGTGCTGATGCACCCGGACGTCGATGCCGCAGTCTTCGAAACCGCGCGCGGCGGCGTGCTGCGCGAAGGTCTTGGTTTCGACATGTGCGACGTGGCGGTCATCACCAACATCGGCATCGGCGACCACCTCGGCCTTAATTACATCACGACGGTCGATGAACTGGCCGTGGTCAAACGCGTCATCGTGGAGAACGTCTCACCGAACGGCACCGCGGTGCTCAATGCGGCCGACCCGGTGGTTGCCGCCATGGCCCACCACTGCCAAGGCAATATCATATTCTTCGCGCGTGACCGGATGAACCCGGTATTGGCCACCCACCGGGCGCAAGGCAAACGCGTCGTTCATGTCGAGCGCGATGCCATCGTCTGCAGCGAAGGGCGAAAAAAACAGCGTATTCCGCTGGCCAATATTCCGCTTACCCGCAACGGCACCATCGGCTTCCAGGTCGAAAATGCCATGGCGGCGATCGCCACCGGCTGGGCACTGGATTATGCGTGGGAAGTGATCGAGCGCGCGCTGGCGAATTTCGTCAGCGACGCCGCCACCGCCCCGGGCCGCTTCAATGTTTTCGACTACAAAGGGGCCACGCTGATTGCCGACTATGGTCACAACCCGGACGCCATCCAGGCGCTGGTCGGCGCCATCGAAAACATGCCATCGAAGCGTCGGTCGGTTGTCATCAGCGGCGCAGGCGATCGGCGTGACGATGATATCCGCCAGCAAACCGAAATCCTCGGCGAAGCCTTCGACGATGTGATTCTCTATCAGGATGCATGCCAGCGTGGCCGCGAGGATGGCGAAGTCATCGGCCTGCTTCGTGATGGACTGGCCAACGCCAGCCGGACCAAGCACATTGATGCCATCACCGGCGAATTCATCGCGATCGATACCGCGCTCGCCCGCCTGCAGCCAGGCGATCTTTGCCTGATCCTGATTGACCA
>DAOLIO010000165.1:0-4404 GCA_035328505.1 Azonexus sp.
CGCGGCCCGGGCATGCTTTACTTGCATGGCACCCCCTCGGAAGGCAAGACAGTCGACGACCTCGAAGCCGCACTGCGCGCTGAAATCGCCCGCGTGCAAAAAGACGGAGTCAGCGAGCAGGAGCTCAAACGCGCCAAGGCGCAATTACTTGCCGGGCAGGTTTACAAGCTTGACTCCATGTTCGGTCAGGCCATGGAAATCGGCCAGATCGAATCGGCCGGTCTGCCTTACCAGCAAGTCGATCGCATGCTCGAAAAGCTGCAAAAAGTGACCGCGGCGGAGGTTCAGGCCGTTGCCAAGAAATATTTTAATGACGATGCGCTGACCATTGGACTCCTGGACCCGCAACCGCTCGACGGCAAGCCCCGTCGCCCGGCCGTTGCGACTCGCCACTAAGGGCGCAGAGCGATGGCCTTGCCATGGAAACTGATCCTGACCAACGTACCGTGGAGCGATGTGCTCGGCAAGGCGCCAATCATTGCCGACAGCGCCAAGAAACTCTGGAAGGGCATGAGCCGAAAAAATGGCGACGGGTCCGGATCAGATTCGCTGGCTGAACCTTACGTCGCGCCGGACGCGGATCTGGCCACGCGGCTTGCTGCGCTGGAAACCGTCCAACGAAAACTGCGCACACAAATGCTTGCGTCCGGAGAACTCATTCAGGCGCTGAGTGAGCAGAACGCACTACTGGTTGCACAAATTGACAAATTCCGACGCCTGACCCAACGCCTGGCCTGGTGCCTGGCCGCCACAGCTGTCGTCGCCGGCCTCGCACTATTCATTGCGTGGCAACCCCGCATTACGGAGTTTTTTGCATGAAAAGACTGTTGACCGCAGTAGTCATCCTATTGATTTCGCAAGTCACGCTGGCTGGCGTGAAAATCGAACATTGGATATCCCCCTCGGGCGCCCGCGTTTATTTTGTCGAAAGTCGCGTCTTGCCAATGCTTGACATCCAGGTCGACTTTGCCGCCGGCTCGATGTTCGACCCCACCGGCAAATCCGGCCTGGCCGCCCTTACCCGTGGCACACTGGATCTCGGGGCCGGCAAGTTCGATGAAACGGCGATCGCCGAGCAAATGGCCGACATCGGTGCCAACCTTGGCGGTGGCGCCGATACGGACCGCGCCAGCGTCGCCCTGCGCACCCTATCGGCCAAGGACAAACGCGAGCCGGCACTTGAAATTCTGAAAAACGTACTTCACGCGCCGCGCTTTGATAGCGCCATCTTCGAACGTGAAAAAACCCGCACCATTGCCGGGCTCAAGGAAGCGATGACCCGCCCCGACAGCATTGGTGGAAAGGCTTTCTGGGCGGCGATGTACCCAAATCATCCCTACGGCCGGCAGGCCACACCCGAGAGCATTGCCGCGCTGAGTCGCGATGACCTCACTGCCTTTTACGCCCGCTATTACAGCGCCGCCAACGCCAGCATCACACTGGTCGGCGATCTGTCACGCAATGACGCCGAGAAAATTGCCGAGTCCATCGCCGCCGGCCTGCCCAAGGGCGAACCGGCCACGCTCCCTGCCGCACCGGAAAAACCGAAGAAAAGCCTGATTCAGCTGGCTCACCCGGCCAGTCAGGCACATGTCTTCATCGGCCTGCCGGCGATTGAGCGAGGGAACCCGGACTATTTTCCGCTCGTTGTGGGCAACTACTCACTGGGCGGCGGCGGCTTTGTGTCGCGGCTGATGAAGGAAGTCCGCGACAAACGCGGCTATGCCTACAGTGTTTACAGCTATTTTGCGCCGATGAGGCAGACCGGACCGTTCCAGATCGGCCTGCAAACCAAGCGGTCGCAAGCCAAGGATGCCATCAAGGTAACGCGGGACGTACTGGATGGTTTTCTGAAAGACGGACCGACCGAGGATGAGCTGAGCGCGGCCAAGGCCAACCTGACCGGCAGCTTTCCGCTACGCCTGGACAGCAACAAGAAGCTCCTCGAAAACGTCGCGGTGATTGGCTTCTATGGCTTGCCACTGGACTATCTTGACCAGTATCAGGCCAGGGTGCAGGCGGTCACGGTCGACCAGATCAAGGCGGCTTTTGCACGCCACGTTCGTCCGGAAAACCTGATCACGGTGACGGTAGCGGCCGATTGAACTCGGTCCGCATCATCAGCGGCGACTATCGTCGCCGCGTCCTCAAGTTTCCCGACAGCGAAGGCCTGCGCCCGACGCCGGATCGCGTACGCGAAACACTGTTCAACTGGCTCGGACAGGCGCTGGATGGCTGGCACTGCCTGGACCTCTTTGCCGGCAGCGGGGCGCTCGGCTTCGAAGCGGCATCGCGTGGCGCAAGCCGGGTGGTAATGATTGAACAAGCGCCCAAGGTGCTCGCCGCGTTGCGTGAAAACCACGAAATGCTGCAAAAACCGGCATCGATGACGTTCGTTCGCACGGATGCGCTACAATATTTGGCCTCGACGAAGGAAAAATTTGACCTGATCTTCCTCGATCCTCCCTACAAAAAAGGCTGGATTGCCCGCCTGGAGCCACTCCTTCCCGGCGCATTGAACGAAGATGCAGCGATCTACGTCGAAGCAGAATACAAAATCGAATCGCTTGGCGATTGGCGCACCGTGCGTCAAGGTCGCGCTGGCGAAGTTCATTATCAGTTGTTGCGACGGGATGCAGGCGGGGGAACAGATTGAAGAAACTTAATCATCGCGTTGCGATCTATCCGGGCACATTCGACCCGATCACCCGTGGTCACGAAGACTTGGTGCGTCGCGCCTCGACGCTCTTCGACAAGCTGATTCTGGCCATTGCCGAAAGCCCGTCAAAGCAGCCGCGCTTTCCGCTCGCAGATCGAGTCGCCATGGCGACCGAGATTCTCGGCGATCTGCAGAATGTCGAAATCGTCGGCTTCAATACGCTGCTGATGAACTTCGTCCATGAGAAGGAAGCCAAAGTGGTTGTCCGCGGCCTGCGCGCCGTTTCCGACTTCGAATATGAATTTCAGATGGCAGGAATGAACCGCAGCGTGTATCCGGAGGTCGAAACCGTGTTTCTGACGCCGGGAGAGCAATACATGTTTATCTCCGCTACCATGGTGCGTGAAATTGCGCGCCTGGGTGGCGATGTCAGCAAATTTGTGCAACCTTGTGTCGAAAAGCGCCTGCGGGCGAAAATCACAGCTTAACCGAGAGAGGAAGAACAGCTATGTCTCTAACCATTACCGACGAATGCATCAACTGCGACGTTTGCGAACCGGAGTGTCCGAACGAGGCCATTTCTCAGGGCGAGGAAATCTACGTCATCGACCCGAACAAGTGTACCGAGTGCGTCGGGCATTACGACGAACCGCAATGCGTTCAGGTCTGCCCGGTCGATTGCATTCCCAAGGATCCGACCCACGTCGAAACCGAAGACATGCTGTGGGTCAAATATGAAAAGCTGACGGGCAACAAGCGCGCCTGAGTTTTTCTCCGCGCCATAAAAAACCCGCGAATTTCGCGGGTTTTTTTTATTGTTCAATTTTGGATGTTTTTTCCGGTTGACCGCAACAATGCCTCCTCTGCCGGTAGCGGGATCAAGCGGCCTGCAATTCCTGCTTGTTGAGCGGCACCAGCATGTCCTGAACGCGGCCGACAATTTCCTCCAGACCTTCGATCTGTTGCTGCAGGCTTTTTTCAACCCCCTCAAGTTCTGAAATACGATCTTCCAGCGTATCGGTTGCTTGATGGATGCGCTTGATGCTTTCGAGACGACGCTTCAATTGAATCTGATGCTCGCGAACCTGGGTTTCCATCGGCGCCATGATGGCACGCAGCCATATTTCGGCATCGCGATTGGCGTGTTCGAAAGCGCGCCGCACTTGCGTCGCCACCTCCTCAAAGAACTTTTGCGTGATGTTCTTCTTGTCGTGCGTCAACAAACTGACCATGGTGTTCAGGTGATCGTCACACCAGGCCTGCAATCGATCGAGCTCCTTTTCATAGCGCAGAAGCGAGAACGTCGTGGGCGACCCCAGTTTGAGGCCATGCTCGATGGCAAATTTCTTGTAAACCGCTTCCATCATCGACAGGATTTCGCTGATCTCGCCATTGGACTTGGCCAGTGCATCACGCGAACCGGTAAAGAAAGCGGCCATCGCATCCGACAAGGATTTGGAGAAAGCCGCATCCAGCATGGCTTCGCGAGTTTGGTGCGTTAACTGGCGTAAAACATCGAGGCCAAGATGGCTGAACAGGTTGTTGGTCAGCGTTGAAAACACACTGCGCACGGCGTAGTAGCGCTGCAGACCCGATTCGAATTCGTCTTTTTCGGCGCGAACCTTGCCCATCATGTATTCGACGACCCCCTTGTTCTTGCCGCGCAACTCGGTCAGTTCGGTCAATTGCTCGCGCAGGCCAAGCAGTCGGGAATCCAGCAACCCCCGGACACGCCGGGTGACATC
>DAOLIO010000165.1:4504-6955 GCA_035328505.1 Azonexus sp.
TCCGTCATCACCGATAACGTACAAATCAATCTGGCCGCTACCGACTTCGAAGCCCAGTCGCCCGGCCTCTTCGGGCGTCACCCGTGTGGTTTCGCTGACATGGCGCAGCGCATCCTGCATGGCCTCGGCCGATTCGGTATCAAGATCCACTCTGGTCCACTCGTCAGCAAAGCGTTTGTATTCACTGACACTGGAATTGGATGCACGCGTCTGGATCGGCAACAACTCGATGCAGGGCAACTTGTTGCCATCAAACAGCAACTCAGTTGGACACATGGTCGTCCGGCCGGCCGACGAAGGCAACATCCGGTTGCCGTAATCGGCAAAGAAAATGGCGTTGATCAGCTCCGACTTGCCGCGCGAGAACTCCGCGACGAAGGCAACATTCAGCCTATCCTCGCGCAAGCGTTCCAGCAGTTGCGTCAGCCGCAGATCGCTCTGGGCATCAGACAATTCATTGTGGTTCAGCCAGCCCTGAAGCTCGCCAATGTTGGTGGCGAGACGGGAGCGCCAAGCGGAATAGGCGGCAAATTGATTAGCGAGTGACATAAGGGTCATCCCGGATGCTATCGGAAAGCTCAATTTAGCATATAAACAGAGGCTTGCAGTTAGTTTTTAATGCTGGCACCCGGTACAGTAATAGGTACTGCGCCCGGCCTGCCGTATTTGCCGAACGACACCACCGCAGCGCAGACACGGCTCGCCAGCCCGATCGTAAACACCGGCCTGGATTTGAAAGCAGCCGGCGCCGCCATCGCTATGCACATAATCGCGAATACTGCTGCCACCGGCGGCAATGGCGTCCGACAGCGTTTCACGAATGGCCGGCACAAGAATTTCATAGCGCGCCCGACTGATCCGGTTGGCCGCCCGCAGCGGCGAGATGCCGGCACGAAACAGACTTTCTGACGCATAAATGTTACCGATACCAACCACCAGATGGCTGTCCATCAAGGTCGGTTTGATTGGCCCGCTTCTTTTCGAAATAGCCTTAAAAATCCAGTCGACCGTGAAAGCTTCTGATAAAGGTTCAACCCCCTGCGAGGCGAGCAACGGATGCAACTCCGTTAACGCCGGCGGCCCGGGCTGCCAAAGCACGACCCCAAATCGGCGCGGGTCGGCGAAGCGCAAAATATATTGAGCCAGCACCAGTTCAAAGTGGTCGTGCTTCTCGACGGGCTGGTCATGTGGGACAAAACGCAGATTGCCCGACATGCCCAGATGAATGATCAAACTACCCTGCACGCCCTCACGCTGGCAATCGATCAGCAGATACTTGGCACGCCGCCGAACCGCAAGGACTCGACAACCAGGCAGTAGCGCCAACAGCTCGCGCGGAATCTCCTGACGCAACTTTGGCGCGCGGATTTTCACGCCCTCAATAACGGCCCCTACCAGCTCCGGCACCAAGCCACGACGACATACTTCGACCTCCGGCAACTCCGGCATTGCTTGTTCCTCCGACGAAACCCAAATAACATCGCAAACTTAATGGATTTTATGCGTTCAAATGCGCAACTCCAGCATTAACCTTGACTGAAAGCCGTCCATGCACCTGAAGCGAATCGCTGCCGCCCTCACCTTGGCCCTGGGTCTGACCCATGGTGGATATGGCCTGGCCGCAGGCGAAGCCGCCGCCAAGTCCTCAGGCAAACGGCCGACCACCCAGGCGACCTCTGAAGATCTGCTTGCCCGTACGGTCTTCCAGGCACTGGTTGGAGAATTTGCGCTTCAGCGCGGCGATGCCAAGCTTAGTTCCGATGCCTGGACAGATCTCGCCCAGCGCACGCGCGACCCGAAAGTTCTCGCCCGCGCCACTGAAATTGCCAGCCTTTCCCGTCAGTACGACCGCGCCCTTGAACTCACCAAGTTGTGGCTGGAAGTCGAGCCCGACTCCCTCAAAGCCAAGCAAGCCCAATCGTCGCTGCTCATCCAGAGCAATCGCCTTGACGACCTCGCCCCCAAAATGAGCGCATTGCTGGCGAATGACAAAGCCAACATCGCCAATAACCTGCTGCACCTGAACCGCATTCTGGGCAAAATCACTGACAAAAAGGCGGTCCAGTCCTTAATCGATCGCGTTGCCACCCCCTACGACAATTTGCCCGAAGCTCATTTCGCAATGGCACAAGCCGCGGCCAACGCCGGTGACAATCTGCGCGCATTGAACGAAGCCGAAAAGGCACTGCAACTCCGCCCTGACTGGGAAACCGCCGCACTAGCCCGCGCCCAATTACAAGCCAAGCAATCTGCGCAAACCGCGATTGAAAGCCTGAGCAGCTTTGTCGAAGCCAATCCAGCCGCCCGCGATGCCCGCCTGGCATTAGCCCGCCTACTGATCAGCGAAAAGCGCTACGACGACGCCCGCGGTCAATTCGATCGGCTACTCAAGGACAATCCCGACAATCCTGAAGTCATCTACCCGGTTGCCATGCTCGCTCTGCAGCACGG
>DAOLIO010000166.1:0-6837 GCA_035328505.1 Azonexus sp.
GAAGATGTCGTTCCACAGGCGGGCTTCGAGGTGGCTTTCCATCTTCGGCAGGTAGTAGAACGGGCCGGCGCCGCGCGCGATTTGCTCCTTGGCGTTGTGGAAGAAGACCACGGCGAAGTCGAAGATGCCGCCGCCGACGCGTTGGCCATCGACCAGCACGTGCTTTTCGTCAAGGTGCCAGCCGCGCGGACGGATCTGCAGGGTGGCGATCTGGTCGTTCAGCTTGTAGGTCTTGCCGTTGTCGCCAGTGAAGCTCAGTTCGCGACGGATGGCCTTGTACAGGTTGACCTGACCCTGAATCTGGTTGTCCCAGTTCGGCGAGTTGGAGTCTTCGAAGTCGGTCATGTAGGAGTCAGCGCCGGAGTTGTAGGCGTTGATGATCATCTTGGCTTCGACCGGGCCGGTGATTTCGGTGCGACGACGCTCCAGCGCCTTCGGCAGCGGGGCGATCTTCCAGTCACCTTCACGGATGTGCTTGGTTTCCGGCAGGAAGTCAGGCATCTCGCCGGCGTCGATACGGGCCTGGCGGGCAACGCGAGCGGCCAGCAATTCCTGGCGACGGGCTTCGAAAGCGCGGTGCAGTTTAGCGACCAATTCGAGCGCTTCGAAAGTCAGGATGGATTCGTATTGCGGCTGGATCGGGGCGGTGATTTGCACGCCTTGCGGAAGGTTTAGGCTCATGAAAGCTCCTTGTGTGAAGGTTACAGGTAGGTTTTGGAGAAATAGACGAGGGTGAGGCAGGACCCCACGCCAATGACCAGGCGTTTTAGCCAGATGGCTGGCAATTGGCGAGCAAATACTGCGCCCACGTAGCCACCCAGCATGGCAGTCAGCAGCATCACGAGGGTATGGGGCCAACTGATGGCGCCAGCGATGATGAAGGTAGCGGATGACACAAAATAATTGATGCCCGATGTCAGATTCTTCAGGGCGTTAATTTCCTGAATATCGTCGAACCCTTGAATCGAGAGTGCGGCCAGGGTGAGAATCCCCATGCCGGCGCCGAAGAATCCGCCATAGACTGCAACGATGAACTGAAAGAGCGCGCCGCCCGGGCCGCCCGGATTGTGCTGGGTGACATCGCCGCCCAGTTTGGCTTTGCTCCATTTGACCATTCGCGAGACCTGGCTGCTGAATGCGAATAGCGCGGTGGCGACCAGAAGCAGCCAGGGAATGAGTTTGGAAAAAGCCGCATTCGATGTGGCCAGCAACAGCAGACCACCGGAGATCCCGCCAAATAACGAAACGATCATGAGCAACACCGCCCACTTGCCATGACGCAAGGCCTCCCGACGATAGGCCCAGGCGCTGATCAGGCTGGCCGGGCAGAGGCCGACGGTGTTGCTGGCATTCGCCATCACCGGTGGAACGCCGGCTGCCAGCAATGCCGGAAATGAAAAGAAGGTGCCGCCGCCTGCAATGGCATTCATGCCGCCGGCCAAAAAGGCGCCTGTGCCAACGAGAAGGATTTCAGTGGCGTGCATGGTCAGGAAGGGCGGAGAGCGGTGGAAGCATGGATTGAATTGTATTGTTACTAAGGAGATAAAATAAGACCGCTTTTTGGCGAAGATTCTTTTACTCCAGGTATAAAGTCATGGATACGTTCAAACAGATTTCTGCATTCGTCAATGTGGCTACGCGAGGAAGCCTTTCTGCGGCTGCCCGCCATGAGGCGGTGACGCCCGCGATTGTCGGTCGACGACTGGATGCCCTTGAGGCGCGTTTGGGTGTTCGCTTGATGATTCGAACCACGCGCAAACTGACGCTGACCTTCGAGGGGCAAGCCTTTTTGGAGGACTGCCAGCGCGTCTTGAATGATCTTGCGAACGCCGAAGCGGCTGTTTCGCTGGGCAGTGTTCGGGCCAGCGGTCAGTTGCGAGTATCGGCGCCATCCGGATTTGGCCGGCGTCATGTTGCGCCGTTGGTCGGCGAGTTCATGCAGGGTAACCCGGAGGTTCGGGTCAATCTCAACCTGAGCGACCGTTTGGTCGATCTGGTCAACGAAAACATCGATTGCGCGATACGTATCGGAGAGATGACGGACTCCAGTCTGGTCAGCGTACGTCTGGGTGAAATGCGGAGAATGGTGGTGGCTAGCCCAGCATATCTGGTCGAGCAAGGCGTGCCGAGAGAACCGGCCGATCTGGCGAATCATAACTGCCTGTCGTTGGGACAGCAGCGCGGGTGGACTTTTCGCGATCCGCACAGTGGCGACGTGAAAACGCTGAAAGTCAGTGGTCGATTCGAGTGCAACGATGGCGCAGTGCTTCATGAGTGGGCATTGGCCGGCAAGGGCTTGACCTGGCGTTCGTTATGGGAGGTTGGGCAAGACCTGAAGGAGGGCACACTGACGTCCGTGCTGGACGCGTGGCAGGCGCCGCCGATGGGTATTTATGCGGTTTTTCCGCAGCGCCGACACTTGCCGTTGCGCGTGCGCTTGTTCATCGACTTGCTGAAAGAAACCTACAGTCGGCCGAGCTATTGGGAACTGCGCTGAATCAGGCGGTGTGATCCGGTGACGGAAAATTTCAAATTCGGCGGGTTTTTCCGGTTGACCGCAGCATGGTGAATTTTCGCCCGCTGAAGTACGGCGGGCGAAATTGATCTAATGACAGTCGTCGAATCAGGCAATCACGAAGCGGTCGCTGTCTTCGCGCATCGTTCTGGCCAGGCGCCCCAGTTCGCTGGCTGAATCCGCCGTGCTTTGTGCTGCCCCGTGGTTTTCCTCGGCGCTTTGCGCGACGCGTTCGACCTGTTGGGCAATGGACTGGCTGGCTGAGCCTTGTTCGGCAATGGCTTCGGTGATGTCGCTGACGACGCGAACCACGTCGTTGGCACTCTCCCTAATCTGAATGATGGCGTGACCGGCTTGTTCGGCGAGCGACATGCCCGATTCGGCTTGGGTAACGACATTTTCCATGGAGCCCACGGCCGTTTTTGCGCTGTTCTGGATGCTGGCGATCATGGCGGCGATTTCGCCGGTTGCCTGGGTGGTGCGTTCTGCGAGTTTTCGTACTTCATCAGCGACCACGGCAAAGCCGCGGCCCGCCTCGCCTGCGCGGGCTGCTTCGATGGCCGCGTTGAGCGCCAGCAGGTTGGTCTGATCGGCAACATCCTTGATGACCTGTACAACACCGGAAATCTGCGTTGATTGTTGGCCGAGGGTATCAATCTGAAGGGCAACATTCTTGACGGCAGCAGTAATGACTTTCATCTCGTCCACCGCTTCGCCAATGACCGCGCCGCCCTGATCCGAGAGTTCGCCGGAGCGCCGCGCCATTTGCAGCGCATCGCCGGCATTGGCCGCTACGTGGTTGATACTGACTGAAACCTGTTCAACGGATGCTGCCATGGATGATGCGGATTCGCTGGCGTCTTCAGAGGCGCGGGCTGATTGCTGGGCGCCGTTGGCCAATTGTTGCGAGGCATCGTCGATGCGATTGGTCGCCTGGCGCAGGCCGCCGAGGGTCTCGCGCATGGTTGCCAGCAGGTCGTTGAAGGCGACGGCGGTCAGGCCAACTTCATTGCGGCCGACGACGGGAATGGATTGCGTGAAATCCTTGTTGTCGCGGACCCGCTGGATCACTTGGCGCATGGTAGATAGCGGCCCCGAGATGGATGCAATGATCCAGAATGCCAGGCCGACCGCGAACAGCGTGGCAACGACCAGGATGCCAATGCTCGTATTGCGGCCACTGGCGTAGGCTGCTCTATCTTGTTCAACGGCCTGATGCATCTGCAATTCCTGAAACTCGACCATGGCGTGCGTTGTCTCAAGGAAACCATTCATCGTTGGCGTCAATTCCGTCTTGATGTAGGTCTTCGCTTCATTCAGGTCGCGTTCTGCGATATTGAAATACTGATCATATTGCGGGCCGGCCTTGTCGCGCACGGCGACAATTTTGCTTAGCAAGGCCTTGCCTTCTGACGAATGAGTCAGCTTTTCGAGCGTCACCAGCGATGGGCCGTTCAGTTCGCGCAATTTATGGATATCTGCTTTGATCGCTTCGCGTTCTTCACGGCTATCCGCAATCAGGATGCCACGCAAGTGGCGACCAATGGACAGCGTACGTTCATTGATGTTGTTGGCTTCCTTAATCTTGAGGACGCGTTCATTCACCAGTCGGTCCATGTTATCCATTGTCTCCGCCATATGACTCATGGCCATGAGATTGGTGACCAGTAGGATCACGATCAGTAACCCAAAACCAAAAACCAGCCGCATGCTGATGCTGAGATCTTTAAACACGGAAATTCCCTTAGAGTGATATCAAATTTTAGATTGCCAGATTAGCAGTTTGCATAACATTTTGGCGTATTTATTGGTTTAGATAAATAAATTACCGGGCTGCTGTTTCGTGTACACAACAAATAAAAAGGCCAGCACTTTGTGAGTGCTGGCCTCATGCCACCGGATAAGGCGGCAATCTAAAGCGGTAAGCTTTTTAGTGGAACTGTTCTTCTTCGGTCGAGCCGGTCAGCGCGGTGACGCTGGACTTGCCACCCTGAATCACGGTGGTGACGTCGTCGAAGTAACCGGTGCCGACTTCCTGCTGGTGCGAGACGAAGGTATAGCCACGGTCGCGAGCAGCGAATTCCGGTTCCTGAACCTTCTCGACGTAGGCCGACATGCCGCGCTTTGCGTAGTCCTGGGCCAGGTCGAACATGTGGTACCACATGTTGTGGATGCCAGCCAGGGTGATGAACTGGTACTTGTAGCCCATGGCGCCCAGTTCCTTCTGGAACTTGGCAATGGTGGCGTCGTCCAGGTTCTTCTTCCAGTTGAAGGAAGGCGAGCAGTTGTAGGCCAGCATCTTGCCCGGGTGAACCTTATGCACGGCTTCGGCGAACTTGCGGGCGAATTCCAGATCCGGCGTGCCGGTTTCGCACCACACCAGGTCGGCGTAGTCAGCGTAAGCGATAGCGCGGGAGATGGCTTGGTCCAGACCCTTCTTGGTCTTGTAGAAGCCTTCGGCGGTACGCTCGCCCGTCAGGAACGGCTTGTCGTTCTCGTCGTAGTCGGAGGTCAGCAGGTCAGCAGCTTCGGCATCGGTACGAGCGATCACCAGGGTCGGCACGCCATAGACGTCAGACGCCATACGGGCAGCGATCAGCTTCTGGATAGCTTCGGTGGTCGGAACCAGAACCTTGCCGCCCATGTGGCCGCACTTCTTGACGGAAGCCAGCTGGTCTTCCCAATGCACGCCGGCAGCACCAGCGCGGATCATGGCCTTCATCAGTTCGTAGGCATTCAGCACGCCACCGAAACCGGCTTCAGCGTCAGCCACGATCGGCAGGTGGTATTCAACGTGGCCAGCATCGCCAGCATTGATGTTCTTGGACCACTGGATTTCGTCGGCGCGGTTGAAGGCATTGTTGATGCGCTCGACAACCTTCGGCACGGAGTCAACCGGGTACAGCGACTGGTCCGGGTACATGGCGGCGTATTCGTTGTTGTCAGCGGCAACTTGCCAGCCGGACAGGTAGATGGCCTTGATGCCAGCCTTGGCTTGTTGGACGGCTTGGCCGCCGGTCAGGGCGCCCAGGCAGTTGACGTACGGGGTGTTGTTGACCAGATCCCACAGCTTCTCGGCACCACGGCGGGCCAGGGTGTGCTCAACCTGGAAAGAACCGCGCAGGCGGACGACGTCAGCAGCGGAGTAACCGCGCTTGATGCCCTTCCAGCGGGGGTTTTCAGCCCAGTCTTTTTCGAGGGCGGCGATTTGCTGTTCGCGAGTGCTCATATGAATTCCTCAGGAGATGTGGTTTAGGAGATAACGGCGTTGAAGCAGGTAGTTATCTTGCAACGTCGACGGGATAAAGTATAGTTATTTTTTTGCAGAGCAGCAACAGTCTTATATAAGACATAAGACATTTTTTAGTTTAATAAAAACAGCGAGTTGCAATCTATATTTCACGATGCAAAACGCTGTTTGTCTTTGTGAAATGAATTCGCGTTGCGTTAGCACAAAGGTTGGTTGCTGACCAGTACCCCATCTTCGTCGGCATAGAGATACTCACCCGGATTAAAGGTGACGCCACCAAAGGTGACTGCGATGTTTTTGTCGCCAACGCCCTTTTTGAGCGTTTTTTGTGGATGTGTGTTCAAGGCGCGGATACCCAGGTCAATGCCGTTGATGTCACCCGAGTCGCGGATGCAGCCATAGACAATGGCACCGGCCCAGCCGTTTTTGGCGGCGAGGATGGCGAGTTGGTCTCCAATGAGCGCACAACGCAACGATCCGCCGCCATCAATCACCAACACTTTACCGTGGCCGGCTTCTCCGAAAATTTCTCGTACCAGCGCGTTATCTTCGAAAATCTTGAGCGTGACAATTTGGCCGGAAAAGCTGGTACGGCCACCGTAGCGCTGGAACATCGGGGCAACAACGCGAACAGTCTTGCCCAATTCGCTTTCAAATGCATCGCAAAGGTCAGGTGTCTTGAAGATCATCATGGAGTCCTAGAAATAAAAAAGCCGTGCAATGTTGCACGGCTTTCGGGGTAGATGGCAATCGTTCAAACAACTGCTTCGGTCTTTTCTTCTTCGAAGTCGAGTGTGATTTTTCCGTCTTTATCCAGGTTGACCGTGACACGACCGCCATTGGCCAGCTTGCCGAACAGCAGTTCGTCAGCCAGCGCCGAGCGGATGGTGTCCTGAATCAGGCGCGACATCGGACGGGCACCCATCAACGGATCGAACCCCTTTTCGGCCAGCATTTCCTTCACCGCTTCGCTGAAGTGTGCGTCGACTTTCTTCTCGTGCAACTGCTCTTCCAGTTGCATCAGGAATTTGTCGACCACACGCAGGATGACGTCGTGATCGAGCGGCGCGAA
>DAOLIO010000167.1:0-6723 GCA_035328505.1 Azonexus sp.
CATGCTGGGCAAGCACTTCCGCCTGATTCGCGGCCCTGAATCGGTGCCTTTCGTGATTCGCGAAACGAAGCGGAAATTCCAGCATACGCTGTCGGAGGTAACGATCTGGGAACGGATTTGATACCGTAGTTCAGCGATCAGGCGGGTATTCGGAATCTGTGGTTGAAGCTATCCCGAAGTGAATAAGGTGTTTTTGCGTCGGGTTGGGAGGCTAATTCGTGCCCTTTGCGGACATAGGCCCGTTTGGAAAGCGGACACTCAGGAACGTTGTAAATCACCGGACGCAGGCAAGCGCAGCTTGCCGGAGGTCTGGTGGATTGAAATGTTATGCGTTTTCAATCGACGAACCTGAACTTGACGCTAGTTCCTGTCGGCAGGTCATGTGTTTGCCGGGCAATATCACCAGAAAGCCGTACAAGCTCAATTAATGGCGCAGTAGCCAAATTGTCGCCACCGTACTCTCCACCAAGAAAGCCTGGGATTTTCAGACAGTACTTCCGTCCTTCTGGCAATGGCCCGAATTTGTCGCATGCAAGATCAACCAGTGCCCGCATATACCAGTCACGTAGGAAATCTTGATTGTGTGACAGTGAGTCGAGTTCTTGGCGATTTGAGGCAACTACTCGGCAATAACAATCTTCCGGGCATAGCCGCCAGTATTTGCCCTCCGCATCCTTGATCATTAGGTTGCCAAAGTCGTTTTCGCCAATGACTTCAACAGGATCTATACCGATCCATCCCCACGATTCGACGACTTCCTTAACGAGGCTCATGACGCATAACGTGTTAGGTCTGCCGACGGCAGATAGCGTAGCTGGCTGAAGGTCGGCTGGAGCGAGATGTTGGGCATCACTGGGTTCTCTTGATGACGAAGGCGTTCTCAGCCTTTGCAAAGCCCACAGATGGGTAGTACGACATGGCACCAGGAGCCGAGAGCAGGATGAGGGACACCGCATCACCGACAGTGGACTGCACCTGCCTTATGAGTTCCGTGCCGATACCGTGCTTCTGAAACGCTTGATCAACCGCTAGGTCGGACAGGTAGCAACAATAACTGTAGTCAGTGAGTGCACGACACACTCCGACTAGAACCTCGTTCGCCCATGCGGAAATGACCAGATTCGACGAGGCGAACATTCGGGCTATGCGTGGAATGTCGTCCGTTGGACGTGTGATACCCGACGAATCGAACACGCGAGCAACATCAACGGGGTTCAGCGGGAAATTGTGGCGGTATTCGATCATCAGTTATGGATAGACAGGCAATGACACGATTGTGACGTCCAACGTTTGAATTCACCGGACGCGCGCCGCAGGCGCGAGGTCAGGTGGAATGATAGGTTGGGCGTCAGCCTCGACGAGAGATGGCTCGCACAAGCGCAGGATGCCACGAACGGTTTGAGCCAAAGTCATGTGGTCAAAATCCTTGGGCTTGCGCTTAGCCGTGGCTATTCGTTCGATCGATGAAACGAGCGCATCGCCAAGCATTTTCAACTGCTCAGACGTAGATAGGTGCTTGACTTCCTCCCACTCCAACTGCGCAACGGAGATGAATGTCTTGTGCTTTGGCCGGTAGCTCATGTAGTTACTTATTGAAGTGAACCACGTCCCCCATTCCTCCAACTCACCGATCTCGAATCCAAAGCGGAACTCGTCGATTGAATCCCCAAATGACATTGCCAACAGTTTGCCGGCCACAAAATCTTCAAACTTTGGAATGCTCACACGCCACAACCCGGTTTCTGGCGGTGCGCCGTAGTAGACAGGGCGATCCTTTTGCGAATGCCCGGCAAAGATAACCTCCCCGCCGCATGTGATCTGGATACTGAATTTCATGACGCCCAACGTGCTAGGTCACCGGACGGCGGCCAGCGCAGCTGGCCGACGGTCCGGTGGACCGAATTGCTGGGCTTCTCTGGGCGGCTGCTCTTCATTCCAATGCGGCCTTGGGCAATATTTTGCTCAATGCCTCACCAAGCGCTGCATAGCTCCACAAGCCAAATATCCCAACCGGCTCATATGGCTGCGAGAGCTGGTTGCTGACCTCATCAAAAAACCTTCCCTCATAGGTTTTAAAGCAATGTCTTTCCAACAGATCGCTTCGGTCGATTGGGAAATTTCCAACAGTCATGAAGATTCCTCGGGACCACGGAAGGCGATTGATAATTAGCGGCGGCAAAAGTAATCGTTTTGGCGTTAAATCGGACAAGTGAAGCTGGTTCAGATTTTTTGCTGAAACGTTATACAGATAGACCAGAAAGCAGTTTGTGAAGGAAACAACTCTAGCGTCTGTTCGTATCACTCGCCCAAACAAATAGTCATGCCCTTTTGGTTTTACAGCAAAGACATCTCCAGCCAAGAGGCGTTTTCTTGATCCTTTAAGTGCCTCGAAATATTCAGGAGTTTCCATTTTGGCTGCTGGCGCTGATCGCCCTCTGTTGCTGTGACGCCCAACGTTGAAAATCACCGGACGGCAAAAGCGTAGCTTTTGACGGTCCGGTGGATTGGAATGTTAGAGGTGCCATGCAAGGCTCCCTGAAGCAACGACGAGCAAAGCAAGCGACACCAAAATGAAAGCTGAAACATAGCGAATGAAAGGTTTGCGGTGAGGGCGCGCTGCCTCGGAAAGGAAGCGATCTGATGCAAATGCGATTGGCCCTAACGCATAAGCCCACAGCGGCGCATTGAAACCACGGATAAGCGGAACGAAGTGCCGTAACGCCATAGCCATTAGCCCGCAAGGTATCGCAATGACAGCAATCGTGATTCCGATGGCAATTGTGTCGGTCACTACAGACCTCTAACAGTGTTTACACGGACACTGGGGTCCGTATAACAATTGATATTGTTGACGCTGAAAATGCTGCTCAAAGTTCATGCCATTCAGTCACTTGGGATATTTGCTGTCAGTATAACAACTCCAATATGCCAGACGCGTTTTCGCTTTTGCTTTATGGGACAAAATGATTGTGAACGGCTGCTTTTAGGATGAATGCCTGACTGACCGCTCTTGGCCGACAAGAGACTGATTCGCGTCAAGTCGATTTCGGATAGACATAAAAAAAGATGGTGGGCCTTGCCCACCATCTTTTTGGGAATGGTTCATGTCCAGTAGTGGCGGTCAGTGCCGGCTCTGGATTTCCTCAATGTAGCCGAGCATGCCGGTATGGATGTTGCCGGCGTTGCCTTCGTCGGTGTCGATGTGCATGGCCAGGCGGAAGGCTGGATTCACCCGGACGACAACGTCGCCGAAGATCAATTGGCGTTCCCCTTCGATGCGAACCCGGACAATGTAGTTGTCGCGAACATGGAACCGCATGGCGTCTTCCGGCGTCATGTGGATGTGGCGCTGGGCGCACACTACGCCGCGTTCGATGACTGAGCTGCCGAACGGGCCTTCCAGCGTGATGCCGGGGGTGCCGGCAAGGTCCCCGGATTGGCGGATCGGCGGCTGGATGCCGAGCTTGAATTGCTCGGTCATGGCGATCTCGACCTGAGTCTCCTTGCGCGTCGGGCCGAGGACCCGAACTTTGGCAATGCGACCCTTGGGGCCGACCAGATGAACCTGCTCTTCGCAGGCGAACTGGCCTGGCTGGGAGAGTTCATGCATTGGCGTCAGCTGGTGGCCGGGGCCGAACAGCTTTTCGACATCAGCTTGCGCGAGATGTACGTGGTGGGCGGAGATCTCGACCGGGATCGGTGCATCTTCAGCCTTGGCGGCCAGCAGCAATTGGTTGCGCTCGATGGAGCGCAGCGTCTCCCAGGCGACCAGACGTTCGTCATCGTTGGCGACGACGAGGATGGTGACCGGCGAGTCATCGGTGGAGATGACGGCATGCGAATTGATCTGGCCGAGATTGCGGTTCTTTTCTTCGTCCAGCTTGATGCCCATGAATTCGAGGCCCTGGCAGGCCAGGCTGCGCACGGCGGCGCTGGTTTCGCCGACATCGCCAGTAAACGCCAGGACATCGATGCCACCCATGGCTGCCACATAGGCGCCGATATTCTTGCGCACCTGGTAACAGAAGGCCTTGTGGGCGAGCAGGGCGCGGTGATGGCCTTCGCCCGCTGCAGCCTCGATTTCGTGAATGTCGCTGGAAATGCCGGAAATCCCCTTCAGGCCACTTTCGCTGTTGATCAGTGCGGACAACTGCTCGGGCGACATGTGGTGTTTCTCCATCAGATGGATCATCACTGCCGGGTCGACGCTGCCGGAACGACTGGGCATGATCAGGCCGTCACTGGGGGTCATGCCCATTGTCGTGTCGATTGAGCGACCATGGTCGATGGCACACAGCGAGGCGCCGATGCCGAGGTGGCAGGAGACGATTTCCAGTTCGCCAAGCGGGCGCTTGAGAACTTCGGCGGATTTCAGCGAAACGTAGCGGTGCGAGGTGCCGTGGAAACCATAGCGGCGAATGCCGTGCTGCTTGTAAAGCTCGTAGGGCAGGCCGTAGAGGTAGGCGTAGGGTGCCAGTGTCTGGTGGAAGGCTGTGTCAAAAACGGCGACCTGCGGAATGTTCGGGAAGTGCTTCATGGCGACGCGGATGCCGGCGACGTTGACCGGGTTGTGCAGCGGCGCGAAGACAGAGAGTTCTTCGATATCGGCGATGACTGATGAGGTGATGACGACCGAACTGGAGAACTTGTTGCCGCCATGCACGACGCGGTGGCCGATGGCGGTGACGTCTTCCGGATGGAAGGTGAAGGCTTCGCCGAGCAAGGCGGTGACTTCCTGCATGACCGTAAACAGGTCGGACAGCTTGAACGGTGCGTGGTCGATGCTCTTCTGATGCGGCCCGACACTGACGGTGATCCGGGTGACCTGCTGGTCGGCGTGGTCGATGATGCCATGTACGTCGGCACCACTTTCCTCGGTGTCATAGATGCCGAAATGGATCTGGCTGATACCGACGTTGAGAACGATGACCTTGCCCGGTTCATTGGTGGTCAGCGACAGCGCGTAGGGGTCGTTGGAATGAACAACGGCGTTGGCCTGGGCGGTGACCAGATCGACCGACATGGCGCGGGTGCGATCGGCCAGCAGGCGTGACAGATAGCCAACGGCCTTCGGGTTGGTCAGGATGTGGGTATTGAAGACTTCCTGCGGGACCATCAGCACGAAGCAGCGGTTGCCGGCGATAACGTCGGCGACGATACGGTCGCCCGTCAGCAGCGACATCACGCCAAAGACGTCACCAACACCCAACTGGGTAATGACGACACGTGAACCGGTGTTGTCGGTCATCGATATTTCAGCATGGCCGCTGATCACGATGCCGATAAAGCGGCCTTCGTCACCGGTTTCAAGGATCGCTTCGTTGCCTTCGTAAGTGGCCAGGCGGGACTTGATGACGATTTCCTCGACCTTGTCGGCCGGGAAGTTTTCGAACAGGCGTACCTGTTCCAGAAAGAAGCGCTTCAGATCGATTTCACTCATGCTGTTTCTCCGCCTTGCGAGGCAATATGTTATAGCTGAAAGACTACCATTTTGTTGCGGTGCAGCAAAGCGATTGGGTCAACTCAAGGTGCAGAATCATGTCGTTTCGGCGCCACATCATCGGGTTCGCGAAAAAGTCATGGTTTTCTGCCAGAATTGACCCCTTGATCAACACCAATCCGGATTTCAGATGACCTATAAAGTCTTTGTCGATGGCCAGGAAGGCACTACTGGCCTGCAGATCAACGAATACCTTGCCAAGCGCGCCGATGTCGTGCTGCTCAAGATCGACAGCGACAAGCGCAAGGATCTTGTTGAACGCAAACGCTTGATCAATGAATCCGATGTGACTTTCCTGTGTTTGCCCGATGATGCAGCCAAGGAATCGGTCAGCCTGGTCGACAATCCTGATACCTGCATCATCGATGCGTCGACAGCTCACCGCATCAATCCGGACTGGACTTTCGGCCTGCCGGAGCTGGCGGCTGATCAGCGCGCCAAAATTCGCGCTTCCAAGCGCATCGCCAATCCGGGCTGCCATGCCAGCGCCTTCATTCTCGCGCTCAAGCCGCTGGTGGCTGCCGGCCTGTTGCAGGCTGCCACCCAGATTGCCGCCAATTCCATTACCGGGTACTCCGGTGGTGGCAAGAAGATGATCGAGCAATATCAAAGCCCGGCACGCATCGACGCCCCGCGTCCCTATGCGCTCAGCCTGGCACACAAGCATTTGCCGGAAATGTCGGTTTACACCGGGTTGACCGTGGCACCCATCTTCCAGCCCATCGTTGGTCCTTTTTACAAGGGGCTGGCGGTCACGGCGTTCCTGCATCCGCAGCAGTTCAGCCGCAAGGCGACGCCGGCAGATGTCCAGAAGCTGCTGGCCGACTATTACGCGGGCGAAGCCTTTATTCGCGTTGCGCCGCTTGATCTGGAGGCCAACACCGACGGTGGTTTTTTCAACGTTGAAGCCACGAATGACACCAATCGCGTTGACCTGTTCGTCTTTGGCAACGACGAGCGCATGCTGGTGGTCGGGCGGTTGGACAACCTCGGCAAGGGCGCATCCGGCGCGGCGGTGCAGGCGATGAACGTGCATCTCGGCGTCGAGGAAAGCCTCGGTCTGGTTTGAGGCTGCTGGCGCGGCTTGCGTCCGAATCTTGCCGTATGCCGGAATTCAACTCATGGATAGCTTTCCCGGCTGACTGAATGAACGGCTGGCGCCAAGGTGCTGCCAGCCGTTCATGCGACGCATTTTTTGACTGTACGGGCGGTCATTCGGCGCC
>DAOLIO010000168.1:0-6716 GCA_035328505.1 Azonexus sp.
AACCCGATGGACCCGAGCCCCTGCTTCCTGGAAATCCAGGCTGGCGCAGGCGGCACGGAAGCCCAGGACTGGGCCTCGATGCTGTTGCGCATGTATTTGAAATTTGGCGAGAAAAAAGGGTTCACCGTGGAAGTCATGGAAGAATCCGAAGGTGAAGTCGCCGGCATCAAGGGCGCCACCGTCAAGTTCACCGGCGACTACGCTTACGGCACGCTGCGCACCGAAACCGGCATCCACCGCCTGGTCCGCAAGTCGCCGTTCGACTCTGCTGCCCGTCGCCATACCAGCTTCACCTCAGTCTTCGTCTTCCCGGAAGTCGACGACTCGATCGAGATCAACATCAACCCGGCCGATGTCCGCACCGATACCTACCGCGCTTCCGGCGCTGGCGGTCAGCACATCAACAAGACCGACTCGGCCGTGCGTCTGACCCACGTGCCGACCGGTATCGTCGTCCAGTGCCAGAACGACCGTTCGCAGCACCGCAACCGCGATGAAGCCTGGCAGATGCTGCGCGCCCGCATCTACGAGCACGAGCTGCGCAAGCAGCAGGCCGAGCAGCAGAAGCTGGAAGACGCCAAGTCGGATATCGGCTGGGGCCACCAGATCCGTTCCTACGTGCTCGACCAGTCGCGCATCAAGGACCTGCGGACCAATCACGAAACCGGCAACACCCAGGGCGTTCTTGATGGTGATCTTGATCCCTTCATCGAAGCCAGCCTGAAGCAAGGTGTCTAACTCGGTGATCGCCGGCCAATGAGGGCGCTCACATGGCTGGCGATCCCGATCCTGCTGCTCATCGCAGCAGTATTGGCCCTGATATTTCTGGCCACTGATAGCCGCGCCCTGGTCGAGCGCAGCGAAGTTATTTCACCCAATTCGATCGTTCACGCAAAACAGATTTTTCTGGCGAATGATCCACGTCGTCAGCGCAGCGGCGAAATCCGCACGGCAGCGATTCCATCGACCCTCATCGATGAAGGCGTCAACTACGTGGCCGGAAGATATCTGCATGGGCGCGGTGCCTTTGTGCTTGGCGAAAACGCAGGGGAAATTCGCTTCACCATTGCCTTGCCGGCTCGTCGATTCGTGAATCTGCGCACCCAGGTCAACATCGTCGATGGCAAACCTGACATCGACAATGCCAGCCTGGGTTCGCTGCCTGTACCTGCAGCCCTTGTCAAATTCGCGATGGAAAAAGCGGTCACGGCCTATGGCTTTGGAAAGGAATGGGCGTTGGCAGCCCAAGCCATCCAGTCAGTCAGCGCTACGCCGAGCAGCGGTATTGTTGCCATAACCTACATCTGGCAGCCAACCATTCTCGAGCGGGCCCGCGCCGCAGCGATCCAGGAAGACGATGTCCAGCGACTGCGCAGCGCCCAGACATCACTGGCCGCCCTTGTCGCCCATCGTGCACCGGGCACTGCGCTTCCGCTGTCAGAAGTCATTCACGGGACGTTTTCCGATTCCGGCGATGATCCCGTCAAATCGGGGCGGGCCGTACTGCTCGTCCTCGCCAGCCACCTGGCCGGAAAGGACCTGGCAGCACTGGTTCCCGCCGCTCGAAGCTGGCCACGCATTCGATGGGTCAATATGACGCTGGCGGGCCGCCATGACCTCGCCCAGCATTTCGTTGTTTCAGCTGCGCTCGCCGCCTGGGCAGGCGAACCTGTCGCTGATGCCATCGGACTCTACAAGGAATTGGAAGATGCTCGCGACGGCAGTGGGTTCTCATTCATCGATCTCTCTGCCGACCGTGCCGGGACCCGATTTGGTGAAACACTGATCGCTCATGCCGAGCCGCTGCTCACGACCATACGCAATGGCCTCGTCGATGCACAATTGCTGCCACCGGTCGCCGATCTGCCGGAATCGTTGCACGGCGCAGAATTCAGTAACCGCTTCGGAAACCACCAAAGCGCCGCCTTCAAGGCCATGCAGCAGGAAATTGAGCGTCGGCTCGATACACTGCCGATTTACCGATAGATCACCGCCATGCTCAGCAATCTTTTCGCCGATCTTCCGCCCCCCGATAGCACTGAAGAGCAATTTACCCAGTTGCTCTGCGAACCCGGTGTCGTCGTGGAACGGATTGTTTCGACGGGGCAATGCAGCCCGCCAGCATTCTGGTACGAGCAGGCCGCAGCGGAGTGGGTGGTGCTGATCAGCGGGGAAGCCGTACTCCGCTTTGAAGACGAAAGCGAAGCCCGACGATTGAAGGCTGGCGATTGCATCGATATTGCAGCAGGACGCAGGCACCGAGTCGATTGGACCGCGCCGGATGTGCCGACCATCTGGTTGGCCATCCACCGCCCGACCTTGGTGACACAGTCGATTTAATCAGCCGGCTTTACTGCGCCTGCTCGGTAGGCAACAGACCGACCGGAACAGCCTCCTGCGCACTGCTTTCTGTAAGCCAGCGCAGGACCACCGAATATAACAGGCGAGCATTGATCGGCTTTGGAATGAAGTCATTCATCCCTGCATCAAAGCAACGCTGACGGTCGCCCTCCGAGGCATTGGCGGTCACCGCAATGATGGGCATGGCGGAATTGGCCGGCAAGCTGCGGATAATCCGTGTGGCTTGCAAGCCATCCATGTGCGGCATCTGGATATCCATCAGGATCAGCGCGTAGTCTTTCTCTTTCACTGCCTTCAAGGCAGCCAGCCCATCGTCGGCCACATCGACCTGCAAGCCTGCGGTCGACAGCAGGGAGCTCGCCACATGCCGATTGACCGGGTCATCCTCGACCAGCAGGATCGGTACATCGACGAATCGCGCGGCAATCGTCGATGCCGGTGATTCTGGTTCCCCTTCAACGGCGGGCTCGGCAGCCCGAGCCAGGCGAGCCGTGAACCAGAAAGTACTGCCATGCCCCGGTGTACTGGTAACCCCCACTTCGCCACCCATCAGGCGCGCCAATTCACGGGTGATGGTCAGGCCCAGGCCGGTCCCACCAAAGCGACGGGTCATTGATCCATCTGCCTGATGGAAAGACTCAAAGAGCATGCCGAGGTGCTTGGCTTCGATGCCGATGCCCGTGTCGCTGACTTCAAAACGCAACATGAAGTGCGATTTACCCTGTTCCGCCGCCGACACCCTCAGGGTGATGGCGCCTTGCTCGGTAAATTTGACCGCATTCGACGCATAGTTGAGCAAGGCTTGTGTCAGGCGCGTGGGGTCACCGCACAGCTGGGCGGGGAGAGAATCAGCCTCGATCCTAACCACAAGGCCCTTGGCGGCCGCACGGCGCCTTATCATTTCTGCCACATTGGCAAGAACATCCTTGACCGACAGCGCAATTGCTTCAAGCTCCAGCTTGCCGGATTCAATTTGCGAGAAATCAAGAATATCTTCAACCAGGCCGAGCAAATGGCGACCGGAGGCATCGATATGGTCGACACATTCACGCTGGTCATTCCCCAGCGTCCCTCGTTTCAGGAGGTAGGTCATCCCGATGATGGCATTGAGCGGCGTACGAAGCTCATGGCTCATATTGGAAAGGAATTCGGCCTTCATGCGACCAAGCCGCTCGGCAGACTCGCGGGCTCGCAACAACTCATCGGCCAGCGCTTGCTCCTCGCTGACATCCATGGTCAGCAAGGCAAAACGACGGCCGCCGTTGGCCGGATCTATCTCCAGCGATGAAAGCTGAAGCGGAAAGTCCTGACCGCCAACCCGAACGCCGCCAAAGCGCAGTCGCTGCACGCTCTGCTGTGCAATCAGCCAGCGCAGGGTGTCGATGCTACCCGTCCCACCTGCTTCACTGTGCAGCAGGCTGCTGAAGTTGATGGCTTCGACGGAGCCGTCAATGCCAAACATTTTGCGGGCATTGCCATCCATGGTCAGGATGAAACCTTCATCATCGATGATCGTGACACCCAGTTCGGTGGCGGCGAGCAGCTCGGAATTGCGCTCAGTGGCCCTTTTGCGCGAGATCAGATTGTAGATACGCGCCCGCAGCTCCTCAGGAAAAACGGGCTTGGCTACGTAATCATCAATCCCCAGATGGAACAACTCAAGTCGTCGGGCCTGGCTATCGAAGGCTGTCACGGCGAGGATAGGGATACTTCCCGTTGGCGGTTCGAGGCGACGGATACGGTTGATCAGCCGCGCACCGCTCATGGAGCCCCCGAGCATCACATCGGTTAACACCAGATCGTATTCGCGGGACATAAAAGCCGGCCATGCCTCATCCGCCGACTCAAAGGCATCCACCGTTGCCCCCCAATCCCGCAACTGGGCTTCAAGCGCCAGTCGCTGATCAAGCGCATCCTCAACGTAAAGGATGCGGCATCGAAGAGGCTGATTCACCGCCAGAAAATGGCGGGTAAACGCAACGAGTTCATCGAGATCCTGCTTGCGAAAGACCTCGGTAATGCCAGCCTGAGTGGCCTGCTCCGACAACTCGGCCGTTGGTGTGCCTGTCAGCAGAACAATGGGGGCCAGGGGGACCCGGCCTACCGTTCGCAATTGCCGGGCCAGAGCGAGGCCGTCGCCATCGGAAAGCTGACCGGCGACCACCACGAAATCAAACGAGCGGTTCGCAGTCACCGCCAGCGCCTCACATTGGGATGAGGCCGAGACAAAAGCCAAGCCGCGGAAGCGACGAAAGCTTTGCTGAAGAATCTCCCTAAAGAGCGGTGAGCTCTCTATCAGCAGTATGTCCACGAAATATCCCTATTGCGATAAGTGATATTTTTAATAATAACATTCTGACGCCATTAAATCATCTCGAATTTACGCACCAAAACAGGGAATCAACCATCCCTCATGGATAAGCCATACCTTTGAAAAATTGGCAATTTTTCCGGTTGACCGCAGCAATCCATGACCAACTCTCTGGCCGCAACCTGGCGCCCAAAAAAGATTCGCAAGTCGCATGACACGCTGCATTTCAGCCATTTGCCTCACGGCACGACACATTGTGACGCCGAAAAACGCTGTCATTCGTCTGTTGGTGGCTGCGATTCAATGACATTGAGAAATATTCACAGGGCGATAAAGATACGCCCAGGCCCGGTTGAAACGCCGGCTTGGGCGACTGGCAGGCGCCAGCACACCCGACTGCTGCGGGCCATATCACATGGGGATTCCCCGTGCGGAGATGCCCGCCGGTTTGAGTAATCCGGTTTAATCAACGACAAAATGACATAGCCAACGTTGGCGATGCCGTGGCATGCGTCACCTCAGTTCGCGATTTCCCTATCCGCTGGGCGCATCCCTCCCGAAGTCATGGGCATGAATCGCGGCTATTGCACGCGATACCGAACGCAGTGTCGCGTTATCTGCGTACGCCCTGACCAAAACCTTCTGGTGCCACGATTGGACAGGCCGTTCGCAACCCGTCCGCCGACATCATTTCCGAATCGCCTGATTCCTGCCAGACATCTCGTCGCTCATTCGCATCGCGGCGTCGCTCAAAAGACCGCCTGCATTCTGGCGGCAGTACTGATCCAGCTTCAGTTCCACGGTCCCACTGGACACGGTCGCCACCTGCTGACTGGGAGACGCGTAGTTATGACCAGTCAAAAATCCACGCACCCAGCCGATGTAGCTGGCTCGTAATTCAGGGTCGGCTTTCGATTTGGTCCAGGCGACGCAACTCATGTCATCCAGACCCAATACATTCAAGCCCGCCGACACGGATGGTCCACTGAACGAAATGGCGCACACCACAAGCACAGTTTGCAGGGAATCTCTAAAACGCATGTTGTTTTCTCTCTTTGTTCGCAGTCGGCTGCACAGTCTTCCGCAAGACGATTATGCCCGTGTTAGTGCACCGAGAGAATGCGCCGAACCATGACCGGACGAGGTACTCACTTGGATCAGGGTCCCTCGCGACGGGGCAAAGCGCCTGATCATTTCGATTTTGCCGGCTTTTTCCCGGTCGACCGCAGTATTCATTCGTCACCTTTCGCAAGCGCAGGCTTGCTGCCACCAGCCGCATCAACCATCAGCATGACGAGCCATACATTCGATTTTTAAACACTGTCGCAGCCAACAAATTAAAAATCCGTGACGACAACGCCTTGCTTAGCGCAGGGACCGGTGCCATCGCCTGACGCGCCCGACCAATGATCCTTGTCGTGCATACCCAAAATCGGCGAAAATCGAGTGTTTTACGCGGTCGACCGCAGCAAACCCCAATTTTTGAAGGATTTCCCCTCATGGCCACCACCGACAATACCGAACAGCAAGCGCCAGTTCAGCAGGACGAGAACCAGCTTATCGCCGAGCGCCGCGCCAAACTGGCCGAGTGGCGCAAGTCCGGGAAAGCCTTCCCCAACGATTTCCAGCGCGAGAACACCGCAGCCAAGGTCCTCGAAGGCTACGGTGACAAGACAGCCGAAGAACTCGAAGGCCTGCCCGTTGAAGTCAAGCTGGCCGGCCGCATGATGCTCAAGCGCGTCATGGGCAAGGCTTCCTTTGCGACCATTCAGGACCTGTCGGGCCGCATCCAGCTTTACGTCACCCGCGACCGCGTCGGTGAAGACGTCTATGCCGATTTCAAGACCTGGGACCTGGGCGACATCATTGGCGTCACCGGCAACCTGATGAAAACCAAGACCGGTGAACTGTCCATCCAGGCCGCCGAAATCCGCTTGCTGACCAAGTCGCTGCGCCCGCTGCCGGACAAGTTCCACGGCCTGGCCGACCAGGAAATGAAGTATCGCCAGCGTTACGTCGACCTGATCATGAACGAGGAAACGCG
>DAOLIO010000169.1:0-6703 GCA_035328505.1 Azonexus sp.
CAACGCCGACTTCAAGCCCGGCGAAGCCTTGCTCGCCGCCCGGGCACGGGCGCCGAGCGATGGCCTGAATGCATCCAACATGCGTTCCTGGCGCGAAGGCCTGCCCAGTGGCATCGGCGGTCCGGCGGCAACGCTTGATGAAATCAAATGGGCCAATCTGCGTGGTCGCGGTGGTGCCGGTTTCACCACCGGCCTGAAATGGGAGGCCTGTCGCAATGCGCAACTGAAGGCCGGGCACCAGCGCATCGTGGTGTGCAATGCCGACGAAGGCGAGCCAGGCACCTTCAAGGATCGCGTGCTGCTGTCAAAGTGTCCCGATCTGGTGTTTGAAGGCATGACCGTGGCGGCGTATGCGATTGGCGCGACGCGCGGCTTTGTCTATCTGCGCGGCGAATATCGCTACATGCTGGACCATCTCAATGCGGTACTGATCAACCGCCGCCGCGAAGGTCTGCTGGGCAAGGATATTCTTGGTTTGCCGGGGGCGGATTTCGACATCGAGATTCATGTCGGTGCGGGGGCCTATGTCTGTGGCGAGGAGTCAGCATTGATCGAGTCGCTCGAAGGCAAGCGCGGAACACCACGCAACCGGCCGCCATTCCCCGTCACCAACGGCTATCTCGATCAGCCCACCATCGTCAATAACGTCGAAACCTTTGCCGCTGCGGCGTTGATCGCCCTCAAGGGCGGCGAGTGGTACGCCGCCATCGGGACCCAGCATTCGGCCGGGACCAAGCTCTTGTCGGTGTCTGGCGATTGCGAACGTCCGGGAATTTATGAATACCCGTTTGGCGTCAGTGTCCGGCAGGTGCTGGCCGATTGTGGTGCCAGCGATACGCAGGCGGTGCAGGTCAGCGGACCCTCCGGTATCTGCGTGGCGGCAGACGAATTCGATCGCATCATTGGCTTTGAGGATATCCCGACGGCCGGCGCTTTCACCATATTCAACAACACGCGCGACATGTTCCAGGTGGCACGCAACTATGTGCATTTCTTCCAGCATGAAAGCTGCGGCTTCTGTACGCCCTGCCGGGTCGGCACCTCGTTGCTGAAGAATCTGATGGACAAGCTGCATAACGGTGCCGGGTCGCCCTACGATTTTGCCGAAATCGAGAAGCTCAACGCCTTGTTGCAGGCGATGAGCCATTGCGGTCTCGGCCACACCGCCTGCAACCCGGTGCTCGACACGATTGCCAAATTCCGCCCCTACTACGATAAGCGGATGATGCAGCAGGACTTTACGCCAGCCTTCGATCTGGACCGTGCACTCTCCGCCGCCCGGCAGATGACTGGCCGCGACGATGCCGGTGCGCATCTGACGACAGAACACGGAGGTGCAGCATGAGCCATACCTTTACGCTCGATGGCAAGACCATTCCCTTCGAGGAAGGACAAACGATCATGCAGGCGGCCAGTCATGCAGGCGTTTTCATTCCTCACCTGTGCTATCACCCGGAGTTCAAGCCGCATGGCTCGTGCAAATTGTGTACGGTCAAGGTGAATGGTCGGCAGACCGCCTCGTGCACCATGCGCGCCATGGTTGGCATGGTCGTCGAAAGCGAAACTGAAGAAATCAATGCCGAGCGTCGGGCGTTGACCCAGATGCTCTTTGTCGAGGGCAATCATTTCTGCCCGTCCTGTGAAAAAAGTGGTGATTGCCAGTTGCAGGCCACGGCCTACCATCTCGGCATGATGTCGCCGCATTACGATCATTTCTTCCCGAATCGTCCGGTCGATGCGTCACACCCCGAGGTCCTGCTCGACTTCAACCGCTGCATCCTTTGCTCCCTGTGTGTGCGGGCCAGTCGCGATGTCGATGGCAAGAACGTGTTCGGGCTTTCCGGCCGGGGTATCACAACGCACCTGATCGTCAATGCCAAGTCCGGCCAGCTTGCCGACACGGATTTTTCCCCCTCTGACAAGGCGGCGCAGGTTTGCCCGGTCGGGGTCATTCTCAAGAAGCGGCGGGGCTTTGCGGTGCCGATCGGGGAACGTACCTACGACAAGGGACCCATCGGGGTAAGCAATGCCGAAGCGGGAGGACACTGAGATGACTGCCGCTAAAAAGCTGAAGGTCGCCACCACGTCGCTGGCCGGTTGCTTCGGCTGTCACATGTCTTTCCTCGACATCGACGAGCGCCTGTTTACGCTGCTCGAACACATCGAGTTCGATCGTTCGCCACTGACTGACATCAAGCATTGCAGCCCGGACTGCGATATCGGCATCATCGAAGGGGGGCTGTGCAATGCCGAGAACGTCCATGTGCTGCGTGAATTCCGCAAGAACTGCAAGATCCTGATCGCCATGGGGGCTTGCGCCATCAATGGCGGATTGCCGGCCCAGCGCAACCATCTGCCACTGACCACCATCCTCGAAGAGGTCTATCACACCAGCCCGGGGCTGACCAACGGCATGATCCCGAACGACCCGGAACTGCCCTTGCCGCTCAATCAGGTGCATCCGATTCATGAAGTGGTGAAGATCGATTACTTCATGCCCGGCTGTCCGCCTTCAGCGGATGCGATCTGGAAGGTACTGACGGATCTGTTGGCCGGCAAGGAGCCGGAATTAGGCCACGGCCTGATGCACTACGATTAATCCACGGCGTCTGCGCGCCCTGAACCGAAGGCGCCATGGATTTGGAGAATGGAATGACCTACCAACTGGAAACTGCCTCCCACCCCGAAACCCTGCGCCGCGTGGCGATCGATCCGGTGTCCCGCGTCGAAGGCCACGGCAAGGTGACCATTCTGCTGGATGACCAGAACAAGGTGCATCAGGTTCGCCTGCACATTGTTGAATTCCGCGGCTTCGAGAAGTTCATCCAGGGCCGGCCTTATTGGGAAGTGCCGGTCATGGTCCAGCGCCTGTGCGGCATCTGCCCGGTATCGCACCATCTGGCGGCCTCCAAGGCGCTGGATATCATCGTCGGTGCCCGGAAGTTGACCCCGGCAGCCGAAAAGCTTCGCCGCCTGATGCATTACGGGCAGATGCTGCAGTCGCATGCGCTGCACTTTTTCCACCTGTGTTCGCCGGATCTGCTATTCGGCTTCGACAGCGATGTGACCCGGCGCAACATCGTCGGCGTCGCCATGGCGCATCCGGAAACGGCCAAGCGTGGCGTGCTGCTGCGCAAGTTCGGTCAGGAAGTGATCCGGGTTACCGCCGGCAAGCGGGTACATGGCACTGGCGCCGTGCCGGGCGGCATGAACAAATCGCTGACCGTTGCCGAGCGCGATGAGCTGCTCAAGGATGTCTATCACATCATTCAGTGGTCTCGCGATGCCGTGCATCTGATCCAGAAGGTGCACACGCAGGACCCCGGCCTGTACAACAGCTTCGGCATCTTCCGCTCCAATTTCATGTCCATCGTCGGCCACAATGGCGACCTCGATTTTTACCACGGTACGCTGCGCGCCCGTGATGACAACGGCAAAATGATCTTCGACGGCGTCGATTACCAGCAATACGACAAGTACATCGAAGAAGAAGTGCGGCCGTGGAGCTACATGAAGTTTCCCTTCTTCAAGTCCATCGGCAAGGAACACGGCTGGTACAAGGTCGGCCCGCTGGCTCGTGTGCAGAACTGCAACCAGATTTCGACCCCCTTTGCGGAACACGAGCGCAAGGAATTCGTCGACTACGCCGGCGGCACGCCAATGCACGCCCCGCTGGCCTATCACTGGACACGGATGATCGAAATGCTGCATGCGGCCGAAGTGATCAAGGAGTTGCTGCACGACGACGACCTGCTCAGTAACGACCTGATGGTCGAGGGCGAGCGCCGGATGGAAGGGGTGGGCGTCATTGAGGCGCCGCGCGGCACGCTGTTCCACCACTACCGTGTGGACGAAAACGACCTGATCACCATGGCCAACCTGATCGTTTCAACCACCAACAACAATCAGGCGATGAACGAAGCCATCCGTCACGTGGCGCGTCGCTACCTGCATGGTCGAGAAGTGACCGAAGGCCTGCTCAATCATATCGAAGTCGCCATCCGCGCCTTTGACCCCTGCCTGTCCTGTGCCACGCATGCGCTGGGCAAGATGCCGCTGGAAGTCGAGCTGGTCGATGTCGAAGGGCAGGTGGTTCACGCACTGAGCCGCGACGGATGATTGCGCCAGTCGTCATTTTCGCCGTCGGCAATCCCAGCCGTGGTGACGATGCCATCGGGCCGATGCTCCACGGTCAACTCGAAAAATGGCTCAAAAATGAAAACCTGTCCGATCACTTCGACCTGATCGAAGACTTCCAGCTGCAGATCGAACACGTGCTCGATCTGCAGGGGCGGGAGCTGGCGCTCTTCATCGACGCCGGCGCGCATACGCCGGGGCCGTTCACGTTCCGGCGCATCACCCCGGCCACCGGTATTGCCCACACCACGCACGAGCTGCCGCCGGAAGCCGTGCTGCAGGTTTTTGTGCAAACGGAATGCGTCGCCCCGCCGCCGGCCTTCGTGCTCTGCGTGCGGGGTGAACAATTCGAACTGGGTGAGTCGCTCAGTGCGGCGGCTGACCGCAATCTGCAGGTAGCCTTTGAATTCTTGCAAGCGCTTTGCCGGAACCCCCGCCTGTCGGTTTGGGAGCAGGCGGTGACAGGGTGACAAACGTTCAGTTTTCGCGCCTTTTTTCCGGTTGACCGTAGCCATCAGACTGGCGGCTGAATTGCCGGGCAATCGCTCGCGACCCATGGGGCAACAGAAAAAATCCAGCTATCGGCACTGACTTTGTGTTTGTTATTATTCCATGTCAGCAAAATGCAGCCCGCGAACACCACCGATAGCGACCTGTTTCACGGATACCCGCGCGGGGCTTTGCGACCGCTGGTTCGACGTCTCCTTTTGACCCAACAGGCGGAATTCCTGAAATGAATGCTAAAACAGTGCTGATTGTCGACGATAGCGAACATGATCGACTCATTTGTCAGCGGGCCTTGGTGGAGACAGGCTGGGATCTGATTGAGGCAGCGACGGTTTCCAGCGGTCTTGCCATGTTGGCAACGTCGAGGCCAGACGTGGTTCTGCTCGATTTTCGGCTGCCTGACGGTACCGGTATCGATTTCCTGAGCAAAATGGAAGATACCGGCAGCGCGCCTCCCGTCATCGTCCTGACGGGGGCCAACGATGTTTCCATTGCGGTCGAAGCCATGAAGGCGGGTGCAGTCGACTTCTACGTCAAGGATATGTTCGGCGCTCACGGCAAGATACTGAAGTGGGCCATCAATCGCGCCCTGCGCGAGTCTGAAGCGCACGTGACGGCCGGTCATCTCGAGCAGGAAATCCGTTTGGCCAAGTGTGTGCAGCAACATTTGACGGACGGCGTGGTCGTGACCGACCCGCTCGGCAACATCGTTTCGGCCAATCCGGCCTATTGCGCCATGACGGGCTATACGTCGGCGCAGCTACTCAACAAAAATCCGAGCATCTTGCGCTCGGAACGACAGGATGCCGACTTTTTCAAAGCGATGTCAGACGCGGTCAGTCGGAACGATTTTTGGCAGGGCAAATTATGGATTCGGCGAAAGGACGGTCAGGAGTTTCTGGCCAATTTGACCATCGCGGCCATTCGGGATGACACCGGTGTTCTTGAAAACCATATTGGGGTGTTGAGCCGTATTCCCGAATCAACACCGACATAGGGCTTCAAAACCGCCCATCATGATCCAGCAATCCGCAGCGCGTGAAGCCAAAGTCAGTCCTCTGGACGATGCTGTTGCCCGCAGGAAAAAGATGCGCAAGCGGTTCATTGCCTGGTTTCTCCCGATAGCAGTCACGATCGTCGTCATCGCGGCACTGTTTACGTTTCTGATTTCCGAAAAGCTCAAGAGCGAGCTTGCCGTGCCGCAAAGGATTAGCGTACAGCTGGGCAGCGATGCGCTGGACAACGAGGTTGCCCGGCCCATCAATCATCTGCGGAGCCTGATACAGCGCGAAAAGATCGTGCAGGCGGTACTGGATGAGGATAACGGCGCCGACGTTGCCCCCATGGTCAATGCCTTCCGCACTTTGCTCTCGCGAAATCCGGAATACGCGCAGATCCGCTGGATCGGTGATGACGGCATGGAGCGCGTCAGGGTAGAACGGACCGCCGATGGGGACACTCGGGTGCTGCCCTTGAACGAACTGCAGGATAAGAGCAAGCGCTATTACGTTCGTAATACCTTGAAGCAGAATCAAGGCGAAATTTTTGTGTCACCGCTCGACCTTAATGTCGAGCATGGCCAAATCGAAATGCCCTATCACCCGATGATCAGGCTTGGCATGCGCGCCTTTCGTAGCGACGGTCGATCGAATGGCATGTTCATACTGAATATCTCCGCGCAACGCATGCTGGAAAATTTTGCCGCCCATACGCAGGGCGCCGACACCGTGCTCCTCAATAGTGACGGTTACTGGCTGAAGAGCGCCCGCGTCGACGACGAATGGGGCTTCATGTTCGGAAAAATGGAGACGTTCGGAACGCGCCATCCGGATATCTGGACAATCATTTCAGCGACCCGCGAAGGACAGCGCGAAACAGACACCGGCGTATGGACCTGGAAGCGGGTGACGCTGACGCCCGCGCATGCTGCCAACGTCAATCCGGTTGAGTGGACGGTGTTGGCGCATCTGTCATCCTCTGAATTGGCCACGCGGTTGCGTGATGCCTGGTTGCCAATCACGCTGGGTGCCAGCACTTTGCTGATATTGCTCGGTTTCGG
>DAOLIO010000170.1:0-6702 GCA_035328505.1 Azonexus sp.
AGCACCACCGCCATGCCGGCCCACGCAGCCGCCACCGGCGAGACGCCCAGCATTTGCAGCCCGACCAGCGCCAGCGCGCCGGCCCAGGCGGCGGACGCATAGAGCTCCCCCTGCACGAAAACCAGCGGTACTTCGTTGCACAGCACATCACGCAGCACACCGCCCACCACTCCGGTAATCACGCCGAGCAAGCTGGCCACCAGCCACGGTGCCTGCCATTCCAGCGCGATCTGCGTGCCGGAGACGGTGAATAGCGCCAGCCCGATCGCATCGGGAATCAGGAAGCGGCGCGACGGCAGGTGCAGGGCGCGCACCGCAAAGAAAATGAGCAGCGCCGTGAGTAACGCGACCACCAGATAGGTTTGGTCATTGATCCAGAACACCTTGCGGTCGAGCAAGACGTCGCGCACCGTGCCACCGCCAAGCGCCGTCGCGCCGCCGACCATCACGGCGCCGATCAGATCCATGTTCTTGCGGCCGGCATCGAGCACGCCGGTCAGCGCATTGACGGCCACGGCGGCAAGGCCGATCCAGTAAAGCAGGTTTTCCATCGTACATCGCTACGCGCTAGATAATTTACCGAGTGTATCGCTTGCCTACCCGAAGTGTGTAGCGCGCCTGGTGATTGGTGGGGGAATACACCAAATCTGTTCGAAACATGGCAGCTGGGCATGATTTCCGGAGATGCGCTGAGGGTCGGATTCCTGGGCACAGTTGTTGCCCCTCGTCACAAGACATCAGTAGCGACTCCGCTGGTGCACAGCGAACTTGAGGCTGTTTGGTGAAACGGGGCGGCTTTTTTGTATCTGCTGCTGGTGCAGCTGCGGTCAACGTGAATTTCCGCCTCATTTTCGAATTTTCCAGAAACCTGTTGGTGGTCGGCTAATGGCTCGACAGCAGCCTGATGTGCGATTCGGCTAACATAGTCAGCATGCGTTATTCCCTGCTCGGTCGAGCTTGTCGAATCCTCCTTGTCCTGCTCGCGGTCGGCGCCGGTACGCTGGCCTCGGCCAGCGAGGTGCGCCTGGGGGTGCTGGCCTGGTTGGGGTCGGAAGAGGCGGAGGTGGAATGGAGGCCGTTGGTGCACGGTCTTCAGCGTTCGCTGCCGAATGAGCACATCGTCGTTCGCCACCTCGATCTGGCTCAGATAACGGCGGCGCTGGCCGCTCATGAACTCGACTTCGTCGTCACCAATCCCGGCCACTATGTGACGCTGGAAGCGGAGAGCGGCATTACCCGCATCGCGACGCAGGTGGGCGAGATGCAGCAGGATCCGGCGCATGTGGTGGGCTCGGCGGTGGTGGTCCTCGATTCACGGCACGATCTGAATCGGCTGCAGGATTTGCAGGGCCATACGCTGGCCGCTGTCTCGGCGGATGCCTTCGGCGGCTATCAGCTGATCTGGGGGGAACTCATGCAATGGGGGTTGGACCCGGAGCGTGGGTATCCGCGGCCACTGTTCACCGGCTTTCCGATGTCGCGCGTGCTGGATACGGTGCTCGCGGGCACGGCCGACGCCGGTGTCTTGCGTACTTGTTTGCTCGAACGTCTGGAGCGCGACGGCAGCGTGCCCAAGGGGCGGCTCCGGGTGCTGTCGCCACAGGCGCAATCGGCGACTTGCCGATCAACTTCGCGACTTTATCCCGGTTGGGCCTTCGCCGCGGCCAGCGGCACGCCGCCCGAACTGACCCGGAAAGTCCTGTTCGCCTTGTTGTCCTTGCCGCCGGATGCCAATGGTCAGGCGTGGACCGTGCCCGCCGATTATCACCCGGTGCATGAATTGTTCCGGCAGTTGCAGATCGGTCCCTACGCCTTTCTGCGCGAAACGCGCTGGGCTTACCTGGCCCATCGCTACTGGCCCTGGGCTGCCGGCTTGGCCATTTTGCTCGTGCTCTGGGGCTTCTACACGCTGCATGTCGAACATCTGGTGCAACGGCGAACGCGCGAATTGACGGCCGTGCTGGCCGAGCGCCAGAGTCTGGAAGAGCGCGTGCGCAGCGGACAACAGCAGATGGAACACCTGTCGCGCTTGTCGATTCTCGGCGAACTGGCAGGAACGCTGGCCCATGAGTTGAATCAGCCGCTGGCGGCAATCGGCAATTACGCGCGCAGCCTGCTGCGTCGCCAGGAACGCGGCAAGCTTTCCGACGAGGCCTTGCGCCAGGCGGCCGAGGAAATCGCCAACGAGTCAGAGCGCGCGGCCGGCATTCTCGGCGGCATCCGCAGTTTTGCCCGCAAGCGCAATATTGTTCGCGAAGCCCGCGATATCGCCGATCTCGTCGGCGAGGCCAGCGGCCTGTTGCGAGGCATGTTGCCGCGGGCGCCGGTGGTCGAGGTGCACGACCATCTGTCGCCCGGGCAGCGCTTGGTCCTGGTCGACCCACTGCAGATTCAGCAGGTGCTGCTCAACCTGCTGAAGAATGCCTGCGACGCCCAGCGTGCGGCGGGTAGCGACGAGTGCATCGAAGTGCATTTGCAGGCCGATGGCGATCGTTGCGCGGTGGCGGTGCGCGACCATGGCACCGGGCTGACGGCGGAATTGCAAGCGCACCTGTTCGAAGCCTTCTTTACGACCAAACCCGACGGTCTGGGGCTGGGCTTGTCGATCTGCAAGACGATCATCGAGGCCCATGGTGGCGCCCTGCATGCCGAGGCTCCGGCCGACGGCAAAGGCATTGTTTTCCGATTTACGGTCGAGCGCGTCAAAATACCGCCTGCCGCCGCTGATTCCCCATTGCCATGACTACCACGCCTGCCGATCCCATCGTTCATGTCGTCGATGACGAAGCGCCGTTTCGCCGCTCCCTGCTGTTCCTGCTCGAATCCATGGGCTGGGCGGCCGTCGGGCATGAATCGGCGGAAGCCTTCCTGGAAGCGGCGCCGCAATTTCCGGCGGGCGGCGGTTGCCTGGTCCTCGATGTCCGCATGCTGCGGGTCAGCGGTCTGGAGTTGCAGCGCCGGCTGAAGGCCGCCAATTCACCGTTCCCGATTATCTTCATGACCGGTCATGGCGATGTCGAGCTGGCGGTGCAGGCGATGAAGGAAGGGGCGGTCGACTTCCTGCAAAAGCCATTCAAGGACCAGCTTTTTCTCGATACCGTCGAGCGTGCCGTGCAACTGAGCATCGAACGCCATCAGGCCAGCCGCCGCAGCCAGGAGGCACAGCAGACCCTCGATCGCCTGTCGGTTCGGGAACGCGAAGTTGCCCGTTTGCTGGCGATCGGGCTGTCCAACAAGGAGGTCGGTCGACAGTTGGCGATCAGCGAAAATACCGTCCATGTCCATCGCCAGCATGTCATGGAAAAAACCGGTGCCGGGAGTGCCGCCGAACTGGCGCGACTGATCCTGCGCGCCGATCCATCCGGCCTCGACTAATCGCTTTCGGCTATCGGCCTAACCTGATCTCTGAATAGGCAGGCGACGCCTATCTCCCTAGACTTCTTCATGAAGTAATCAAGGGAGGATTGAATGATGAAAAACGAATTAATTGGGGCGGTCGCGCGGTTTGTGCAGGTCGCGGTGCTCGGTATCGGTCTGTGCGCTGTCGTCGACAGCCCGGCTGCCGTGCAGAACCTGGCTGATGCCAGCGCCGATGCGGCACTGATCAAGCGCGGCGAATATGTCGCCCATCTCGGCGACTGCATTGCCTGTCACAGCGCGGAAAAAGGCCAGCCGATGGCCGGCGGCCGCGGACTGGAAACGCCTTTCGGCAAGCTCTATTCGACCAACATCACGCCCGATGTCAGTACCGGCATCGGCGCTTATACCTTTGCAGAGTTCGAGCGGGCGATGCGCCATGGGGTGGCCAAGGACGGCCACAATCTCTATCCGGCCATGCCTTATCCCTCGTACGCCAAGATGGATGACGACGATATGCGTGCCTTGTACGCCTATCTGATGCGCGGCTTGCCGGCGGTCAAGGAGGCGAACAAGCCCTCGGAGATGCACTGGCCGTTCACCCTGCGTTGGGGATTGGCCCTGTGGAACTGGTTCTTCGTCGACAGCAAGCCGTTCGTCCCGGACAGCAGCAAGGATGCGCCATGGAATCGCGGCGCTTATCTGGTCCAGGGGCTGGGTCACTGCGGCTCCTGCCATACGCCGCGCGGCATAGCCTTCCAGGAAAAGGCCATGAGCGATGCCGGCAGCAACGGTGCCTATTTTCTGGCCGGCGCCAATGTCGAAGGCTGGCACGCCCTCAGTTTGCGCAATCTGTGGACCGTTGAAGACACGGTACTCCTGCTGAAGACCGGGCAAAACCGCTTTGCCACGGTTTCCGGCAACATGGCCGAAGTCATCCACCACAGTACCCAGCATTTCAGCGACGACGACCTGAAGGCGATTGCCCGCTACCTGAAATCGCTGCCGAGCAGCGACAAGGATCTGCCGATGCCGTCGAAGGTGATCAATCCAGGGGTGGTCCAGGCCAAAGCGCCGGACTCGCTGTTCAAGACCCGCGGCGGCCTCGGCTATGTCCAGTTCTGCGTCGATTGCCACCGGCAGGAAGGGGCCGGGGTGCCCAATGTCTTCCCGCCGATGGCCAACAATCCGGCGGTCATGGCCGAAGATCCGGCCACCCTGCTGCATATCATCCTGACCGGTTCGAAGAGCGCCGAAACGGCGGCCCACCCACGCGTGTTCACGATGCCCGCCTTCGCCCGGCTGAAAGATCAGGAACTGGCCGAAATCCTCAGCTTCGTCCGTGCCAACTGGGGCAACAAGGCGCCGGATGTGACGGCGGCCGCCGTGGCCAGGATGCGCGCCCAGCTTGATCCGAAAACCACGGACTCGACGCCCTTTGACACCCCGCGTCTGGCCGACATGCTGGCTCAGCCCAATGCCGAGCAACTGGTTCGCGGCATGCGCCTGCATCTCGAAACCAAGGCCTTGTTGCCGAACAACGTCGGCGATTCGCTCAATTGCACCAGTTGCCACCTGAATGCCGGTACCGTCGCCGACGGCTCGCCATTCGTCGGGGTCTCCGCCTTCTTCCCCAGCTATGGCGCCCGGGCCGGCCGGATCATCAGCCTCGAAGAGCGTATCAATGGCTGCTTCCGCCGCTCGATGAATGGCAAGCCGCTCCCGCCGGAATCGCCGGACATGAAGGCCATGGTTGCCTACTTCGACTGGATGAAGCGCGATACCAAGCCGGAAGACAAGGTCGCCGGGCGCGGCGTCGGCAAGATTGACCGTTCGATCAAACCGGATGTCGAGCATGGCAAGCTGGTTTATGAAGAACAGTGCGCGGTCTGCCACGGCAAGGATGGCGAAGGGCTGAAGAACGCCGAAGGGAAATACATCTACCCACCGCTGTGGGGCGATCAGTCCTTCAACATCGGTGCCGGCATGGCCCGGACTTACACCGCTGCCGCCTTCGTCAAACGCAACATGCCGATCGCCATGCACGACAAGTTCCCGCTTGGCCAGGGTGGACTGTCCGACCAGGATGCCGTCGATGTCGCCGAGTATTTCTCGCACCAGCCGCGTTCTGACTTCCCGGACAAGGTCAAGGATTGGCCGAAGGACAAGAAGCCGTCCGATGCCCGTTACTGAGCGCTAAACCGGCGTCCAACAAAAGGAGTCTGCGGACTCCTTTTTTCGTTCACGGCGCCAAGGCGGGGGGCGATAAGCGGTTTGAAAATCAATAACCGTTATAGCCAGCACCCGCCGCTCGGGTTATAACTAGCTGTCATTTCAGATGGTTCTCTCCGAATTTCAGTCAAGCGCCCATGTCCCTCATCTCCAAAACCGATCAGCAACTGATCTTCCATCCCCTCGACTTCACCCTGGCCGTGCTGCGCAACTTCAGCAAAAATCAGGGGTTGTTGCTGGCCGGTGCGGTCGCCTACTACGCGCTGCTCTCGTTGTTGCCGATGATGATTCTGCTGGTGCTTGGCCTGTCGCACTGGGTGACTCAGGCACAACTGCTGGCCACCTTGCAGCGCTATCTCGAATGGCTCGTACCCAGCCAGGCCAGCGCCGTGCTGACCGATGTGCTGGGCTTTATCAACCACGGGGTGTCGATCGGCGTGGTCCTGCTCGGCACCCTGATCTTTTTCAGTTCGCTGACCTTTTCCATTTTGCAGAAGGCCATGGCGCAAATATTTGCCCATCGCTGCGCCACGGTAAAACGGCATCCCGTGGTCTCGGCGCTGCTGCCCTACAGCCTGCTCCTGCTCGCCGGTGTCGCCCTGTTGGGCGTCACCGTGATCTCGGTCGCCATCCAGAGCCTGTCGCAGGAAAGTCTCTACGCCTTCGGCGCCGAATGGCCCCTGCGCCGCCTCTCCGGCCTGGCTTTCTACGGCATGGGGCTGGCGGCGGAAATCCTGATCCTCACCCTGTTCTACGTCGTCCTGCCCATCGGCCGCACCCGCATCCGCCACGCCCTGCTCGGGGCGGTGGTCATCACCCTGATCTGGGAAGTCATCCGCCACGTGCTGGTCTGGTATTTCGCCACCCTGTCCAAAGCCAGCGTCGTCTACGGCTCGCTGACCACCGCCGTCGTCGTGCTGTTCAGCATCGAACTGGCCGCGACCCTGCTGCTGCTCGGTGCGCAGGTGATTTCGGAATATGAGCAGCTTGAAAGCCGGCTGGGCGATGCTGGTGGTAACGGCTAGGGCAGCTCCACGGTCAACCGTAAAAAACAGGCAAAACTGAAATTTGGCCAGCCAGCTAAAGCAACACCAAAAGCTGTGCGTGAAATGC
>DAOLIO010000171.1:0-6679 GCA_035328505.1 Azonexus sp.
CGCTTCTTGGCGCCACCACGGGCAAGACGGATAACAACCATGGGAATACTTTCGTTAGCTGGAAAAAAGACCGCAGATTATAGCGCTTTATCAAGGAAAAACAAGCCACTTAGGAAATCGAAAATAGTCCTAGTCTGCCTTCAGGCCCATCGTCCCCAGCTGACATTCATAATAAAATCGTAAAAATTTGTTATTCTGCAAAAGCAATGCGTACATCGCCCGAGCTCCTTTCACCAACACCAGTCGAAGCCAACATCAAGAGCATTCTTGAATGGTTGGCTCTGGCGCATGGACGCTCAGGCACCGAAGACGCCGACCAGCTTTATCGCCAATTGCTTTTGCTACGCGAAGCGCCGGTGCCCAATGCACAACGACTCAAGTTGCTCGATTTGCTTTACGTGCAGGCCGAACGAATTGCCAACGCTGAATTGCCCCGGCTACATGAAGTATCACTGCCGATTTCACGAAAATTGCGCCAGCGTGTCCGAATCCTGCTCGATTTGCTCGAAACCTTGACGCAGGATTATTTCAACACACTGGCGGACCTTTTTGATCCCGAAGGCCCTAGCTCCCCACGCGCGCCCAATACCTCGCTCAGGCGGGCAATGAATGCGATCGCCTGGCAAGTTCGCATCATGCACCTGATTGCTGCACCAACGGCTATTGGTCTCTGGCAGCAGCTTCACTCAGCCTATGTGACCGCCCGGCGCCTTGATCTCGACAAGATTCCGGGTCCTCACGGAACGCCCAGTATCGAGCAAATCTATACCGGCATTCTCCTGGCTGCCATTGCACAACCTGCTTCGTTTTCTCCAGCGGAACTCGAGTTCATTGGTCAATACATCAGCCAATGCGCGCCACCCGTTGAACTTCAGGAAGCACCGCCGGCCAGTAGCGAAGGCATTTTCTGGATTGATCTCGACAAGGACTTTCCCGCGCACGCGCTAATCCGTCGCAGCCCCAGTCCTGACGCCCGCATTCTTTACTTTTCGTGTGATGGCATTGCAGAAAGCGCCCTGAATCATCGCGCAGCGTTATTGGCAGGAACGCCAGCCAAAACGCTTGGACTGCACCCTTTCGCGGACACTCATACAGGGCCTGGCGTTCTGCTGAGACTGAATCAACTTTGGGGCCACCCCGCAAAACGACGCTTTCCGCGTCGACGCCAGTCCTATCGCGCCAAGCTTTGTTCCGGCCTCGACAGCCTCTGGCATCTGATGAAATCACCCCAGACGACAAAAGACTGCAGTGAGTGGATGGTCACCAACGAAAGTCCGGACGGCTACGCACTGATGCATATATCAGGTCACACTGACCACCTGAAGGTGGGCGATATCGTGGCACTGCAAGCCGTTGGCGACCAGGCGGAAAGCCCACCTGCCTGGCACGTCTGCATCATTCGATGGGCCATTTCTGAAAATCCGGAGCATATTGAACTGGGACTGCAGGTACTCGCCCCAAAGGCCGTATCCGTAGAAATTGTCCATCCTTACAACACCGAATCTTCGAACAAAGTGGCGGCGCTGATGCTTCCGCCAACCCCGCCGCTGCGCCCGATGCAGTCACTCGTACTTCCAGCCGGTCTTCTCAAGGAAAAAACACGGCGGATCATCGTCTTGCTTGAAGCAGGGAATCTGGAAATCCGGGAAGTCCAGACGACTCACCTCGACGAACAGACCAGCACAATCGAAATTTTCAGCGTTTCCCCGGACAATTTACGGTAGCCGCTATCAGGCCCCCAAACAGCACAACCGCCCACGACAGGTGAAGCCACACCAAAAAGACGGGAAACACCGCAAATGCGCCGTAAATGCTTTTCAACATGGCCGAACTGACCAGAAATAGCTCGAAAATCTTCTGCATGGCTGAGAAGGCCAGCATGGCGAATAGACCACCGGTCAGTGCAGCCCATCGGGAAACGCGCGCATTTGGTACGGCATAATAAAGAAACGAAAAAAACAGACCAAGCAAGAGCATGGCCATTACTTTCAGGGCCACCCGACGAAACCATGCCGGCTCATCGAACAAGCCAAGAGAGGTGGTCACGGCGAACGAGATCACCCCGGCCACTGCACCCAGGGCAAATGGCCAGACCGCCATCACGAAAGCATACAATCTCAAGCGCGCAAGTACAGGACGAGGCTGAACCTGCCAAAGGTGGTTGAACGCTCGCTCTATCGTATTCATCAACAAAATGGCGGTCACACCGAGCACTGCAATACCAGCTAGCGTTAATTGCTGTGCCTTGTGGGAAAACTTTCCGATACTGCTGGCGATCGTTCCGGCAGCACCCGGCGGCAGCAGGGCGTCGCGAATCAACAAATCGAGTCTTGCCACCAACAAATCCAGATAGGGGACAGCACCGGCCACGGCGAGCACCACAGTCACCAAAGGAACCAGCGCCATCAGCGTAGTAAAAGCCAGTGCAGAACTTGTCTGCATCATGTTCTCTTCAAGGAAGCGCCTGAAGATGCCTGCGCCCCTCTGTGGTTTAGGGCGCCCGCGACGAGATCGGGAGTGGTTTTCCATGGGGCCGTATAATAGCCGACCATGCAAGACATACTCGTCCTCTATTACAGTCACCGCGGCTCAGTCCGCGCCCTGGCTGAGCGCATTGCCTGCGGCATTGAATCCGTCCCCGGCATGCAGGCCCGCCTGCGCACGGTGCCGCGGGTGTCCACCGCCTGCGAAGCCGTGGAACCTGAGGTTCCAACCTCCGGCGCACCTTACGTCGAACTCGCCGATCTGGATGAGTGCATAGGCATGGCTTTAGGTAGCCCCGTGCGCTTCGGCAACATGGCTGCCCCCATGAAATACTTCTGGGACAGCACCATTGCCCTCTGGCAAAACGGTACGCTATCCGGCAAGCCCGCCTGCGTCTTTACGTCCGGTGGCAGCCAGCATGGCGGCAATGAAACAACCCTGCTTTCAATGATGCTGCCGTTGTTACACCATGGCATGCTGATCGCCGGTCTGCCGTTCACCGAACCTGAACTTTCGCTGACCACAGGCGGTGGTACTCCTTACGGCGCTAGCCATGTCTCCGGCCCCAACGGCAATTCCCTGCTGACTGAGGCTGAAAGCCGCCTGGCATTCAGCCAGGGACAGCGCCTTGCAATTTTTGCCAAAAAACTGAGTTGACCGTGACAATTGCCACCCGTTACCAAATTGCTGCCAGCGCCAGCCTGATCGCCCTAATTTTTCTCTGCTTGATCTGGGAAGGCTGGCTGGCACCGCTCAAACCCGGCGGCTCATGGATGACGCTGAAGGCTGTCTTTCTGCTGGTGCCAATGTTCGGCATCCTGCGTGGCAAACGCTATACCTACAAGTGGCTCTCGTTGTTCATCCAGCTCTATCTGATGGAGGGCGCGCTACGCGCAACCAGCGACCACGGGCTAATCCAGCTATTTGCCATCGCGGAAACCATACTTGCCGCCATTCTGTTCATCTCGACCATCCTTTATATCCGCGCCACGCGCGGGCCCAAAGAAGAAAAAGCCGCCCAGCAAAGCTGAAGCGGCTTTTTTGGGACTGCGCAACCAGCCTAGACGTCGCCTTGCGCCTTGACCTTGTCCAGTGATGAATGCAGCTTGTTCAGTGCGTTCAGATAGGAACGGGCCGAAGCGATGACGATATCCGTATCTGCGCCATTACCGTTAACGATGCGACCATCCTTGGCGAGACGCGTCGTCACTTCTCCCTGGGCATCGGTTCCTGTCGTGATCGCGTTCACCGAATAGAGCATCAACTCGGCTCCGCTGTTGACGATGCTTTCGATGGCTTTGAAGGTCGCATCGACCGGCCCACCACCACCGGCCTCACCTTTCTGCTCGACTCCGCCAACACTCAAAATCACCTTGGCATAGGGCATCTCGCCCGTTTCGGAGCAGACATGCGAGTAGAGAAGCTTGAAATGCTCCTGATCCGGCGTCACCACCTCGTCAGAAACCAGCGCGTGCAAATCTTCGTCAAAGATTTCGTGCTTCCGATCAGCCAACTCCTTGAAGCGCGCAAAGGCAGCATTCATCACCTCGTCGCTCTCCAGCTCGATCCCGAGTTCCTGCAGGCGATTCTTGAAGGCGTTGCGGCCGGAATGCTTACCCAGAACCAGCTTGTTCTGGCTCCAGCCCACATCCTGCGCCCGCATGATTTCGTAGGTTTCACGATGCTTCAGCACGCCATCCTGATGAATGCCTGACTCGTGTGCAAACGCATTGGCACCAACCACCGCTTTGTTCGGCTGCACCGGATAGCCGGTAATTTGCGAGACCAGCTTGGAGGCGGGAACAATCTGCGTTGCATCGACCCGTGTTTCAACCGGAAAGACATCGCTGCGCGTCTGCACGGCCATGACAATTTCTTCCAATGCAGCATTGCCTGCGCGCTCGCCGAGGCCGTTGATCGTGCATTCAACCTGACGAGCCCCCGCCAGCACGGCCGCCAGCGAATTGGAGACGGCAAGACCCAGATCGTTGTGACAATGCACCGACCAGACCACCTTGTCGGCATTCGGCACACGCTCGATCAGCTGGCGCATGGTCTCGGCATACTGGAAAGGAATATTGTAGCCAACCGTGTCCGGCACGTTGATGGTCGTCGCGCCGGCCTTAATGACCTCCTCGAAAATACGGCAGAGAAAATCAATTTCCGAACGACCGGCATCCTCAGCCGAGAACTCAACGTCATCGGTGTATTCGCGCGCCCAGGCGATGGACTTTATGGCCTGCTCGACCACTTGGTCCGGCGACATGCGCAACTTTTTCTCCATATGAATCGGAGAAGTTGCAATAAAGGTATGAATCCGCCCGGACTTGGCTGGCTGGATTGCCTCGCCCGCACGGCGAATATCGTTCTCATTGGCCCGTGCCAATGAACAAATGGTTGAATCCTTGATAGCGTGGGCAATAGCGTGAATGGAATCAAAATCGCCCGGCGAAGCTGCCGCAAACCCTGCCTCAATGACATCGACCCGCATTTTTTCCAACTGACGCGCAACACGAATCTTTTCTTCCCGGGTCATCGACGCACCAGGACTCTGCTCACCATCTCGCAGGGTCGTATCGAAAATAACAAGATGCTGTTTCATTATCTGCTCCGCGAAATCACTAACTCTTGCGCTTGGCCAGGCCTATCGCTGCCTGCACATAACCCGACAAACCATAAATCAGGAAAAATCCGAACAAAGCCATTTCCGGACTGAGTGAAACCAGGGCGAACCCCAGCGCAATCGCTGCGACCGCAACAAATGGAACGCTCTTGCGCAAATTGACATCCTTGAAGCTGTAGTAACGGATATTTGAAATCATCGTCACACCAGCAAAAATAGTCAGCCCACAAGCCAGCCAGCGCACATCGCTGCCGGAGATTCCGGAAACAATCATCACCCAAACCAAGCCAGCTACCAAGGCTGCCGCAGCTGGCGAAGGCAAGCCCTGAAAATAGCGCTTATCCATCACTTCCAGCGTCGTATTAAAGCGCGCCAGGCGCAGGGCGGCACCAACACAATAGACGAACGCAGCTATCCAACCCAGGCGCCCCATGTCGCGCAACGCCCATTCATAGATGACCAGCGCAGGTGCAGCACCGAAGCTGACCATATCGGACAGCGAATCATATTCAGCACCAAACGCAGACTGGGTGTGGGTCAGACGAGCTACTCTGCCATCCAGGCCATCAAGGACCATGGCAATAAAAATCGCCATGGCTGAGCGCTCGAAGTCACCCTGCATTGCCTGAACAATGGCAAAGAATCCGGCAAACAGGGCCGCAGTGGTGAACAAATTGGGCAGCACGTAAATGCCGCGCCTCTTCAACTCGGGATTAAACAGGGCTTTACGGGATTTGAGTTCGGTCATGGGTCACAGGTAGAACTACGATCGCAAAAGGATACACCCGAGGCTACCAGAATCCGCAAATAACAAGGGCGGTGCAGATTCCCACACCGCCCATTGCGGGATAGAGCCAAGCATCAAGCCCTACCAAGGTGCCAGCAAGATCAGTTCTTGGACTGGTCGACCAGCTTGTTCTTCTTGATCCACGGCATCATGTCACGCAACTGACCACCGACGATCTCGATCGGATGTACGGCATTCAGACGACGACGGGCAGTCATGGCCGGATAATTGGTCTTGCCTTCCTGAATGAACATCTTGGCGTATTCACCGGTCTGGATACGCTTAAGTGCGTTGCGCATGGCAACACGCGACTGCTCATTGATAACTTCGGTACCGGTAACATACTCACCATACTCTGCATTGTTGGAGATGGAGTAGTTCATGTTGGCGATGCCGCCTTCATACATCAGGTCAACGATCAGCTTCAGCTCGTGCAGACACTCGAAGTAAGCCATCTCCGGCGCGTATCCAGCTTCAGTCAGCGTTTCGAAACCCATCTTGACCAGTTCTACAGCGCCACCACAGAGGACTGCCTGTTCACCAAACAAGTCTGTTTCAGTTTCTTCGCGGAAGTTGGTTTCGATGACGCCGCCCTTGGTACCACCGTTGGCAGCAGCATAAGACAGGGCGATATCCTTCGACTTGCCGGATTTGTCTTGATAAATGGCGATCAGTGAGGGCACACCGCCACCCTTCAGGTACTCGGAACGAACCGTATGGCCAGGACCCTTGGGGGCTACCATGATCACATCAAGATCTGCGCGCGGCACAACTTGGTTGTAATG
>DAOLIO010000172.1:0-6672 GCA_035328505.1 Azonexus sp.
CTGCGAGTTTGAATTGCTCCGGCTCGTGATGGTGGATTCCTACACCAAAGGCAAAATCACGGAACTGCCCATTTCCGGTGGAACGATTATCACGGGCCGGAATGGCAGAGGAAAAACCTCGCTCCTACAGATAATCCTCGCTTTTTATGGAGAGCGTCCAGATCGGATAGTTGTGCCTGCGAGCAACAAGGTCAGTTTCGCGCGCTACTACCTGCCTCGGATGACCTCCTACCTCGTGTACGAGTACCGACGTCGCGATGTCATCTGCTGTGCCGTCCTATACAGCGACGATGCTGGGGATGCCCTGCGCTATCGTTTTATCCGCAGTTCGTATCGACAGGAATTCTTTGTTCAGCTGGATCAGGCAACGATCGTGATGAGTCGAGATCTGACGGTTCATCTGAAGCAACTGGGTGCCAACACCAGCCGCCCCATGGATCTATACGAATATCGGAACATCATTCAAGGGCGTAGCGGCACCGGTCGTGACGCACACAAGCAGCGTGCGATGGTCGCAGACTTCTCGTTCTGTCCGAGTGGTCGGCAGATAGCCCATATCGAACGCATTGTCAGCGGGATGTTCCTGCGCAGAACGAACTTCACCGACCTGCAACGCATGGTGGTCGCGTCGATTGCCGAGTCAGCCAACCAGATAGCGTTGGGGGCGGATAGGAAAAGGATCGATGTCTGGCCGGATCATTACGAGTCGTACATGTCGGTCATGGCCCAGGAACCGCGGATGGCGGCTGCATCGAGCAGCTACGACACGCTGTTGTTTGAGGAGCAGGAAATCGGCCGGATCCATGCGCGACTGACACTGCTCGTGGCAAAGCTCCAGGGTGACCTCACCCAGGCACTCGAACGGCGTGCGAGCGCAAAGCGAAACATTGAGGCAGAAGAGACCCAGTACAGAGACCGTGCCCGCGTTTTTGATGAAGCCATCGAGCGAGCAGAGCGCGCCGCGCAAACAGCCGATGCAGAAGTCCGAGCACTCGATAAGCGTCGGGATCACTACAAGCAAATTGACGTCGATGCCAAGGCCGCGTTGCTCGGTCGGGAAAGCGAGATTCGCCACAGTAAAGAGGCGCTCGAACGACGTCAGCAGCTCTTGACCGGGACGGCACAAAATATCGCCACCGAGTACGATCGCCTGCTGAACGAAATGAATCGCCTGCGCCTGCTGGATACGGCCGCCGCGAGCGTTGCAAGGGGGGAAATCATTCAATCGTTCATTCCGCGCTTGGCTGCCCTTGAATCGGCGCGGGACAATGAATACCGTGACCTTCGGACTCGCGCCGAGGGACAGTTGCGGTCGGCGCGCGATGCCGTAGAAGCAGCGCAGCGTGCAATCGGCGAAGCTCAGGCAAAAGTGTCTAACCCGCAGGCGGACAACCTGACCGTCAAAGCGTTGGAGGACAAGCTCGTCGAGCTGAAGAAGTTGCGCACTTCCCTTGCCGACGAAAGAAAGCAGCTCAAATCGCGACGGGACGCAGCCAGGTTCGCCGAAAAAGCCTACACAAGGGAAGAGCAGTCGCGGGCACGTCTGATTCTGGAACGGAGCAGGCTCACCACGGTAATCGAGGAACTGCTGCTTCGTCAGGCACCGAGCGAGGACAGTCTGCTGTATTTCCTACGCACGCAGTTGCCTGGTTGGCACCATGATCTCGCCAAGGTCATCCGGGAAGATCTGCTGGTCAGAACCGATCTCTCCCCGTCTATCGGGAGCAATTCCGGCGGGATGTACGGCCTGGAACTCGATGTCGATCAGCTGGACGCTCACCTGGCCGCCGATGAGACTGCGCTAAAGGAGGAAATCCTCGCCGCCACGGGACGGATCAAAGCGATAGAAGCCGACATTGCCGCGGCTGACCTCCTGCTCGATACCGCGGGTGCCGCTCGCCATGCTGCCTTGGCGGACGAGGAGCTTCAGGAGCGCAAGGTCGGCGGCATCGAGCAAACGATCGCCACGAAGGAAAATGAAGAGGTTGCGGCCAGAAGCCTGGTGGAGAAGAGCAAGGCATCCGCAAGAACGGTGGCCGAAAGCACATTTGCTGAAGCCAAAGAGCAACTGGGCACGGCCAAGGAATCGGTCGTTGTCCTGGAGACGGCACTCCAGAGCGCTCTCGAACTGCGGCAGCGGCGATATGCGAAGGAACGCGCCGAACTTGCAGCCGAACAAGCGGTAGCCACAAAAGTCATCGATGACGCCGAGACCGGTGCAGCGCGGGCGCATGAAGCGCGTTGCCAGAGCATTGCCCAGGAGCGAACGCAGAAACTGAGCGCGGCCGGCGTAGACGTGAAGGCGCTGGCGTCCCTCAGTGATCAGCTCAAGCAGGCGTTCGAGGAAATTGCACTCATCGAGTCGTCGCGTAACTTGGTGGCCGAATGGCGCCTTTGGCTGGACAAGGATTGGTCGAGGCGATCTCTTCTGGAGAAAGAATCGGTCGACGCGCGGGCCATTGCGCGGGAAAGGCGTGACGACAAAACGCTTCTCCAGAACGCGTGGGATAAGCGCTTGCCGGCGCTGAAAACGGAAGAGTCCCAAGCCGTTGCACAGGTGCAGAAGTTGGAATTGGAGATTGGCCAGATCGAGAAGCGGCGCTTTCTCCTCGACAACTACCCGCCAGACGAGCCGACCTTGGGGGAAAGGGTCGATCCCACGTGGACACTGACCTCGCTTACCCAGGCCCTGAATCAGCACCAACGGGCCATTCAGGATACCGAGAAGGCGCTGGCGTTGGCTATTGCATCGCTAAAAACCGCTTTCGTCGCGCACCGAGGTACGCCGCCCGACGATTTCTACATTTCCCACCGGCAACAACTTGGCGCCGACGAATCGGAACGTGCCCGTGCCTGGGTGCCTATCTTCCGCAGTTGGTACAGCGGCGAGCACGAGGCCTTCCGGAACACCCTGCGGGTCGAGGCGGCGCAGATCGCGGGCGCTATCTCCAGTTTCCATCAGCAGATGGACCGTTTCCACAAACAGGTGGTCCGGTTCAACGCCAGCTTGCAGGAGAACCTCGACGCAAACCTCGGCTTTGAGAGCATTTCCCGAGTGACGGTGAAGATTGTTTCAACCGTTCATCAGCTGGAATACTGGCCAGTCATCGAGAAAGTCGCCAACTCACAGCGGATCTGGATTGCCGGCGACGGCACCGATCTGCCGCCGCCGGAATTTTCTGCGACGTTACGGGAGTTACTCGAGCATTGGGAGGTCCGCGCGGGCATTCGTGCTGAACTGACCCACCAGATCAGCATCCAGGGCGAAGTGATCGAGAATGGCAACCTGCGCACGTTCCGAAAGGCCGAGGATCTCGAAACGGTGTCATCCAATGGGCTCTCCTATATCGTCCTTTGCGTGATTTTCATCGGTTTCATCAATCGCATTCGACGAGGGGCGGCGATCAACGTCACCTGGGCGCTCGATGAAATCAAGGATCTGGATATCGGCAATGTTGAGGTATTGATGAGCGTTCTGCGAAAGAACAACATCACCCTGGTTTCGGCGTGCCCGGACCCCGATGTGGATGTTCTGGCCATGTTCAAAAACCGCCGCTCCATTCGATCCGACCGCGTGATCTACGACCCAAGCGGCGCGTTGGCGCACAGGCTAACGGCGCCAGTTGGCGACGAGGTGCTCAGTGATGTTTGAGAAAACGGTCACCCTCCTATTGTCCGGTGAGTTTGTCTGCGAAGTATGCTATCCGGAGGCTTACGGCTTTCTCAAAAACGAATCTCATCGGAAAGACATGACGGCTTTTCTGGCCCGCCTCGGCCGTCGGCTGTCGGTGACGGGGCTTGGCGGAGCGTGGTTCATGGCCTACGAGCACATCGGACCGGAAGAGCGCCGGGCGATCAAGGACGAATTCTCGTTCATGAAGCACGAACTGCGTCCCTTGGTCGATTTCTTCGTGCTGGCCATGCGGGCCTTGCAGCATGAGGAATTTTTCTCGCGCGGATCGATCATCGAGGCTAATCGCCTGATGGGCGCGATTGATGCCAATCCCAGCCTGCGAGCCGACTTCCAGTCCCTTTCCAGCATGGGGAAAGGAAGTGTTGGTGACGGCACCCTGCGCAGTGCGCTCGAACGACAGTTGAAGCGGCTTAGGGAGAATGGCTATCTCGTCCTTGCCAATCCCGAGCGCGAGATCTACCGAGTTACCGGAAAGATTGAGTACCTCCAGGAGGTGGTCGAGTTTCTGATGAGCCACGAGGGTGTCGTCGAAGAACTTGATGACGAGCCCGAAAACGCGAGCCTGTTCTGATCGCCATGTCCGACAAACTGGATCTCGTTACTGCCTATCTCTCCAAGCTATTCAAGCATAAGGAATTAGTGGCGGCCGCCTATCATCAAGGCGTGGTTGCCAAGGGCGATGATCGTTACGACGGGCGAGGCCTCTACGAACTGCATCAGGCGCGCACCCTGGTCCCCTATGCCCAGGACACCTACCGACTCGGGTCCAGCCTGGCAAAACACTTCGACGAAGTACTTCAAAAGGAACAGCTCTACGCCGCGGTTGGGGCCAACGTGGGTGACTTGGCCCACCGTTTGCCATTGCTGGCCGATGCGGTGGCTAGAGCAAACCTCGAAGGACGGATCGACGACGCGGATCTCTACACGGATCAATTTGACCGGGGCGTCTTCGAGCTTGCCGATAGCATTTCCGGTGCCCTGCAACTGCTCCGGGTCATGGCGGATAACAAGTTTTCGAACGTCAGCACCCTGGCTGAGAAAAGGCGGCAGAACGAGTTTTACATCGAACGGGCCAAGATCATCGGTGACGCGCTGCTGCTGTTGCAAGCGAATGGGCTGATGGAAATTCTGGAAGGCGTTCCTAATGGCGAGCGTCTGATCTTCGCTTACCGGTCCCAGCTGGACGACCAGCTTCCGGAGTGGCGATCGTCGCTGCTCGATATCACTGCGATTCTCAAGGCCTACCTGTTCCGCTTGCGCCAGGTCGAGCCAGCGGCGCGACGCTTCAGAGCCTTTGCCCTCTTTCTGAAGCGCACGCCGGATTATGTCCCGCCGGAGATCGACGAAATCGCCGAACCGCCGTCTTGGGCCTGCAAGGCGGCCGGCTACTGCTTGAAATCGTCGGCAGTGGTTACTTCGGCTGAAAACAGCGAAATCCTGGTCGATATCGCCCGGTCCATTCTGCCCGCCAAGCAACAGCTGATCCCCGTGCCACGCGTCGGTCGCCTGGAGCTTGATTTGAATCCCCCGGCGGAGGACGTGGTCGAGATCAAGCCATGGCAAGCCGGGCTTCAGGAATTGCTGCGGACAGCGACGCAGGCGCCGGCGTCAGTGATCGAATGGAAACGAAATCGCCCCTATCTGGCCGCCGTGCCGAATGACATCTGGCTGCTCTGCATTCTCCATGAGCAGTCTCTGAAACTCCAGCGATCCAAGGGGATCCAGTTTGAGGATGTCATCGTGGCGGGCCCCTTCCTCTCCGGCTGCTTGTCGATTCGGGACATTCTGATATCACGAGCCACCCCATGACGGGAGCAACGGGGAAGCAGCTGGCGTTTAGCCTGCTGCGGGTGGTGCAAAGCCCGGAGGAGCAAACCGTTTTTTCGCACTCCAAGGTCCTTGCCGGCTTCGTGACGGAAACAAACATCGGAGAACTGCGAGGCAGCCGGCTGGTTTTTCGGGCGGACGACAAGGAAAAGATACGCGCCTGGCTGCGTGCCGACCGCATTGATCCCATGACGCCACCAGCGTCCTTTGGCACCATGTCGCGTGCCGAGGCAATTGGCGCGGGACCCGACGAGAAGTGGGCGGGAAAGCAAGTCCGAACAGGGAAAGTGGCCATCAAGACGCGCCCTGGCCGGCCATTGCTGTTGGATGGTCGGGAAATTTGGCTGCCAGCGAAAGCAAACGTCGAGTTGTCCATCGATGACTCGGACACCGCGAGGATGCATCAGAGCGTGGTCGTGGTCGAGAACTGGCTGTGCTTCGAGGAGATCGGGCAGTTACAAATCAATTGGAGCAGAGCAGGGGAGAACCCGCTGATCGTTTGGCGGGGCGGTGACCAGGTATTGCGCGCCGATGCCACCATGGAGTTTCTCCAGCGGCTCGGTGCTCCCGTCTGGTCGGCGCCGGACTATGATCCTGCCGGCCTCGCGATTGCAGCACGATTGCCTGAGCTGGCCGGTGTTCTCATGCCGAATCTCGACGTATTGCGAGAGCTGCTGGGGAACAGCCGGCTTGCCGATCGATATCGAATTCAGCTCCCTGGGGCAGCGCGCGTGTTGGATGAAGCAACGAACCAGGACATTGCATTGCTCTGGGACCTGATCCGGCAAGAAGGTCGCGCGCTGCCCCAAGAAAAGCTATTACGGTTGATACCGTAACCGAAGGTCTCGGATTCTGTTTTTTTGTCCGGCTCGGTTCTAGGTCGAGGGCGGTGCCTCTATCAACATGGCATCGACACTCGTGCCGCCCGAAAGCGCCCGTTAGCCAACAGCAACTCGACGACTTTCGCAAAAACCCCTGCGCCTCGGTGATACAAGTGGCGAAAGTGGAGCAACGTTGTTGCATCGGGTACTCGCTCTCGACCTGCTGTCCGGCGCGGGGTTGAAGCGCGGAAAAGTCGCGAGAGCATGAATTGTCGGAATGTCCCGACGTTCATGGAGGAGCGCCCTCATGGCCCATCCCAATGCCCAACC
>DAOLIO010000173.1:0-3155 GCA_035328505.1 Azonexus sp.
GCCGGGCGTCGATGCCAGGCTCAGACGCTGCAAGGGCTGTTGATTTCGAGCTTTTCCATCCATTCGAGCAGGCAATTTGCAGCCGACTGCCATTGGGTATCCAGCATCAGGACGTGCCCGAGATTGGGCAGGCGGCGGACTTCGCCCCGCCAGGGCACGGCGGAAAAATAGAGCATCGAGCTCGAAAATACGGCGTCCTCTTCGCCACCCATGACGACCACCGGCAATTTGCGGCGTAATTTGGGTCGCTGCATCAAGGCGGTGGCCATTTCGGCGATGGCTTTTTGTGATTCCGGGACGACAAATTCCATGAAGCGTCTGGCTTCACCCACGGACATGTCTTTGGCGAAATAGGCGCGGGTCAGCACTTCCTCGATGTCGTCCGAGCGCTGGCCATTGAGGACGCGCTCGATGGCTTGCAGAAAACCGGGAAAACGCGTGGTCAGGCTGATGGCGCTGGGCAGCGTACCGGTGGGGGGGACCGGCGAGAGGAATGCAGCGGCCACGGCATCACCGCCATCGAGATAGCGTTCCAGGACCATGGTGCCCATCGAATGCCCGATCACGATGGTGGGTCCGTCGATCTGTTCCATGACATGCGCCACATCGGCTGCGTAATCATCGATGCCGAAATCGTCGATGTGCGCTCGTCCCTCGCTGGCGCCATGGCCGGCCAGGTCAACGGCAAAGCAGTCGTAGCCCTGTCGCTGGAAAAACGGGATGAAATGATGTTGCCAACAGCTTGAGTCGACGTAGCCGCCATGCACAAATAACAAATTGGCTCGGGCTTGCTGATGCGGGGTAGGGTGGCGGTGAAGCTTGATTTTTCGCGGGTTCATGTTGGTACGTTCAAGTCAGTTGTACGGGATGCCGCATCGCATTGGGCGCGGTCAGGCATGACGGAGCGTGGCGGGGATTCAGATGCCGGGTAGGTGATGGTGGTTTGCCGATGGCCATCTTTGACCTGATAAATTACTGACAGGTCGACGTTGGTCAGCGAAGAGGCCAGTGCTGCGGTCAACGGGAAAAAACAGCTGAAATTCAAAATTTTGCATCCGGTCTCAAGGCTGCCTCGATCAAGCGGCGCGAAATACTGATCGGTTCCGGCAGGATGGGCAGGGCATCGCTGCCAAACCACCCGGCGGCCTCGATCTCCTGGGTGTCCGGCGTGATTTCCCCGCCGGCATAGTCGGCAAAGAAGGCAATCATCAGCGAATTGGGAAAAGGCCATGGCTGGCTGCTGAAATAGCGGAGGTTGGCAATATCAACGCCGACTTCTTCGCGAACCTCGCGGGCGGCGCATTCCTCCAGTGTTTCGCCAGGTTCGACAAAGCCGGCCAGGGCGCTGAATACGCCGGGTTTGAAATGCGGGCTGCGACCCAGCAAAAGCTTGTCACCGTCGCGCACCAGGACCATGACGGCCGGGGAAATGCGCGGGTAGGCGAGCAGGCTGCAACCGGGACACTGCATCGCCAGTTCATCGGCCTTGATGGCCGTCGGCGTGCCGCAACGGCCGCAGAAACGATGATGGTTCTGCCAGTCCAGCAATTGCGTGGCGCGCCCGGCCAGCGCAAAGACCTTGGCGCCCGCCAGCTGAAAGATGGCGCGCAGGGGCGTGGCGACGCCCGCAGCAACCGCCGGAAAATTCGCGACATCGGCCGCGTAGCAAGGCAAGCCATGTAGTTCGCCAACGTGGAGTGCTTTGTCCGGATGGCCGAATTCGGCAGCCAGACCGGATGGAAAGACAACATCCGCATCGCTCCCGGCGATCGTCAGCAGACGATGCTCGGCGCGCAAAATCCAGTAAGCGGGTTGATCCATGCTGACGACCTAAATCGAGATGGTCTGCCCGGGTTGGTCGGGCAGGCGGTAGATCGTTGTTTCTGAATTCGGCGCCAGGGTGCCCAGTGCCATGCTCAAAATCGAGATGAACAAGCTGGCGAAAAAGGCCGTCCAGAACCCTGTGATCTGAAAACCGCTAACGATTTTGGCCACCAGCATCAGCATCAGCGCGTTGATGACCAGGAGGAAAAATCCCAGCGTCACCAGCGTCAAAGGGAGGGTCAGAAAAACCAGCAACGGCCGCAACACCGCATTGGCAAAACCGAGGAGCAGCGCCGAGACAATCAGTGAAGAGGTGTTGGAAAAACGAATCCCCGCGAATACCAGGCTGGCCACCCACAAGCATATCGAGGTGATACCCCATTGGATGAAAAACCCCACCAGATTGTCGAACATGTCATGACCTTTGTTGCATTGTCGGAAAGAGCACTGCCTGATTGGCAGTCCATTCGTACTCAGCATACTGAATTTTTTCAGCCTTTGCGCTCTGAATATTGCGCTGCAGCATCAATTGGCTAGGCGAATGCCAGCGATAACTGCGGTGAGGGCGCTTCTTCGATCACTGCTGTCATCGTCAGCAGGTGTCGGGCGGGGGCATTCAGGATCGCGTCGAATTCGGTGTCCGGGAACACCGCGTGTTCCCCCAGCCAGCAACTGCATGCCTCGTGGTCCAGCAGAATGGGGGTGGGCTCTGACATTGCGCCAACAGCGGCATTCGCACCGGTAGTCAGAATGGCGCACGTGGTTCCCGCCAGCGGGTGGTGGTCGTAAATGCCGGCGAACATCAACAAGCCGCCGCTGGGCTCGCTGATCCGCATTTTCTGCTGACCATCCGCCAAACGCTGCCAAGCATGAAAGGCCGTGGCGGGAATGACACAGCGGTGTCGTTTCAGGATTTTGCTGTAGAAAGGCCGGCTGGACAGGCCTTCTCCGGGCAAGGTAATGAGCGGATGGCGCGGCTCATGGTCGAGAAAACTGCCGACCAGTCCCCAGCGGGCCATACTGCGCTGATAACCGCTAGCCCCCGACGCAATCATCAACACCCGATCTGACGGATAGCGTTCGAACGGACGGGGTATGTCTGCCTGGCTCAGGTGAAGTAGCGGGAAGCGCTTGTTCAGCGTTGTGGCCTTTGCCTTGAGTTCGTAGCATCCGCACATCGCGGCCTCCCCGGTGAGACGATATACAGTAGTTTATACAGTATTTGTATTGTACACAAGTTGCGCGGGGACTATCACGCGAGCGATCGCTGGTTTTCGTCAAAACGGGTCAGCCCCTGTTAGCAGATTCCTGCAAAAAACCTGCATCAGCGG
>DAOLIO010000173.1:3255-6671 GCA_035328505.1 Azonexus sp.
AGCGGTGGGCAGTGGTGCCGCCGCGGAGGCGCGTAGTACACCAAGTCCGCCGCCGAGTGCGAGGCTGAGTACATTCTCGCCCGGCTGTGCCGAATCAGCTGGGCTGCCGAAGCGAGTCTTTGATGTCGACATGCAGCACAGCCTGGACCACGGCAGGGCCCGGGAGTGTCGGAGTTCTTTACAAGCGATTTAGTGCAGGCCCGCTTAAAGGAAGATATGCGATTGATTCTAAATAACTTCGTAGTTTCCGGCGCGGGTTTTGCTCATTGTTGTTGTCGTCTCTTTTCAATAGCGAATTCGGAGAACCACAATGAACTTTTCGAAATGGATCAAACGAACCAGCGTCGCATGCGTTCTGTTTTCCGCAGCCTTCGCTGCATATGCAGCTCCGACGCTCTGGGTGAGCACGGGGGGCGCCGGATTGGCAACCGTCGACGTAGCGACTGGCGCAACGTCGTCCATCGGGAACACGAGCATCGCCCTCACCGACATCGCATTTAGTCCCTCGGGTGACCTATACGGAATTTCGTTCTCAAGTCTGTACAAAGTCAATTCGAGCACGGGTGCAACGACCTTGGTTGGTGGCTTGGGCTCGGTCGTCGGTACCGCCAACGCCTTGGTTTTTGGATCCGATGGAACCTTGTACATGGCAGGCAGTTCGCTTTACACGGTCAACATGCTGACCGGCGCCGCGAGCGCGATCGGATCCATTGGCTTTCAGTCGGGCGGTGATCTCGCGTTCATTGGTGGCGAACTCTTCATGGCATCGAGTGGTAATCAACTTATCAGCGTGGACACCACCAACGGTGCTGGTACGGTGATTGGCAATTTGGGTGTCGGGAGTATGTTTGGTCTGGCAACCCCTGACAATGTGAACCTCTACGGGGTGGCTGGCCAGAACGTTTACTTGGTCGACACGGCAACAGGTGCAGCCACGTTTCAATCCACATTCGCGCCGGCCCTTTCTGGAGGAGCTTTTGGATTAGCGTTCTTCACTGAGTCCGGCGGAGGTACAGTGCCTGAGCCCGGCACGCTGGCACTGGTGAGCTTGGCCCTGCTTGGGACCGCCGCAGGGCGCAGGCGGGGTGTGAAAATTGCGCGCTAACTCACCTTTGGCACCGCGTTCGTCTTGCATTTTTAGATGGTGACAGGTCTTCCGGCCAACCACAATGTCACCTTTAGCAGAGGTGCGTGCCAGTCTTTCGTCTAGTTCGTTGTACCAACCGACGACGAGTTGCACGCACTACTGTAGATTCTCATCACCTAGGTGGTGAAGAAGCGGCTTGTAGGGCTCATGCTGTGCTAATGCCGGACACATGGGTCGCGGTCGCGAGTGCCCTGCGCGAGCCGCTGCTTTGTGGCTGGAGCCAAGTGCGCCAAATGTCGCTGATGGGCACCCTCCTGCCGCTCTGGTCGGTTTGGCATTTTGTTTTCTGCCGATTTTCCCGGTTGACCGCAGGAATCAGGAAAACAGCGCTGTTCTAGGCATTTCGCCCGTGCATGACAATGCGCGAGGCAAACCAGACGGCGATCAGGTTCGCGGCAACGGCGACGTAGCCGACCAGCGGGTAGCCAACGATGCGGCCGCTGTCGTCCAGCGAGGTGACGAAGCCGGCCAGTGTGGTGGCGAGGCCCATGGCCAGCGATTGGACGGTGCCGTTCAGCGACATGAACGTGCCGCGCAATTTGGGTTGGGCAGATGACGAGATGATGGCCATGGCGGGGATCATGCGCCCGGAGGTCAGGACAAAGAAGGCGGTGGTGCAGATCAACCAGCCCCATAGCGGCACTGTGCCAACATGGGTCACGGCCAGCAAGGGCAACATGGCGAGCAGGGCCACCTTGCGATAGACCTCGACCTTGCCGTGCTTGTCGGCCCAGTGTCCGATCAGGCGGGCGCTGATGAAGGTGGCTGATCCGCCGACCAGATAAATGATGGGGATCTGGTGCAGCGGAATGCCGACGTTATTGACCGCATAAACGGTGATGTAGGGAATGACGGTGAATCCGGAAAAAATGATCAGCGCGGAGAAGAGCAGGGCGCGCAGATGGTTGGTATCGCCGAGCACGCTGAAGGTGGCCGAGAGCAGGTGGGCGCGTTTTTCGTCGCTGAGGTGGTGCCGCAGCTCGGGCAGGAAACGCAGGCCGATGCCGATGAACATGACGCTCAGTGCGCCGATGAACATGAAAGGCATCCGCCAGCCAAAATGGTTGGCCAGCCAGAGTGACATGGGGACGCCGGCAATGGTTGAGATCGAGAAGGCGCTGGCGACGATGCCGCTGGCGCGCGCCCGGCGGGAAAAAGGGATGGCGTCGCCGATCATGGTCTGCACCAGCGCGCCCATGATGCCGCCGAAAACGCCAGCCAGGCCGCGCGCCACCATCAGCATCGAATAGCTTGGCGCCAGCGCGCAGGCCAGGGTGGACAGCGCAAACAGGCCGAAGGCGATGAGCAGGAGGCGCTTTCGTTCGAAGAGATCGACAAAGGTGGCCGCCAGGATCCCGGACACTGCAGCGCTGAAACTGTAGGAGGCAACCAGCAGCCCGAACGCATGCGTCCCGATGCCGAAGGCCTTCATCAGGACGGGGCCGAGCGGCATCATGATCATGAAATCGAGGATGTGACTGAACTGAATGCCGGCCAGGGTCAGCAGAAAATAACGTTCGTCGCGGGGTGTAAGCGCGATGCTCATGGGCGAAGGGATTCAGAAAATTTGCTGGCTCGGATGGTAAGGGCTGGGACTTCCGGCAGGGTCAACTATTTTCGGCCGGCTCCACATCATTCCTGATCCGGTCATGGCCTGCCCACCAGAAATTTCATTTTTGAGCGAAATGTCCGGTTGACCGTGGCAACCCGCTTTATCGCCACGGCCGGTCCTGCTGATCGCGGGGTGAACCAAATGGAATGTTCAGGCTCCAAGTGTCATGGTGCGACCAACGCGCTTGAACAAGGGGGCAGCGATGGCAACAGATAACAGCATACTTTTCTCGCCGATCCGCATCGGGCAGCTGACGCTGCCGGGACGTCTGTTCAAGACCGCCACGGCAGAAACCCGGGCAACGCTCGATGGCTTTGCCACGCAGGCGGTGATCGATTTTTACACGCTCATCGCGCGTGGCGAAACACCGCTGATCATCACCGGCAATATCTACGTCAGCCGTGACGGCAAATCGGCCCCAAAGCAGCTGGGTGCCGACCACAATGAAAAAATCCCCGGCCTCGCCAGCGTCGTGGCTGCGGTGCACGCCCACGGTGGAAAATTCTTCGCCCAGCTCAATCACTGCGGACGCCAGGTGATTCCGAATTTTGCCCAGTCACCGATCGCCTACTCGGCCTCCAACGTCAAGGATTTGCTCACCGGCACCCAGCCGCAGGCGCTCACCGTGCCCGAGATCCGGCGCCTTGTCGGCTGCTA